>NZ_JALDXU010000049.1:0-24166 GCF_032154715.1 Citricoccus sp. | reverse complement strand
CCACCTCCTCCGTCCGGGTGGTGGACCATGACGTGAAACCCGGGGTCCAGGTGGACATGGGCCCCGGCGACGCCTGGCCCGCGCTGCATCAGCAGGTCCTGGACGCGGACATCCTCGTCCTCGCCACGCCCATCTGGATGGGCCACCCGTGCAGTATCGCCCAGCGGGTGATCGAACGGCTCGACGCCGACCTGTCCGAAACCGACGACCAGGGCCGGCCGATCATGTACGACAAGACGGCGATCGTGGCCGTGGTCGGCAATGAGGACGGCGCCCACAAGACGATCGCCGACATGACCCAGGCACTCAGTGACATCGGGTTCAGCATCCCCGCCCAGGCCGGCACCTACTGGGTCGGGGAGGCCATGCAGGCGGTCGACTACCAGGACCTCGACCAGGTGCCCGAGAACGTGGCCTCCACCACGGCCGGGGCAGCGCGCAACGCGGCGCACCTGGCGCGGCTGCTGCGGGCGGAGCCGTACCCGGCGGGTTCCTGACCCCAGAGCCGCAAGATTCGCGGCCGTTCAGCGCGAGCCAGACCACCATCACCACGGCCGCGGTGGGCAGTATGAAGGACACGGGCCCGTCCTGGCTCAGCCGCCGAGCCAACTGATGGCGGCGGCCAGGAGGAAGCCGGCAGAGGTGATCAAGCCGGTCCAGGCGTGGGTGATCTCGAAGGCCTCGGGGATCATGGTGTCGGCGATCATAGTGAGGATCGCACCGCCCGCGATGGCGGTGATGGCGGCGATCACCGCGGGCGAGGCCGCGCCGAGCAGCAGGTAGCCAGCGGCTGCGGACAGGGCGCTGATGATCGCGATGCTGCCCCAGACTCCGAACACGTATCCAGGGCCGCGGCCGGCCTTTTTCATCCCGGCAGCACTGGAGAGGCCTTCGGGGAGGTTGGAGATGAACACGGCTGCTACAACCGCAGCGCTGACCCCGCCACCGCTGAGCAGGCTGACGCCCAGGACCACGGATTCGGGTACTCCGTCCAAAAGGGCTCCGACCGCGATGGCCAGCCCGCTACCGCCCTGATCCTCTTTCGAGGGCTGTTGGCGCTGGGAGCGCTTGCGGTGCCGGGCGCCGAAGTGGGCCAGGGCCAGGTTGGCGAGCATGTACACCACCGCACCGATGGCGAAGCCGACCACGGCTGGCCACAACCCACCAGTGTGCGCTGCTTCGTCGAACAATTCGAAGGCCACCGCGGAAATCAACACACCCGAGCCGAACGCCATCACGGAACCCACGACCTTGGCCGAGACCGGGATGAACCAGGCGATCGCGGCGCCGATAACCAGGGCGGCCCCGGCGAACAGTCCCCACCCAGCAGCGGCCAGCGCGCTGGTCACCGGACGTCCTGCAGGTTCCCAATGACGCTCTTGTCCTTGGTCTGTTGCCCCATCAGTTCCTCCAGAGTGGGCCGCGTATACCCGCTTACACACCTCACGCCGCTCCGGAAACCTGCTGTCGGATCCTTGAGCCAAGATGTCACGTACCACCAGAGTGCACCAGTAACGGGGGATCATAGAAGGCATGAGCAGTGAGGTGGCCAGCCGGCCGGTGAACCGGCGCGCGGAGATCGCGTTCGGCATCAGATTGTCCCTCCCGGCAGGGCTGGGGATGTTCCCGATCGGCATCGCATTCGGACTGCTGGTGATCCAGTACGGGTTGCCCTGGTGGATGGCCCCGGCCCTGTCCATCGCCGTCTTCGCGGGGTCGGTGGAACTGCTGCTGATCGGACTCATCGCGGCGGCGACGCCTTTGGCCACCATCGCGCTGACCACCGTGCTGGTGAACTTCCGCCACGTGTTCTATGCGTTCTCCTTCCCACTGCACGTGGTGAAGAACCCCCTGGCGCGGGCGTACTCCGTCTATGCGCTGATCGACGAGGCCTATGCCATCACCGCCGTGAACCCGCGGGGCTGGAACGGCTGGCGGCTGCTCGCCACCCAGATCGCCTTCCAGACCTACTGGGTCAGCGGCGGTCTGGTCGGGGTCTTGTTCGCCTCGGCACTCCCCGGGCCGGTCGAGGGGCTGGAGTTCGCCCTCTGCGCCTTGTTCGTCACCCTGACGCTGGACGCCTGCCGTTCCCGGAAGGAGATCCCCTCCCTCGTGATGGCCCTAGCCTGCTTCGGTGGGGCCCTGCTGTTGGCACCGGACTCAGCCCTGTTCGTGGGGATGCTGTTGTTCGTGGCCGCCCTGGCGGTCCGGTTCCTGCTCACCCGGAAGGGGGCTCCTGACCATGGTTGAGCTCGACCCCTGGTACGTGGCCGGAGCCCTGGCCATCGCGTTCGCCATCACGCTGTCTTTGCGGGCCCTGCCATTCGCCGTCCTGAGGCCCCTGCGGAAGTCCCGGCTCGTCATGGCCATGGGCCTGTGGATGCCGGTGGGGATCCTCGGCATCCTGGCCGCCTCTACCTTCGTCAGTACGGCCAGCGTGGACTGGGCCACCGCGGTCAAGGCGGTCGTGGCGGTGGCGGTCACTGCGGCGGTGCACCTGTGGTGCGGGCGCAGGACCCTGCTCAGCATCGGCCTGGGCACGCTGACGTTCGTGGCCCTGGTCAACTTCCTGTGATCCCCACATCCACGTCGCAGGAATTGCCCCCGATTCCAGCGCATCAGGGGTCATTCGTGCGACTCAGCTCGGAGGGGCCGGACGGACAACCCGATGCCGTACCACCACGGCCCCGCCGGCGAAGCGGCGCTCGTCCAACAACTCGAGGTGCAGCCGCAGGCCCGGCGGGTACATGGGCAGTCCGCCGCCGATGACGATCGGCAGCAGCACCTGGTCCACCACTTCGACGAGCCCGGCGCGCAGGGCGTGGGCGGCCAGGGTGGGCCCGGCGATCATCAGGTCACCGGGCGTGGAGTCCTTCAGGGCGCGGACCGCGTCCGGGTCGAAGGTCCGCTCCAGTCGCGTCCTCCGGGTGACGGGCTCCTCCAGCGTCGATGAGTAGACGATCTTGTCCGCGTCGACCCACCGCTCGGCGAACTCCGCGTACAGCCGGTTCGCGGCGGCGAAGGAGGGGTCGGTCTCCCAGACGGTCATCAGGTCGTAGGTCCGCCGGCCGTAGAGGTGGAGATCCACCCCCAGCAGTTGGTCGTTGGCGTACTGGTGGACCTCCTCGTCCGGCTCGGCCCAGGAGAAGTCCCCGGACGGGTCAGCGATGAACCCGTCCAGGGATCCGATGGAGAAGTAGCCCAGCTGTCCCATGGCCTCAGTAGTCCTGTTCGGAGCCGAGGCCGGCGAGCGGCTCGTAGGCCGCGTAGACCACGCCGCCGGCGAAGGCCCGGGTCTCGGTGCGCCGCAGCTGCGGCACGGAGTATCCGTCCGGGAAGAAGCCACGGCCCCGGCCCTGCCAGGCGGGATGGGTGAACATCCGGTAGAGGTCCACCAGTCCGGCCCGGATGAGGGCGTGGCACAGCTGGATGCTGCCGGTGATGATGACGTCCCGGCCCGGTGCCGCGCGCATCTCGAGCACCGCTTTCAGGGGGTCACCGGAGATCACGGTGGTGTTCTGCCACCCCGGATCGGTCAGGGTGGAGGAGACGACCCGTTTGTCCGTCCGGTCGAGGCTGTCGGCGACTCCGGTGGTGTCCCCGGTCTGCAGCGGCCAGAAGCCCCGGAAGTCCTCGAAAGTCTGGCGGCCCAGGAGCAGGACGTCCTCGCGCTCGGTCTGCCGCATCAGCTCCTCGGCCAGGTCCTCGTCCTGGTTGGACGGATCGAACCAGTCGTCCAGCATCTCGATCCTCCCGTCCAGGGTGGTGTTCTGCGTGATGACAATGCGCATGGGCCCTCCCGGTTCGAATGGTGCTTCCACGCTAGGGGCGCGGCCTGCCCCGCGCGTCTCCGATCCTGCCGGATGTCGCACGCGGCTGGAGCGGCTCGGCTGCTGCGCGGATCAGGGCTGCTGGAGGATCGCCACCACGCGTTCATCCTGCACGGCGGCGAAGTCCGCGTAGTGCTCGCCCACCGACCGGAAGAACCGCGGCGTGGCCACTACGAGCACCTCGTCGGCCTCACCCTCCTCCCGGATCCGGCTAACCGTGTCCCGGGCGGCCACCGGCACGGCCAGCACCACGTGGGCGGCGCCGAGGTGCCGGGCCACGCTGCAGGCCACCCGGGCCGTGGCGCCCGTGGCCATCCCGTCATCCACGATCACGGCTGAGGCCCCGTGGAGGTCCAGCGGCGCCCGGCCTGCCCGGAACAACGCCCCGCGGCGCTGCAGGGTCTCCCGCTCACGCCGTTCCACCTCGGCGACCTGCTCCGCCGTGACGGCGTAGTGCCGCACGATGGAGGCGTCCAGCACCCGGGCGCCCTGCTCGCCAATGGCCCCCATCGCGAGTTCCGGGTGGGCGGGCACTCCGAGCTTGCGCACCATGATCACATCCAGGGGCGCGCCCAGTTCCCGGGCGACCACCTCGGCCACCGGTACCCCGCCGCGCGGCAGGCCCAGGACCACCGGGGGCCCGACGCCGGCCCGCCCCTCGCCCGGCCACCCGCGGGAGGCGAGGTGCTCGGCCAACTGCCGGCCGGCGTCGTACCGGTCTGTGAATTCCGCCATGGGTGTCCTCGGGGCCTATGGTGTCTCGCCCGACGCGCGATGCAGTTCCTCGCGCCAGCCCGCCTCCTTCTGGATGTACTCGTTGTCCGCGAAGTCGGCGAAGTCCTCCTCCGTCTGCACGCGCCGGACCTCCAGCTTGGACCCCGGCCCCAGCGGGCACTTGCTGGCCCAGTTCACCGCGTCCTCCCGGGTGGGCACCTCGATCATCCAGAACCCGTTGAAGAGGGCTTCGGTCTCTCCGTAGGGGGCGTCCGAGACGGCCGGCGGGTCCTGGGCGAAGTCGAGCACGAAGTTCGCCCGGTCCTCCGGATAGGCCAGCCCCTCCCCGCCCACCATCACTCCGGCGCCCATGAGCTCCTCGTTGTAGGCACCCATCTGGTTGAGCATCTCCTCCATCGGCATGCTCTTGGAGGCCTCCACCGCGGCGTCGGTGGCCCGCATGATCAGCATGTATTTCATCGTGCTCCATCCCCTGATCCGGGCGGCATGGTGCACGTGATGATGCACTTCGGACGTGCGCGCCCGAGCCGAGGTTAAGCCCCGCTCGGGCCCCGGCTCCAGAGTTCGCCGCCCGGTGCCCTGCGCATCACGCCGTGCCGAGGCCCACCGTGGCGTCAGGCCCTTGCCGCGCCGGAGACGGCCTTGATACACCGGTGAGATGCGTCTGGAGAACCTGAACATCGATGCTCGTGACCCGCGCCGGCTGGCGGACTTCTGGGCGGCCGCCCTGGGAGCGGAGCCCCTCACGGACAACGAGGCCGGGGTGGAGGTCCGGCTTCCCCTGTCCGGGGGCCGCTTCCTCGACCTGTGCTTCGAGCACGTCGCGGACCCCTCACCGGTCACGTCCCGGCTGCACCCGGATCTGACCGGTGGGAACGGCCAACAGCAACGGGAGGTCGTCGAACGACTGATCGGTCTGGGCGCCAGCCCGGCGGACATCGGTCAGGGAGATGTTGCCTGGGTGGTGTTGGCGGACCCGGAGGGCAACGCCTTCTGCGTGATGGACGAGCGGCCGGCGTACCGGGACAGCGGCCCGATCGACGCCTTGGCCCTGGAGAGTGCCGATCCCCAGCGGGACGCAGACTTCTGGGCCGTGGCCACCGGCTGGGCCCGGGAGAACGGCGAGGCACCGTCCTCCCTGCGCCATCCCTCCGGCACCGGCCCTCTCCTGCAGTTCCTCCCTGAATCCGGTCCGAAGCGCGGGAAGAACCGGCTCCACGTGGATGTGCGCCCCGGGCCCGACGACGGCGCCATCACCGACCGACTCCGGGCGGCGGGAGCGCGGTTGCTCGTTGACAACCCGGAATGGCCGTGGTCCACGTGGGCCGACCCCTCCGGCAACGAGTTCTGCCTGCTCGCACCCGAGCGGCCTCAGTAGACCCATCATCCGAACTTTCGGCATGTCCCCCACGAAAGCGTGCCGACACACCGGATTTTCGCATGATGGACGGTTAGTCCACCCCGTACCAGCCGGCCACGTCCTGGGGCTCGGGCCAGCCGTGGCACGCCTCCCCGCCCGGCCAACCCTCCGGGGACTGCTGCCAGGACTCCTGCCGGCCGTAGGGCAGGACATCCATCAGCCCGAAGACGTGGGACACGGTCTCGAGGCCGCGTCCGTCGGTGTGCCACGTCCGGTAGACGTCCTCGCCGTCCCGCAGGAACACGTTGAAGGCGTATCCGGCATGAGGTGGGGCGCCCACATCGGCCCCGAAGGTGCTGTCCGCCGTGGAGTACCAGCTCATCCGGTTCCCGACCCGACTGCGGTAGGCCAGAGCCTCGCCGATCGGGCCCTGGGTGACGACCACGAAGCGCGCGTCATAGTTCTCCAGGAACTCCAGCCGGGGGAACTGTGAGGAGAAGAAGGTGCAGCCGCCGCACTGGTACTCGGCGCCGTCGTGCCACATGTGGCTGTAGACGATCAGCTGGTGCTTGCCGCCGAAGAGGTCCACGAGCCGGATCGGCCCGAAGGCCCCTTCCAGCGTGTAGTCGGGCATCTTGACCATCGGTAGCTGGCGGCGTTGCTCGGCGATGGCGTCCAGTTCCCGGGTGGCGGCCTTCTCGCGCCGGCGCAGCGAGTCGAGTTCGGCCTGCCAGGTCGGCAGGTCCACCACGCGGGGTGTGGCCGGGGCCGGATCGTAGTGGGAGAGGTCGGTGGTGGTCATCGCAATCCCCTTCAGTGGGACAGACCGGTGGGTGCAGGTTCTCGCTGCGTGCCTTCACGGTAGGTCCGGCGGGACGGCGTTGTCCTCTCCGGAACTGCTCACCTCGCGGGACCTCTCCGTGAGGCGGGTCAGCCGGCTGCAGAGCGCATCACGAATCCCGTCACAGCCGGTGTCCAGCCTCACCCCGGCCTCCTGACAGGCCACGGAGCGACAATCGACCCATGGATGATTCCCCGCGACGACCGGCGCACACCACCGATCTCGAACGGCGCGGGCCAGGCGGGCCGGACACCGCCCTCGATCTGGCCGCCTTGTCCCCGGATCTCGCGCAGCGCCTCTCGGCGATCGGCGGCGAATTCCAGCAGCTGACCCTCGAATACGACTTCGCCATGCGCGAGGTGGAGACGAAGCTGCGGATCCTGCAAGACGAATTCCTGCACCTGCATGACTACAACCCGATCGAGCACCTCGCCACCCGCATGAAGTCCCTGGATTCACTGGTCGCCAAGGCCAAACGCCGCGGACTGCCACTGGACCTGGACGTGTGGCGGCAGGAGATCACGGACATCGCCGGGACCCGTGTCACCTGCAGTTTCCGGCGGGACGTCTACCGGCTCTTCGAGCTGTTCACGGACCGACCGGACGTGGAGTTGGTGCAGGTGAAGGACTACATCGCCCATCCGAAGACCAACGGGTACACGTCCCTGCATGCCACGGTCCGCGTCCCGGTGTACCTCTCCACCGGGATGGTCCGGATCCCGGTGGAGATCCAGTTCCGCACCATCGCCATGGACTTCTGGGCGTCCCTGGACCACAAGATCAAGTACAAGTACGACGGCGAGGTGCCGGCCGACGTCGCGGGTGAACTGAAGGAGGCGGCCCAGTCTGCCCTGGACCTCGACCGGCGGATGGAACGCCTGCACGACCGCGTGCACGGCGACGGCGGCCCCACACTCCTCGTGTGAGGCCGCCGTCCGTCGCCGTACAGGTGAGCTGCGGACCCGCCAGCTTTGCGGGCAGAAGAGAGTACTATTCCCTGCCCTCAAAGTGAGGGGTTGGCTGAGCCTTAGAAGGGGTAGGGGGCAATGTCCGGGCGCATCGTCACCCACTGCACCTCGGTGAAGGCCTCGATGTTCGCGGTGTAGCCGCCGAACCGGGCCCCGGTGCCGGAGGCCTTGACCCCGCCCATGGGGGCGTTGGACTCGTCGGCCACGGTCTGCTCGTTGATGTGGACCTTGCCGGCGTCCACGAGGTCGGCCAGCTTCATCGCCTGGCCCACGTCACCGAGGATGCCGAGCGAGAGGCCGTACTCGTTGGCGTTGATGATCTCCGCGGCGTCCTCCACCGTGGAGAAGGACATCACCGGGGCCACCGGCCCGAAGATCTCCTCGGCCCAGGCCGGATTGTCCCGCCCGATGCCGGAGATCACGGTCGGGGCGTAGAACAGGTTCTCGTAGGTGCCCCCGGCCTCGATCGTCGCCCCGGCATCCTTGGCACCACGGACGATCCGGTCGATGTTGTCCCGCTGCCGCTCGTCGATGACCGGCCCCAGGGCCACCTGGCCGGTGGGGTCGCCGACGGGCAGATGCTCGGCCTTCTCCCGCAGGGCGGCGATGTACTCGTCCTTGATCGACTCGTGCACCAGGTGGCGGCCGCTGGTCATGCAGACCTGCCCCTGATGCATGAAGGCCCCGAAGGCCCCGGCGGATGCGGCGGCAGCCACATCAGCGCCCGGCAGCACCACGAGGGCGTTGTTGCCACCCAACTCCAGGTGGGCCCGCTTCAGGTTCCGCCCGCAGGCCTCGCCAACCTTCCGGCCGGCCGCCGTCGAGCCGGTGAAGGACACGATCCGGACCTCCGGCGCCTCGGTGAGCGCCGCGCCGGTCTCCGCCCCACCGGGCAGCAGCTGCAGCACACCGGCCGGCAGCCCGGCCTCCTCGAAGGCCCGCATGATCATGACGCCGCCGGAGACCGGGGTGCGCGGATCCGGCTTCAGGATCACCGCGTTGCCCAGCGCCAGAGCCGGGGCCACCGAACGGATCGAGAGGATCAGCGGAAAGTTGAAGGGTGAGATCACGGCCACCACACCGGCCGGCACCCGGCGCGCAAAGGACCAGTGGGGCTCATCCGAGGTGAGCACCTCCCCGGCGGGGTGGTGGGGCAGCGCGGCGGAGTCGAAGCACTCGTTGGCGGCCACGTGGGTCTCCATCGCGGCCTTGCCGGCAATGGCTCCGGTCTCCCGCTGGATCCAGGTGTTCAGCTCGTTCACGTGGTCCTCGAAGACCTGGCCGGCCCGGCGCAGCACGGCCGCCCGCTCCTCCGGACGCTTCGCCGCCCACTGTTTCTGGGCCTTCGCGGCCCGGGTGGCCGCCGCGAAGACGTCGTCGGCCGAGGCCATGCCGGCCTGGCCCAGCACCTCACCGGTGGCCGGCTCCAGAACCTCGACCGATCCAGCCGATCCCTCCGTCCAGCCCTCGGTATAGACCTTCCCACCCCACACTGACGGATCCAGAAAACTCATGACACTCCCTTGTTCGACGGTGGTGGCGCTGGGCGCGCCGGTGCACAGCCGCCGGCCCCTGAAGGACCGGCATGGCGGTCTGGTCCCGAGCCTACCCACGGGTTGAACTGGGAAACAGCTGCCCACCACGAGAGAATCGACTCCATGGAACGTGCCCAGCCGACCACCTCACCGCCCCCGGTCCTCGTGGTCGACGCCGCCAACGTGGTCGGCTCACGCCCGGATGGCTGGTGGTCCGATCGACTGGGTGCCACGCTGATGCTTCGTGACCATTTGGCCGCCCTGGCGCAGGAAGGCCTGGTTTGGCCCGACGCCGGCCCGGACGGCCCGCGCGTGCGTCCGGACATCATCCTGGTCACCGAGGGACAGGCCCGCGGCCTCGACTCCGCCGACGGCGTCCAGGTGGTGGACGCGGCAGGCGAGGGGGACGACGCGATCGTGGACACCGTCCGGCGGCTCCAGGCCGCAGCCCCCGCCCGCCCTGTGGTGGTGGCCACGGCCGATCGGGAACTACGGTCCAGGGTCCAGGCCCTCGGCTCCTCGGTCATGTCGGCGCGGGCGGTCCGCCACCGGTCGCCGTAGCTGTCAGGGAATCTGCGCCAGGACGGACTCGATGAGTGCCGCACGGACCTGTTCCGGCAGGTGCCGTCCATGCAGGTGATCGTGCATCCACAGTCCATCGGCCATCAGCAGCACGAGGTAGGCCGCCTGCGCCTGGGGAGAGTCCATCGCCTGCTCGGGAGTGGGTAGCCAGGCCTGATCCACTCGCGTCCAGGGAGCGGAGAAATCGGGGTGGGTTCCGGCGTCCAGGGCCATCAGCAGCTCAGCCCTGGGAGCGTTGCTGCCCATCGTGACGACCACCGCGCGCAGTCGGGCCGCTTTGCTGACGTCCTCGGCCGGGCCTCCGGCGGCCTCGATGAGTTCTTCCTCCCAGGCCTCGGCCATATGGGTGTGGATGCCCAACAGCAGTTCGTGCCGGGAGGGGAAGTGGTAGATCAGCCCCGACTTCGAGAGTCCCGAGGCGTCCGCCAGATTCTCGAAGGTGACCGCCTCGACCCCGCGTTCCTCGATGAGGCCGACTGCGACGGCGAGGATCTGCTCGCGTTTACTGGTTCTCACTGGTGGCTCCCTTCGGATTGCCGCGGAAACTCCATGCGGACAGCAGGGCCATCGCGCAGGCGAAGACGGCCATGGCCAGCAGGATGGTCAGGTACGCCTGATCGTAGGCCACCCCCGCCGCCGCCCCGAGCTCCGGGTGGGCCAATCCCGCCATCGGATCATCAGGCACAGATGCCGGCGCATTCAGCAGGTACAGCACCGGCAACAGGCTGCCCACGATGGTCACCGACAGCAGGATGCCGAACTCGAACGAGACTTCCTCGACGCCGGCCGCCATGCCGGCTCGGTGGGCCGGAGCAGAGTCGATGATGGCCGTGGTGGACGCCGAGATGATGGCCCCGGTCCCGGCCCCGATCAACACGAGGCCGGCGATGAAGAGCGGGAACAGGCCCTGGTGGCCTCCCCAGAACGCCAGGCCGGCGCCGATCGCCATGGCCACGAAGCCCCCGCAGATCAACCCGGCGAAGCCCATGCGATGCAGGAACGCGCCGGAGAGGATGGACATCGGCACGGAGTTGACCGTGATGGTCGCCACGACCAGGCCCGCCTGCAGCGGACTGAAATCCGCGACGAGCTGGAACCGCTGGCTCGTCATCAACTCCACGCCGATCATCACGACCATGGCGCCGGCGGCAGCGATGACTCCGCCACTGAAGATCCGCGACCGGAAGATCTCCCAGACCAGCAGGGGTTCCTCGATGCGGCGTTGACGGCGGCCGAAGGAGACCGCGCCCAGCGCGCCGACGACGACCGCTGCGGCGAGCAGCCATCCCTCGCGGTGGGGGTTGGCCAGTTCCTTGATCGCCATGACCAGCCCGGATAAGGCGAACAGGGCGTACAGAGAGGACACCGCATCCCAGCGCTTGGCTGGATTCGGCCGGTTGGCCGGGGCCACCACCACGGTGGCGATCACGGCGATGACCACGATGGGCACGTTGATGAGAAACACCGAGCCCCACCAGAAGAACTCCAGCAGCAGCCCACCGACCACGGGCCCCGCCGCAGCGCCGGCCACGGCGATCGATCCCCACACGCCGATGGCTGCGCTGCGTTCGCGCTCGTTGGTGAACGTCACCCGGATCAAGGCCAGGGTGGAGGGCATCATCACCGCAGCGCCGACGCCGAGCAGGGCGCGAGCGGCCACCAAAAACCAGGCCGTCGGCGCGAAAGCAGCGCCGAGCGAGGCCACCCCGAACACGATCAGCCCGATCAGGAACATCCGGCGATGACCGATCCTGTCCCCCAGCGTGCCGGTGCCCAGAAGCAGGCCCGCCATCATCAGGGAGTAGGCATTGACGATCCACAGCCCCTGGGACTCCGTGGCCGGGAGCTGTTCGCGCAACCGGGGCAAGGCCGTGTACAGGATCGAGTTGTCCAACCCGATCATCAACAGGCCCAAGGAGATGACGACGAGGAACAGCCAGCGCCGGGCCGGCGTGGTCTCCTCTGGAGGAAGACCGGCCGGACCGGCACCGCTGTGTTCAACCGGGTTCAACTGCTTCTGAGTCACCCCGTAACTGTACCGACCGGTCGGTACAGTTACAAATCACCGTGCCCGCGGATCAGGCCTTCGCCGTGCGCCGCAACCGGGTGTTGACGAACTCGCCCATGCCCCAGCGCCCGAGCTCGCGGCCGAAGCCGGAGCGCTTCACGCCGCCGAAAGGCAGGCCGGGCAGGGTGGTGCCGTGCTCGTTGACGTAGGCCATGCCCACGGCCAACCGGTCGGCGACCGCCTGGGCCCGGCCGACGTCGTTGCCCCACACCGATCCGCTGAGCCCGAAGCCCACGTCATTGGCCAGCTGGACGGCCTCTTCCTCGGAGTCGACGCCGTAGACCATGGCCACCGGGCCGAAGATCTCCTCGGAGTAGGCGTCCATCTCCGGGGTGATCCCGGTCAGCACCGCCGGGCGCATGAAGGCCCCGTCCCCCTCGAGGGCGTCACCGCCGGTGTGCAGGGTGGCGCCCTGCTCCACGGCCCGCTTGACCTGGTCCACCACGGTATCCCGTGCCTTGACCGAGGAGAGTGGGCCGACCCGGACGCCCTTTTCCAGGGGGTCCCCGATGGTCGCCTCGGAGAAGACCGAGGTCACGGCGGCCACGAAATCCTCGAACTGGGAGTTCAGCACGATCATCCGCTTGGGTGAGTTGCACGCCTGACCGGCATTGGAGAGCCGGGCTTTGGCGGCGGTCCGCGCCACCCGCTCCACATCGGCATCCTCGAGCATGATGAAGGCGTCCGATCCTCCGAGCTCCAGCACGGCCTTCTTGAGATTCTTCCCGGCCGTCTCCGCCACCGCGGCGCCGGCCCGCTCGCTGCCCGTCAGGGACACTCCGTGGACCCGGGGGTCGGCGATCATCGTCGCGATCTGCTCGTGTCCGGCGTACACGTTGATGTACGCATCCTCGGGCACGCCGGCGGCATGGAGGATCTCCCCCATGACCTGGGCGGAGGCGGCACAGATCTCGGCATGCTTCAGGATGACCGTGTTCCCCGCCATCAGGTTCGGCGCGGCGAACCGGGCCACCTGGTAGTAGGGGTAGTTCCACGGCATCACGCCCACGAGCGGCCCGACCGGCTCCGTGGTGACCAGTGATTCCTCGGCGCCCTGCGGGTCCAGGGCCTCCGGCTCCAGCAGCTCCGGCCCGTGCTCCGCGTACCAGCGGTAGATCTCACCGGCCAGTTCGGCCTCCCCGATGGCCTCACGCAGCGGCTTGCCCATCTCGGTGGCGATGAGCCGGCCCAGTTCCTCCTTGCGGTCCGCGTAGGCGTCGGCCACCCTCGTCAGGATGTCGGCACGCTCCCGGACCGCGGTCGAACGCCAGCCAGGGAAGGCGGCATCGGAGCGATGCAGGACGTCCTGCACTCCGGCCTCATCCAGGTTCGGGAACTCTCGTTCGATCGCTCCGGTGGTCGGATTCGTCGTCGTGTATGTAGCCATACCCCCACCCTGTCGGACTGGCGAGGCGCTGCCAACCCATTCCGAGCCCATCCGAGCATTCCTTCGCGCCGGGCGAATCCGGGTGGGCGTCAGTCGGGCGGGCTTGAGTCTGGCAAACCGGACCGGAACAGGACGCCGGCCTCTGCCCACCCACGCCGGACCGCACCGGTCTGGAGACCTGTACGGCCGGCGTCGGGCGCTCCTACGCTGAACGGACCGCACATCTCCACCCGACTCCACCCGATGAAAGGGGACATCAGGGCCGTCTGCGACACCTGCGGCAACGACTACGACAAGGCGTTCACCATCACCATGGGTGAACGGCAGGGCACCTTCGACAGCTTTGAATGCGCCATCCACACCATGGCACCGGTGTGCGCCCACTGCGGCTGCCGCATCCTCGGGCACGGCGCCGAGGTCTCCGGCACCATGTACTGCTGCGCGCACTGCGCCGAGCGCGCCGGAGCCACCGAGATCACCGACCGCGCCTGAGCCAGCCCGCTCCGGGCCGCTTCAGCCTCGATGTCCTCATCGCCGGCCGCCGGACCCGATCAGTCCCGGCTTGACGCAGGCGCCGGGCCACCCGCTCAGCGAACCGCTACGCTGGCGCCGTGAACCACCCGCGCCACTCCAGCCAGCCTGAATCCGACCAGCCTGATTCTGACCACCCTGTGGGCCTTCCGGCCATCATCGATGCGGGCCTCGAGTACACCTTGACGCAGCACGGCCCGGTCTCCTCCCTGGCCGAGGCCGCCGCGGCCCGCGGCGTCGACCCGGGGCGGCTGATCAAGTCGCTGGTGGTGCGCCGCGGCGAGAACGACTTCCTGTTCGTCCTCGTGCCAGGCGGTCGCAGCATCTCGTGGCCCAAGCTGCGGGCCCTGTTGGGGGTGAACCGCCTGTCCATGCCCTCTGCGGCCGAGGCCCTGGAGGTCACCGGGTACCCGCGCGGTTCCATCACGCCCTTCGGCGCGACGACGGCCTGGCCCGTCATCGCCGACGTCGCCCTCTCGGGGGTGCAGGTCTCCATCGGCGCGGGAGCCCCGGGTGCGGCCGTGACGGTCGACGCCGACCGCCTGGTCGAGGTACTCGGCGCGACACTCGCGGACGTGACCGACCCGGAGCAACGGGGCACGTGAGCGACCCGGAGCAGCCGGCGACGTGAGATATCCCGGCCCTGGCCCATCGCGGTGCCCCCGGCGTCCATCCTGTTGATCCCTGTTGATCGCCCCACCGTCCGTCATGCGAACTTCCGGTGTGTTGACGCCTCCACGGGCACAACACACCGGAAGTTCGCATGACAAGCGTGGCCGTCCGGACGCCGTCCGCGGCCCTGGTGCGGTCAGACGGCTGACCAGCCGCCGTCGGAGGTGAGGACGGCGCCGTTGATGTTGGCGCTGTCCGCCGAGAGCAGGAAGGTGATGGCCGCGGCCAGCTGGTCTGCGGTGCCGAGCCCGGGGATGTTCCCGCGCGCCTCGGTGAGCTTGGCGTTGCCGAACTCGGCGATCTTCGCCTGCATCGGGATTCCGGTGGCCACCCCGCCCGGTGCCACGGCATTGGTGCGGATGCCCTCCTTGGCGTACATGAAGGCCATCGACTTGGTGATGCCGACGACGGCGTGCTTGGAGGCCGTGTAGGCGACCCCGGAGGCCGACCCGCGCAGCCCCGCCTCGGAGGTGACGTGGACGATGGATCCCCGCCGCCCCCGGAGCATCCGTTCGGTGACGGCCCGGGTCAGGCGGACCAGCCCGTCCACGTTCACGGCGAAGACCTTCGCCCACATCTCGTCACTGACCTCGTGGATGGCGGAGAAGTCGTCGTTGATGCCCGCCACGTTCGCCAGGGCGTCGATCGACTCGCCCGCGGCGTCCAGTACGGCGTCCACCGACTCGGCCTTCGTCAGATCCGCGGTGACGGTGACCAGCCGGTCCGTGGCGGCGGCGCCGAGGAACTCCTCCAGCCGCTCCGCCGAGATGTCGGCCGCGATGACCCGGCCACCCTCCCGGAGAATCCGTTCGGCGGTGGCGCGGCCGATGCCGCTGGCCGCCCCGGTCACCACGACCGTCTGGCCGAGGAAGCGGTCCGAGCCAGCTTGCGGCGCACCGGTGTCACCAGTGTCCGGCATGACGCCGCCGTTGGCCTGGAGCACCATGGCGTCGACGGACTCCTGCGTCAGCTGACCCTGGCTCAGGGCCACCAACTGCTGCAACGGCAGGCTCAGCGCCGGTCCCAAAGCCGCCGGGTCGGACCCCGACTGTTTGAGGAGTTCGCGCAGCACGGGCCCGCCGGCCGGGTGGTCCAGCCATTGCTGGATGGTCTCTCGTGCGGTGATCGGCGTGGAATCGGTCATGAGGGGCCCTTCTGACGTCGGGTAAGGGGTTGGTCTCGCCCGACATGGCCCGGACGGTTCCGTGCGGGTGGGTCCTGATGGCAGGATGTGCGGCAACGCACCCTGTCATTCGCACCGACACCGCAGATGAGGTCACTATGAATTCCCTTGTGCTCGCCGTGGTCGGGATCACCATGATCCTGCTCGGCTATTTCCTCTACTCAAAGTACCTCTCCAAGAAGGTGTACCGGCTGGACCCGGAGTACACCACCCCCGCGCACCGCTTCGAGGACGGGGTGGACTACGTCCCGACCAACAAGCTCGTGCTCTGGGGCCACCACTTCACCTCCGTCGCTGGCGCCGCACCCATCGTCGGGCCCGCCGTCGCCGTGATCTGGGGCTGGGCCCCGGCCTTCCTGTGGGTCACGATCGGGACCGTCTTCTTCGCGGGCATGCACGACCTTGGGGCGATGTGGGCCTCGAACCGCAACAAGGCGCAGTCCATGGGCACCTTGTCCGGCCGGTACATCGGCCGCCACGGGCGCAACCTGTTCTTGATCGTCATCTTCCTGCTGCTGCTGATGGTCAACGCGGCCTTCGCCGTGGTGATCTCCAACCTGCTCGTCTCCACCCCCACGTCGGTGATCCCCACGTGGGGGGCGATCGTGGTGGCTCTGCTGATCGGCCAGGCGATCTACCGGCTGAAGTGGAACCTGCCGGCCGTCTCGATCGTCGGAGTGGTGGCCCTCTACGGCCTGATGATCTTGGGTGACATGTTCCCCATCGTGCTGCCGGAGACCATCCTCGGCCTGAGCGCCAACGCGTTCTGGATCGTGGTGCTGTTCCTCTACGCCGGGGTGGCCTCCCTGCTTCCGGTGTGGATGCTGCTGCAACCGCGCGACTACATCAACGGCCTGCAGCTGTTCATCGGCCTCGGGATCCTCTACCTGGCCATCGCCATCTCCTCTCCCACCGTGGTGGCACCCGCCTTCAACCAGAACGTCCCGGAGGGGACGCCCGGGATCTTCCCGCTGCTGTTCGTGACCATCGCCTGCGGCGCGATCTCCGGATTCCACGGAATCGTTGCCTCCGGCACCAGTGCCAAACAGCTGGACAAGGAGACCGACGCGCGCTTCGTCGGCTACTTCGGTGCCGTCGGCGAGGGACTACTGGCCCTGGGCACCATCATCGCCACGACCGCCGGCTTCCAGACCCTGGCCCAGTGGGAAGAGGTCTACGCGGCCTTCAACGACGGCGGGGTGGAGGCCTTCGTGAACGCCGGCGGCGGCATCCTCAATGCCGGGTTGGGCATCCCCACGTCACTGTCCACCACCATCCTGGCCACCATGGCGGTGCTCTTTGCGGCCACGACCATGGACACCGGCGTGCGCCTGCAGCGGTTCGTGGTCACCGAGATCGGCGAGATTATGGGCGTCAAGCTGAATATCTGGGTCTCCACGCTGATCGTGCTCGCGGTGGCCCTGGGCCTGACGTTCAGCGCCGGCGCGGACGGCTCCGGCGGCATGGTCATCTGGCCGCTGTTCGGCACCACCAACCAGCTGCTGGCCGCCCTGACACTGGCCATCATCGCGGTCATGCTCATCCAGCTGCGCCGCCCGGTGTGGCCGGTGCTCATCCCGCTGGTCTTCGTGGCGATCGTCAGTGTGTACGCGCTGATCATCCAGCTCGGCACGTTCTTCAGCACGCAGAACTGGCTGCTGCTCGTGTTGGACGTGATCATCCTGATCTGCGCCCTCTGGGTCATCGTCGAGGCCGTGGCGGCGATGAACCGTGCCCGCCGTGATCCGCAGGTGGAGTTCGCCGAAGCCGAGGACGACGCCCTGGACCCCTCCAGCTCGAAACTGTGACCGAGGCCAGGGCGCGGGGCTGGCGCCGGCGACTGGCCGGCGTCGGGCGCGGCCTGCAGGACTACTATGCGGGCCCCTACCGGTCGACGTTCGCGCGGGCCCAGCGGGACGAGGAGGACCTGTTCATGATGATGGTGTTCTCGGACGCGCTGGGCGTGCCGAACCCGGCCTCCTACTACACGGTCGAGCTGCTTCCGGTGGTGTATGACCGCTTCCACGAGTGGCACCGCCGCATGGGGATGGAGCGGTCCCCCCTCGATTCCCTCTCCTGTTGCTGAGCCGCGGCCACGGCGGGCTGGGCCGCCCACCACGGAAGAGAGCGGGATCATGACGCTGACGGAGATTCTCCGCGGCCGCCGGGTGGTCTTCTTCGGCGGCAAGGGGGGCGTCGGCAAGACCACCCTGTCCTCGGCCACCGCCCTCGCCCTGGCGCGGGCCGGTCAGCGGGTCCTGGTGGTCTCCACCGACCCGGCGCACAACCTCGGCCACCTCTGGGAGCGGCCCGTTGGTGACACCGAGGTGGCACTGTGGAAGGGCGTGGGGACCGGACGGGTGGTAGGCACGGAACTGGACCCGGGTCGCGTGGCACGGGAGCACCTGGACGCGGTGGCTGGCACCGTCAAGGGGTTGATGCCCGAACACCTCCATCGGGAGGTGGACCGCTACTTCGAGCTGGCACGGCAGTCGCCGGGTACCCAGGAGGCGGCCCTGCTGGAGAAGATGTCCACCACGGTGCTGGAGGCGTCGGAGCGGTTCGACGTAGTGGTCCTGGACACCGCACCCACCGGCCACACCGCCCGACTGCTGGAACTACCCACCCTCATGTCCGCGTGGACGGAAGGGTTGCTGAGCCGTCGGCAGAGGACCGAGCGGTTCTCGGACGCCCTGCGAGGCCTGGACGGCCAGCGCCGCGGCGGGCGTGGACGCAGCGCCCAGGAGGTGCGCGATGGTGAGATCCGCCGGGTCCTGGAGCGGCGTCAACGGCTCTTCGGAGACATGCGGCGCCTGCTGACCGACGCCGCTGCCACGGCCTTCGTCATGGTGCTGACCGCCGAGCGCATGCCCGTGCAGGAGACCCTGGCCCTGCACGGGCAACTGCGGGCCACCGGGGTGGACCCGGCGGCACTGGTGGTGAACCGGCGTTCTCCCCTGGACGCCGGCGAGTTCCTGGCTCGCCGGCATGAGGCCGAGGGCGGGCACCTGCGGGTGCTCGCGGACGGGCTGCCGCAGGTTCCCCTGGTGGAGCTGCCCCTGTTGTCCGGCGAGGTCACCGGGCTCGAGGCCGTGGGGCGGTTCGCCGACCTGCTCGCGTAGGCGGGCTTCGCGGATCGCGGTGTGCGGGCCACGGCGCGGCCGCACGGTGGCCCTCGCCAAGGCCGGCCCGGTGCGGGCATGCTGGCACCGTGGCGTCGGCCGTCCGCGGCCACACGGACGCGTCGCCGCAGCGTACGGAGAACCGGAGCAGAGAGGCGAGCAGCGTGCATTCACTATGGCTGGACACCCACCCCGTAACCGCCGCCGGGACGGACGAGTTCGTCCCCGGGGCCGACTATGACACGGTGGTGGCCGGTGCCGGCCTGACCGGCCTGACCACGGCGGTGCTGTTGGCCCGTGCGGGCCAGCAGGTCGCCGTGCTGGAGGCCCGCACGGTGGGGGCGGCGGCGACCGGCAACACCACGGCCAAGCTGTCCCTGCTGCAGGGCACCACCCTCTCCCAGATCAGCCGGCACCAGTCGGACCAGGTCCTGCGGGCCTACGTGGAGGGCAACCGCGAAGGCCAGTCGTGGCTGCTGCGCTACCTGGATGATCGCGGCGTCCCCGTTCAGAGGCGCCAGGCCTACACCTACGCCACCAGCCCCAAGGGAGGCGATTCCCTGCGGCAAGAAAAGCGGGCCGCCGAGACCGCCGGCTTGTCCGTCACGTGGACGGACGAGACCGAGTTGCCGTTCCCCGTGTCCGGCGCGATCACGCTCGAGGACCAAGCTCAGATCCATCCGATGGAGGTCCTGGACACCCTGGCCACCGAGCTGCACGAGCGCGGCGGGACCCTGATCCAGGGTGTCCGCATCACCGGGGCGGGAATCGGCTCCCCCCTCACCGTGGAGACCACCCACGGGGACGTGCAGGCCGATCACCTCGTGCTCGCCACGGGGGCGCCGGTCCTGGACCGCGGCGGTTACTTCGCCAAGCTCCTGCCCCAGCGGTCCTATGCCCAGGCCTACCGCCTCCCCGGATCACCGGAAGGCATGCCGCAGGGGATGTATCTCAGCGCCGACGCCCCCTCCCGGTCCCTGCGCACCGCGCCGCTCGGCGATGATGAGCTGCTGCTGGTCGGCGGCAACGGCCACGTGGTCGGCCGCCAGGACTCACCGCAGGCCGCGGTGGACGACCTCGAGGCCTGGACCGCGGAACACTTCCCCGGCGCCCAGCGCACCCACTCCTGGTCCGCCCAGGACTACCGCTCGGCCAACCTCATCCCGTTCATCGGCACGTTGCCGCGCGGGGGCGGCGGGATCTACCTGGCCACCGGGTATCACAAGTGGGGTATGACCAACGCCGTCGCGGCGGCACTGGCCATCACCGCCGAGATGCTCGGCGGCCAGATCCCCTGGGCGGCCACCCTCGGCCGGCGCCTCACCACCCCGTCCGACCTGCTCACCGGGTTGAAGGACACCCTCGGTGTCAGCAGGGAGTTGACCACCGGCTGGGCCTCGGCGGAACTGCATCCTCTGCCGAAGGACCCCCCGGCAGAGGGTGAGGGGATCGTCGGACGTCAGAGTGCCACTCCCGTGGGGGTGTCCACCGTGGACGGCACCACCCGAAAGGTCTCGGCGGTGTGCCCGCACCTGGGCGGAGTCCTGCGGTGGAACGATGCGGAGTGTTCTTGGGACTGCCCGCTGCACGGATCCCGGTTCAGTGCCGACGGTGCCCTGCTGGAAGGCCCGGCCGTCCGGGACCTGCCCACCGTCCCCCGCTCGGACTAGCCAGATGCCCGGTTCCGGGGTCCGGAGCCCGGCGTTCCGTCCCGAGCGCTCCGGCGTCAGCCCTGCGCGGCCGCCCACTCGGCGACCCGCCGTCCACTCTCCGCCTCGGTCAGGTCCTCCACGCGGGACATCAGCGACCACCGGACGCCGAAGGGGTCCCGGATGGAGGCGAAGCGGTCACCGGAGACGAAAGTGCTCAGCGGCTCACGGACCGTCGCCCCCGCCCGCTCCGCACGATCCACCAGTCCATCCACGTCCGCGCAGTACAGCCCCATCGAGTAGCAGTCCTCGTCGCCGGCGGGGGCCGGCACCAGGCCGTAGTCCGGCTGGGGTTCACCCAGCTGCAGCCGGCCCTGGCCGAAGTCCAGCTCGGCATGCACCACCACGCCGCCCATCTCGGTGACGCCCAGGACGCGGGCGCCGAAGACCTCGCGGTAGAACTCGATGGCCTCCTTCGCCGCGGCCACGGCCAGGAACGGGGTCAGGCTCGTGTATCCCGCCGGCACGCCGGCAGTCGTATGCTCTCCAGTGACCCCGAGCCGGGGCTTGTCCTCTTCATTCATGGACTCACCGTAGGCCCGGGTTCCGCCCTGGGGCTTGCAGATTCGCGACACCTGCGGGTCCGCCCCACCACCGCTCCCGTCGCCGCCCCCAGTCCGAGAGGAGGCCCCTCCGTGACCACGCCGGATGATGCCCGCGGCATCCTCTATCCGACCCGGCTCCCCGAGTTCCACCGGATCCCGGCCCCACCCGGACTCGAGGCGCTCCTGCGCTGGTTCTGGATCCCGCAGTGGACCCTCGCCCCGGGCCGGACCTCACGGCAGGAGGTCCTGCCGTTCCCCGCCTCCAACCTCGTCGTCCAGCCCGGCACGGTGTCCCTCACGGGTCCGTCCACCCGGGCCTCGTTTCGCGACTTGACGGGCACCGGTTGGGCGGTGGGCGCGCTACTGCGCCCGGCCGGCGTCGTGCAATGGCATCCGGAGCCGGAACGGCTCCGGGACACCGAGGCACCCGTCGAGGCCCCTGGCCTACTGGCCTCGGTGGAGGCCGCCCTGGAGCACGACGACGGCGCGGCGGGCCGCAGTCAGGCCGCCTCGGCCTTCGCCCGATGGGCGGAGGAGCGGATGGTCCCGCCGGACGCCGCCGGCCGGCTCGCCAACGCGATGGAGGAGCTGATCGCGACGGACCGGTCGATCGTGCGGGTGGAGCAGGTCGCCGAGCGGCTGGGCGTCTCCGTCCGCGGGGTCCAACGGCTCGCCCGCAGCCATGTCGGCGTGGCTCCGCTGGCGATCATCCGCCGTTACCGGCTCCAGGAGGCAGCTGTCCGGCTGCGGGAGGAGCCGGACGTCACGATCGCGGACATCGCCGCCGAGCTCGGTTATGCCGACCACGCCCACCTGAGCCGGGACTTCCGCACGGTTCTGGGATTGACGCCGCGCGGCTACCGGGGCGGTCAGTAGCCGAGCAGCCGCCGCGGGGTGTCCCACAGGACGTGGCGCATCCACTCGTCCCCGAGGCCCCAGTGCACGAGGGCCTCGATCTGTTGGCTGTAGGGGTAGGGGATCGAGGGGAAGTCAGAGCCGAAGACCACCTTGCCATCCAGTGCGGCCATGGTCTCCGGGTAGCCCGCCGGGATCGGGGCACGCTGCTCCATCGCGGTGGTGCCGACCATGGTGGTGTCGAGGTAGACGTTCGGATGCTCGGCGGCCACATCGGCGAAGGCCCGGTAGTCGGGCAGGCCGGCGTGCGCGATCACCAGCACGAGGCCGGGATGGCGGTCTGCGAGCGCCCGGACGGGGCCGATCCCGGTGAACTCGCCCCGGTGCGGGCCATTGCCACAGTGGATGACCACCGGGGTGCGGGCCCGTTCCAGGAGTGCCCAGGCCTCCTTGAGGGCCGGGTCCAGTGGGGAGAACCCGCCGACCTGGACGTGCACCTTGAAGGCCCGGGCGCCGGCCTCCAGGGCGTCCGCGACCTGCTGCCCCGCCGATGTCCCGCCCGTCTCCGGATAGAACGTGGCCGAATGGATGGCGCGCGGATGGGACGCCGCGAACGCGGTGGAGAACTCATTGAGCCAGGAGGCCATGCCCGGCCGGTGCGCGTAGTTGAGCGTGGTGTAGTCGGTGACGCCCAGCGCGTCCAGGCGGCGGACACGCTCGTCGATCCCTGCGCGGTAGGCAATGGGCCACGGCAGTCCACCGTCCTCGCCCTGCCGGTCGAAGAAGGCCCAGACCTTCTCCTGGACGGCGTCCGGCATGAAGTGCACGTGCAGGTCCACCAGGCCCGGCAGTCCCAGCGACCGCAGGTAGGCACGGACCTCCTCGTCGCTGCGGGGTGCCGGGGTCTGGATCACGGGGTGGCTCCTCGGGGAGGGGACGGGTCAGGGGCGGGCCCCAGGAAAGGGCTCCGATCTGCTGGCATCCTACGGGTCACGGCCCTGATGCCATCCGAGCCCAGTCCATCCCAACCCCTAGACTGTCGCCCGTGCCCGGCCCCTCTCCGCGAACCCCCGGCCGCCCGTTGCGCCGGCGGCCCCCTTCACGTTTCCCCGTCCTGGCCGTGTCCCTGGCTGGCGTGTCCGTGGTGCTCGGCGCCATCGGCCTCCAGCAGGTCACCGCCCAGCCCACAGAACCCATCGCGTTCATCGTGGACGAGGGGCTGCCCCACGGCATCACCCAGGAATCGGTGGAGGCCGCCGCCGAGGGGATCGCGCTGGGCCACGAGCCGTTCACCCTGCACGTGGTCGAGCGCGAACTGGAGTGGGACGAGTACAGCAACGGCGAGACCGGCGATGCCGACCTCATGCTCTCCATCGGAGACGATCCCGAAGACCCGGACCTCTCGCTGCCTGACGCCACCCGCGTGGCCTTCGCCGGGGAGGACTACGGCGATGACTACTCGACCGCCGCCACCATCGGTGAGACCTTCGTGAACAATCGGACACTCGGCCACGGACCCCACGCGATCGTCGGCGCCGCACTGACGGCCGCAGACCTGAAGTTCGACCCCGGCATCCGTACCCCACTCCTGTGGGCCCCCCTGGCCGCACTGCCGATGTTCATCGCCATCCTGGTCATGTACCGCTGGATCGGCCGGCGCCGTGACGAGCGTGCGAGGTACCGGTCATTCGGTGAGGCCCAACTGCGGCTGGCCCGGGCCGTCCTCGAGCTGGAGACCCTGCAACTGCGGGTGGAGGTGGCCGGAGCACACCTCGGTCCAGTATCCGCGGCGTCGAAGCAGGACCGGACCCTGCACGCGAGGCTGGAGAACGACTGGACGAGGGTCCGCGAGCTGACCCGTGACCTGGCGCGCACGGAGCAGTCCCTGGTGGCGGACCTCGATCGCACCACCCCGCCCCTGACGGCGCGGCCCGCGGAGCAGCTCGAGGCGGATCTCCAGCAATTCGCGGCGGACACCCTCGACCTGCAACGCCGGGCGGACGCCCTGGCCCAGGCCGCCGAGGTCCGTTCCGGCCATGCCGGGTCCCGGTCCGTGCTGGACCGGCTGGCCCTCCCGCTGCTCCAGTCCATCGACGAGGTGCTCGCACACCATGACCGTTACCCGGCCGAGGCACGCGCCCTTCAGGCACACCGCGCGGGCCTGTTGGCCGTCGCCCAGGAGGTCGCGGCCGGCGTCGGGACCGGCACGCACCCCGGCCCGGCGCACGACGACGGCGCGCGCC
>NZ_JALDXU010000148.1:0-4525 GCF_032154715.1 Citricoccus sp. | reverse complement strand
CCGCCGCGTCCCCGCGCGGCGGACACGATCCTGAAGCCGGTCTTCATCCCTGCCTCCGTGGTGATCGTGGCTCTGATCCTCTTCGTGGTGATCTTCGGGCGGGTTTCCGGGGACGCCCTGGTAGACGCGACCACTCAGCTCAACACCGCCATCACGGACGGTGTGGGATGGTGGTACGTCATCGCGGTGAACATCTTCCTCATCTTTGCCGTCTACGTGGCAGCGTCCAAGGTCGGCCGGATCCGGCTGGGCCGGGACGACGAGCATCCGGAGTTCGGGATCGTGTCCTGGTTCCTGATGCTCTTCAGCGCCGGCATGGGCATCGGGCTCGTGTTCTTCGGGGTGGCGGAGCCGCTGAGCCACTACGCGCTGCCGCCCGAAGCGTTCGGGAACGAGCCGGAATCCGCCGACGCCGCGCGCGGTTCGATGGGCCTGACCATGCTGCACTGGGGTCTGCATCCCTGGGCGATCTATGCGATCGTCGGTCTGGGTCTGGCGTACATGTCCTTCCGCCGCGGACGACCGCTGGCCGTGCGGTGGCTGCTCGAGCCCCTCATCGGACGCCGGCGCGTCGAGGGCTGGATCGGCCACGCCGTGGACACCGTCGCCGTGGTGGGCACCCTCTTCGGCATCGCGACCTCCTTCGGGTTCGGCATCGAGCAGATCATCGGCGGTCTGAGTTTCCTCGGCTGGGCCGAACGCTCCACATGGCTGATCATCGTCCTCATCGCCGGCATCACGCTCATCGCCGTCTGGTCCGTCGTCTCCGGCGTCCATAAGGGCCTGAAGTGGCTCTCCAACATCAACATGACGTTGGCGGCGCTGCTGGCGCTGGCGATCTTCATCCTGGGACCGACGTTGTTCCTGCTCAAGGCCTTCCCTGACAACCTGGGTGCCTACGTCTCGCTGCTGCCGGACGCCATGCTCCATACGGGGCCGCTCTCCGAGGACGGATGGGAGAACGGATGGACCATCTTCTACTGGGGCTGGTGGGTCAGCTGGGCGCCCTTCGTCGGCATGTTCATCGCCCGCATCTCCCGAGGCCGGACCATCCGGCAGTTCATCGTGGGCGTGCTGCTGGCCCCGACTCTGGCCAGCCTGCTCTGGTTCACGATCTTCGGCGACAGCGCCATCCTCTTCCAGCGCGAGGGTACCGCCGAGCTGGTGGTCGACGGTGCGGTGGACAGCACCACAGCCCTGTTCGCCTTCCTGGATGCCTTCCCGTGGGCGATCGTGCTCAGCGTGACCGCGATGCTGGTGATCGTATTCTTCTTCGTCACCTCGTCCGACTCCGGCTCCCTCGTCATCGACATGCTCGCCAGCGGCGGCAGCACGAACACGCCGGCCTCGACCCGGACGTATTGGGCCCTGCTCGAGGGCGTCGCCGCGGCCGTCCTGCTGGTGGTCGGCGGTGACGCCGCCCTCACCGCCCTGCAGACGCTCTCGATCGCCACCGCCGCACCGTTCTCCATCATCATGGTGCTGACGTGCGTCTCCCTGCTGCGTGCCTTCCGGCACGAGATCGCGACCATGCCGAGTTACATGGAGGTCATCAACACCTCTGATGCACCCGTGGCCGGAGCGGAGGACGCGGAGTCCAGGAATTCCGGCAACGGAGACCATCCCGAGGGATCGCGGAAGGGGGAGCGAAGCCCGCTGCACGGTGTCGGTGGAGCGGCCACCGCTCTCGCGGGACTACCGGTGCAGGGCCGGAATGAGAACGGTTCCAGCGAGACCCAGATCATCACCTTCCGCCACGTGCCTCCGAGCGAGACCGTCACGGATCCGGAAACGGGGGTGATCCACATGGTGGCCGCCGCTGAGGATCCCCTGGCGGGTGAGGTCTTCGACACTCCCGAGTTCGAGTCCTCCCAGGAGTTCCTGGACCAGGGTGGGCATCACGAGGAGGTGACGGACAACGACGTCGACGTGATGGACGACCTCGAGGATCCGGACAGTGTGGGTCAGCGGGTCTGATCCTCCACCGTCTGGTGGTCAGCCTCCTCGGCCATCCGGCTTCTGGAGCCACGACGTCATGAACCCCTCGTCCGTTGGGACGGGGGGTTCATCACATCGTGCAGCTGGGGGGGCCCAGGGCTCACTGACGCGAGGGGCTTCTGCCGGTTGGCGCCGGTCAGCGCAGGACGACCGTCCGGCCCTGGTGGAGCATGATGCGCCCCTCGCAGTGCCAGCGGACGGCGTCGGAGAGTGCCTTGCGCTCCGTGTCCCGCCCGGCCGCCACGAGCTCCTCCGGGCCGTGGGTGTGGTCCACCTGGACCACTTGCTGGGCGATGATCGGCCCCTCGTCCAGCTCGCTGTTGACGTAGTGCGCCGTGGCGCCGACCGTCTTCACGCCCCGGTCGAAGGCCTGGTGGTACGGCTTCGCGCCCTTGAAGGACGGCAGGAAGGAGTGGTGGATGTTGATGATGCGGCCCTCCATCTTGGTGGCCAAAGAGTCGGAGAGCACCTGCATGTAGCGCGCCAGCACCACCAGGTCGATCTCGAACCGGTCGGTGAGATCCAGCAACCGCTGCTCCGCCTCGGGCTTGTTCTCCGGCGTGACGGGAATGTGGAAGAAGGGGATGCCGTGCCACTCCACCGACCGTTGATGGTCCTGGTGATTGGAGACCACGGCCGCGATCTCTACCGGCAGCTCCCCGATCCGGGCGCGGTACAACAGGTCATTGAGGCAGTGATCGAACTTCGAGACCATGATGAGCACGCGGCGCCGCTGGCCGGACGGCCAAACATCCCAACGGGCCCCGTGCTCCGCCGCAAGAATCTCCATGTCCCTCCGGACCGCCGCCACGGCGGCCGTCCCGTTCACCCCGTCGCCGAGACGGAAGTGCGCACGGGCGAAGAAGTGTGCCGCCCGGGGGTCGTCGAAGGTCTTCAGCTCCACGATGTCGCCGCCATGCTCCAGCAGGACTCCCGTGAGTGCATGGACGATCCCCGGCTTCTCCGGGCTGTCGAAGGCCAGTACGTGGTCACGATCGGTCTCAGCCACTGTCTACTCCATCTGTTGGTACTCACACTTTCGGCAAGCATCTTCCTGATAGACCCAAAATCGCGAACTGATATACCAGGATGGAATCAAAGGTATGATGTGGGTCACAGTCACGTCAACGGTTGGACAGGACGAGTTGGCCTTGCAGGGCGTGGACCCAGCAGGGGAACTCACCTGGATACGTGAACCGCGTGGTCAGTGGCGTCCCGCTGAAACACAGACACAGAAGTGAGGAACAGACATGCCAGGAAATCGTGCCGTCGCCTACAAGGAACCGGGCGTCGTTGAGGTCATCGACACCGAGTACCCCACCTTCGAGCTGAAGGACGGCCCGGGGGTGAACCCCGCCAACGTGGGGCGCAAGGTTCCCCACGGGGTCATCCTGAAGACCGTCGCCACCAACATCTGCGGCTCGGACCAGCACATGGTGCGCGGCCGGACCACGGCCCCGGCCAACCTCGTGCTGGGGCACGAGATCACCGGTGAAGTGGTGGAGGTCGGCCCCGACGTCGAGTTCATCAAGGTTGGCGACATCGTCTCCGTCCCGTTCAACATCTCCTGCGGCCGCTGCCGCAATTGCAAGGAGCGCAAGACCGGCATCTGCCTGAACGTGAACCCGGACCGTCCGGGCAGTGCCTACGGCTATGTGGACATGGGAGGCTGGGTCGGCGGACAGGCCGAGTACGTCCTCGTCCCCTATGCCGACTGGAACCTGCTGAAGTTCCCGGACCGGGATCAGGCGCTGGAGAAGATCATGGACCTCACCATGCTCTCCGACATCTTCCCCACGGGCTTCCATGGCGCCGTCTCAGCCGGGGTGGGTGTCGGCTCCACCGTCTACGTCGCAGGAGCGGGACCCGTCGGCCTGGCCGCGGCCATGGGCGCGCAGCTGCTCGGTGCCGCCGTCGTGATCGTGGGGGACATGAACGAGGACCGCCTGGCGCGGGCGCGCAGCTTCGGCTGCGAGACCGTCAACGTCGGCGAAGGCGCGCTCCAGGATCAGATCGAGCAGATCCTCGGCGTCCCCGAGGTGGACAGCGGCATCGACGCCGTCGGTTTCGAGGCCCGTGGGCACGGCAAGGATGCCAGCCACGAGGCTCCGGCGACGGTCCTGAACTCCCTCATGGACATCACCACCGCCGGCGGTTCCCTCGGCATCCCGGGTCTGTACGTCACGGGCGATCCCGGAGCCGTGGACGAAGCCGCGAAGAAGGGCTCGCTGTCCCTCTCGCTGGGCACGGGCTGGGCCAAGTCCCTGTCCTTCGCCACGGGGCAGTGCCCGGTGATGAAGTACAACCACCAGCTGATGATGGCGATCTTGCACGACAAGGCGCCGATCGCGAAGGCCGTCAACGCGAAGGCGATCTCCCTTGAGGACGCCCCGCGCGGCTATGCCGAGTTCGACGCCGGCGCGGCGACGAAGTTCGTGCTCAACCCCAACGGGTATCTCACGGACTGACCCCGCCGGCTCGCGCGGGGGCTGCCGGACGGTAGCGGGGGGGGGGGGGGGGGGGGGGG
>NZ_JALDXU010000048.1:0-25304 GCF_032154715.1 Citricoccus sp. | reverse complement strand
GCTTGTCATAGACCGGGACCAGTTGTTTGCTGACGCCGAGCGTGATCGGGTGGAGTCGGGAGCCGGTGCCCCCGGCCAGGATGATGCCCTTCATCGACAACTCCGTTCGCGCTTACGCAGAATCTTCCAGGTAGCGAGCGTGCCACCGGTTTCACCTAATGACTTTAGCGCCTTACCAGATCCGAACTCGTCGGATGCAGGCCGGTTGCGGCAGTTGATCCGTGACTCGCTGCAGATTCACGGGTGCTATCCAGTTATGGTTGAGAAGTGAGCAACCTTCTCGTCACCGGCGGTGCCGGATTCATCGGATCCAACTTTGTCCATTACGTCATTCGCGAAACAGATCTAAACGTCACGGTGCTGGACAAGCTGACTTACGCCGGTAATCGGGCCACCTTGTCCAGTCTGCCGGAGGAACGCCTGTCCTTCGTTCAGGGGGACATCGCAGACGCAACCCTGGTGGACAGGCTGGTGGAAAACACGGACGTGGTGGTGCACTACGCAGCCGAATCCCACAATGACAACTCGCTCCACGACCCGCGGCCCTTCGTGGACACCAACATCCTTGGCACCTACACCCTCCTCGAGGCCGCCCGCCGACACGACGTTCGGTTCCACCACATCTCCACGGACGAGGTCTACGGGGACCTAGAGCTGGACGACCCGGAGCGGTTCACCGAGTCCACTCCCTACAACCCGTCCAGCCCGTACTCCTCCACCAAGGCCGGATCCGACCTGCTCGTGCGGGCTTGGGTGCGCTCCTTCGGGCTGCGGGCCACCATCTCCAACTGCTCCAACAACTATGGCCCCTACCAGCACGTGGAGAAGTTCATCCCGCGCCAGATCACCAACGTGATCGATGGCGTCCGTCCCCGGTTGTACGGGGAAGGGCTCAACGTCCGTGACTGGATCCACGCCAACGATCATTCTTCGGCCGTCCTGACCATCCTCGAGCGGGGCGACGTGGGGGAGACGTACCTCATCGGGGCAGACGGGGAGCAGAACAACAAGGCCGTGATTGAGTCCATCCTCGAGATCATGGGCGAAACTACAGGGGCGTACGACCATGTGATCGACCGCTCCGGACATGACTTGCGCTATGCGATCGACTCCACCAAGTTGCGCACCGCGCTGGGTTGGACTCCGCAGTATTCGGACTTCCGAGCGGGTCTGGAGGCCACGGTAAAGTGGTACCGCGAAAACGAGGCGTGGTGGAGGCCCCAGAAGGCGGCCACCGAAGCCAAGTACCAGACGACCGGGCAGTGAACAGGAGCATGGATTACGGGAAACTCCTAAACGCGCAGGCAACCACCATCCCCGGGCTCACTCTTTTCGACCTACCTGTGTTCGGGGACAACCGCGGTTGGTTCAAGGAGAACTGGCAGCGGCAAAAGATGACCGAGCTTGGCCTGCCGGACTTCGGACCCGTGCAGAACAACATCTCCTTCAACGCCAGCCGCGGCACCACCCGCGGAATCCACGCCGAACCCTGGGACAAGTACATCTCTGTGGCCACCGGCTCCGTGTTCGGTGCCTGGGTGGACCTGCGGCAGGGCAGCACCTTCGGCCGGGTATTCACCGCCGTGATCGACCCGTCCACGGCGATCTTCGTGCCCCGGGGGGTCGGCAACGCCTTCCAGTCCCTCGAGGACAACACCGCATACACCTACCTCGTCAACGACCACTGGTCCGCCGAGGCCCAGGCGCAGTACACCTTCCTCAACCTTGCCGACTCCACGGCGGCCATCGACTGGCCCATCCTTCTGGATCAGGCCGAACTCTCGGACAAGGACCGCGCTCACCCGCCGCTGGCCGAGGTGGTGCCCATGGCCCCGGCGACCACGCTGGTGCTGGGGGCCACCGGACAGCTCGGCCGAGAGCTGGTCCGTCAGCTGGCCGACCGTCCCGGCGTTCAGTTTTTGGGACGGGACCGGTTCGACCTGGCCGATCCGGCTGCCGTCGGGCGCATCGACTGGCGCCGCGTGGGCACCGTGGTGAACGCCGCCGCCTACACCGCGGTAGATGAGGCTGAGACCGAGGACGGCGGCTCGGCTGCCTGGGCGGCCAACGCGGAGGGCGTGGCACGGTTGGCCCAAGCCTGCGCGCAGCACCAGGTGACATTGATCCACGTCTCCACGGACTACGTGTTCGATGGCACCAAGGATGGTGCCTACACCGAATCCGACCCGCTGCGACCGGTTAACGCCTATGGGACCTCGAAGGCCGCGGGGGATCTGGCCGTCGGTGTGGTGCCGCGGCACTACCTGCTGCGGACCTCGTGGGTGATCGGGGACGGGAAGAACTTCGTGCGCACCATGCAGTCACTGGCCGAGCGCGGCATCGCCCCGTCCGTGGTCTCCGACCAGGTTGGCCGGCTGACCTTCACCCGGGACCTGGTCGAGGCCATCATTCACCTGCGTAATGGCAACGCTCCCTATGGGACGTACAACGTGACGAACGGTGGGGAGCCGGGGAGTTGGGCGGAGGTTGCCCAACGCGTCTACACGCACGCAGGTCGGCCTTCGGGGGACGTCACGGAGGTGAGCACCGGGGAGTACTTCGCCGGGCGGTCCGTGGCGCGCAGGCCGCTGAACTCGGTGCTGGCCCTGACCAAGCTCGAGGCCTCCGGATTCATGCCGCGGGACCAGTGGGAAGCCCTTGAGGAGTACCTCACGGCCTTGCAGGCGTAGACCCGGGTCACACCGGCATCTGGGCAACATCACCATAGACTGTTCTTCGGAATCCGCTTCCATCCGAGGAGACAAATGGTCGAGACCACTGCCGGCGTGCCTTACCCCCTGGGCGCCACACCGGACGAGTACGGGACGAACTTCGCGCTCTCCGTCGGCGAGGATGCCGAAAAGGTGGAGTTGTGCCTCGTGGACGCTGACGGCGCCGAGACCTGTGTGGAGCTGATCGAGCGCTCTGGGAACACCTGGCATGCGCACGTGGCTGACGTGGGGGACGGTCAGAAGTACGCCTACCGCGTGCACGGCCCCTGGGACCCGTCGTCCGGCCTGCGGTACAACGCTGCGAAGATCCTGCTGGACCCGTACGCCAAGGCGATCACGGGTGACTTCAACTGGGGCCAGTACCAATTCTCATACGACTTCGAGGACCACGACGCGATCGACACCTCGGACTCTCTGGGTCACACCATGCTGGGCGTGGTGGTGGATGATTCCTTCGACTGGGGCGAGGACGAGCAGCCGGACATCCCCTTCAACGAGACCGTCATCTACGAGACCCACGTCAAGGGCATGACCAAGTTGCACCCGCAGGTCCCCGAGGAGGCACGGGGAACCTACGCCGGATTGGCCCATCCCGCGGTGCTGGAGCACCTCACGAAGCTGGGTGTGACGGCCGTGGAGCTGATGCCGGTGCACCAGTTCACCAATGATTCCTCCCTGCAGGACAAGGGGCTCTCCAACTACTGGGGGTACAACACGCTGGGCTATTTCGCCCCGCAGAACACCTACTCGTGCGCCGGGGACACCGGTGGACAGGTGCGCGAGTTCAAGCAGATGGTCAAGGACCTGCACGCCGCCGGGCTAGAGGTCATCCTGGACGTGGTCTACAACCACACCGCCGAGGGCAACCACATGGGTCCGACGCTGTCCTTCCGTGGCATCGACAACGTGAACTACTACCACCTGGTAGAGGGCGACGAACGCCACTACATGGACTACACCGGGACCGGGAACTCGTTGAACCTCTCCCACCCCATGGTGTTGCAGCTAGTCATGGACTCCCTGCGTTACTGGGTGCAGGAGATGCACGTGGACGGATTCCGGTTCGACCTGGCCACTACGCTGACCCGTTCGGAAGGCGAACAGGGGCCGGACATGATGGGCGGGTTCTTCGACGTGATCCGTCAGGACCCCGTCCTGCGCACCGTGAAGCTCATCGCCGAACCCTGGGATGTGGGTTGGGCCGGCTACCAGGTGGGCAACTTCCCGGGGCTGTGGAGCGAGTGGAACGGAAAGTACCGGGACTCAGTGCGGGACTTTTGGCGCGGCGAGCCCGGAACGCTAGCGGAGTTCGCCACCCGTATCACCGGCTCGGCCGACCTCTACGAGGACGATGGGCGCACCCCGCGGGCCTCCGTGAATTTCGTGACCGCGCATGATGGCTTCACACTGCGGGACCTGGTCTCTTACAACGAGAAGCACAACGAAGCCAACGGCGAGGACAACAACGACGGCGAATCCCACAACAGCTCGTGGAACTGCGGCGTGGAGGGGGACTCCGAGGACGCCGAGGTCCTCAAGCTCCGCGCCCAGCAGCAGCGGAACTACCTGGCGACGCTGATGATCAGCCAAGGCGTGCCGATGATCAGCCACGGCGACGAACTGGGGCGGACGCAGCAAGGCAACAACAACGTCTACGCCCAGGACAATGAGCTGTCCTGGATCCACTGGGATGACGCTGACGAGGACCTCATCGAGTTCACCTCCCGGGTGGTGGCACTCCGGCAGGATCACCCCGTGTTCCGGCGCCGGCGGTACTTCGACGGCCGGCCCGCCGCGCGGTCGGACTCGAAGGCCCTGCCGGATATCGTGTGGCTCGAGCCGGATGCCACGGCCAAGGACGAGTCCGACTGGGAGACCTACTACGCCAAGTCGATCGCCTTCTTCCTCAACGGCCACGACCTGACGGAGAGCGAACGAGGCGGCGAAGACTACCGCAACGGGGGTGACCACGACTTCTACGTGCTCCTCAACGCGTACTGGGAGCCGGTGGAGTACACGCTGCCCGGCGAGCCGTTCCCCGGTTCCTGGGAACTGGTGGTGGACACCGCCGACGCCACCCCGGACACCACCGAGTTCTCCGCCGGGGACAAGATTTCCGTGCCCGGCCGGGGCATCGTGATCCTGCGGTCTGCGCAGCAGTGACCGGAACGCGGACGTCGGCCGCCGAGGCATACCAGGGTTCGCAAAGTCGCCGTAAGGGGCTGATGAAGGTTGGTCTGCTGGCCGTTGGGGCCGCCGTCGGGCTGTTCTTGCTGATGTCGACATGGTTGGTACTGTTCCCTCGCACCAACCCGGCACCGAGGGTGGATGCCTTGTTGGTGCTGTACACCGAGGATGCTGTCTATGACCGCGCGGTGGAGCTGGCCAACGAGGGCGTGACCGATTTGCTCATCGTCTCTCAACCCGACGGTGCCGATGGCCGGCTCTGCGGCGGTTTTCGGACAGGCACTGACGCAGAAGTTGTTTGTTTCAGCCCAGAACCCGTCACGACCCAAGGCGAGGCCATCGTCGGCTCGGAACTGGCTCGAGACCGCGGCGTGGAAACACTAGGTCTGCTGACCTTTGATAACCACTTGGAGCGTGCGCGAGTGGTCGTCTCCCGCTGCTGGGATTCAGATATGCACGTCTACGAGTTTAATCGGGATCTCAGTCTCCACGAGCGTGCCTACCAAGTGATCTACGGCATTGCGGCCTTTGGAAAAACGGCCTTGACTCTGGGTTGCACCACAGAGTTTCCCCGACCGATTGAACGATCGGTCGAGTGGGTCAAGGATCTAACGCGTCCGAACCCCTGAAGTATCGAGCTCGCTAGTAGGCGCCGTCCTTACCGATGACGGCTTTGGCGGTTCGGCCGAGGATCAGCAGGTCCTGCACGAAGGACCAGTTCTCGACGTAGTAAAGATCCAGGCGCACGGATTCGTCCCAGGTCAGGTCCGACCGACCGCTGACCTGCCACAAGCCGGTAATTCCAGGCTTGACGAGCAAACGCCGAGAGACGTGTTGCTCGTACTCCTCCACCTCGGCCGGCAGTGGTGGGCGAGGCCCGACCAAAGACATGTCTCCGACCAAGACATTCCAGAGTTGCGGCAATTCGTCAATGGAGTAGCGCCGAATGAACGCCCCGATCTTCGTGATCCTGGGATCGTCTTTCATCTTGAAGAGCACGCCGGCACCCTCGTTCTGTTCGTGGAGCCGTGCGAGTCGCGCCTCGGCGTCCACCACCATGGAGCGGAACTTGTGCATGTAAAAGCGTTGACCGTCCTTGCCGACGCGTTCTTGGTGGAAGAAAGCCGGCCCCGGATCGTCAATCTTGACGGCAAGGGCGACGACGAGGAGGACGGGTGACATGAGGAGAAGGCCGAGCCCAGACGTGGCAATGTCGAAGGATCGTTTGAGGAAGGCCTCGGCGCCCGCGAGCCGCGGGGTTGACACATGAATGAGGGATAGACCCGCTACGGGTTGAGCATGGATGCGCGGTCCGGCGATATCTGTGAGCGCCGGCGCCATGATCTGACTGATGCGGCGTTCAGCAAGCTCCCAGCCCAGTTGGCGCAGGGTTCTCGTCTTGAGAGGCGCGCCAGCGGAGATGGCCAGGGCATCGGCATCGTAGTCCGCCAGTACTCGCAGGATGTCCGGGATGGACTGAGAAACGCTGGCAACCGGAAGTGATAGTCCCTGCTCGCCCTCGGGACTCGTGAGGCTATAGCCCGGCAGGATGGAAGCAACGGGTTTGTACCCGGCTCCGGGAACCTCGGACAGTGTTCTGTGCAGATGTTGGACAGCGCTGGGTCCGCCCAGAAGGACTACGCGCCGTATCGAACGACCGGAAGCTCGTTCGCGGACCAGTTGCCGACGTAGAAACCACCGCCCGAGGGTGAGGGCTACTATGCCGAGGGGTAGTGCGACGCCCACGTAACCACGTGCCAAGTCGAGTTGGAACACGTACGAGACGATGGCGATAAGTCCAAAAAGATAAATAGATGCCATGGCCACACGTTTGTACTCGTCGGGGCCAGCACCGAGGATTTTCAGGTCCCGCGACTTGAAGAACCCTAAGAACATCCACCATGCGATGCACACAAAGATGCTGAATGACAAATAGGATGCGTCAAAGGTGCCCTGTAGGTCGGCGCCGGACGAGAAGCCGAAGCGGAGTACTTGCGCGCACGCCACTGAGGCGGCAATGGCCACGGCATCGACCACACCCATCCTTGAGACGACTCTGACGGTCCACGGCCTGTTGCGGGCGGCAGTTCTTCCGGATTCTGTGTGCGTGAGTACTGCCGCAGGCATGGCGTTCAGAACCTCCAGTGTGTTCCCCAGTGCGGCCCTCGTCGGCTCAGGCTCGCGTTGCGATGGTTCATGATGACAGCGGGCTCTTCGACTTATTAGCGTAAGATCCAGCACGGCCATGTAGCTGACGGTTTAACTGTAACGGACATCGATGTCTTAGCCGTTTCTTGTCGCCTTGATTCCGGCCTGACACAGACCCGTCACGGGAGAAAAATGAGTCACACCCGAGATCCGAATCTGTCGAAGAAGTATGCCGATTGTTCGGCTGACCTTGTCAAACGTGTTGCTCTGCTCCTGCCAGACGGGAACCTCGATGCCGTAGCCCTACCCCGATAGGATGGCCCCATGATCATCGGCATTGGCGTGGACGTTGTCCTGGTAACCCGTTTCAAGCAGCAACTGACCAAGGCACCGGCCCTGCGGGACCGCCTCTTTACGCCGGCCGAGCGTGAACTCAACACCCGATCCCTCGCCGCCCGCTTCGCTGCCAAGGAAGCCGTGGCCAAGGCGCTCGGCGCCCCTGCCGGCATGAACTGGCAGCACTGTCAGATCGACATCGACGCCGCCGGAGCCCCGCACGTCGTGGCCATCGGTACCGTAGCCGACGTGGCCGATGCCAAGGGCGTGAAGAAGTGGCACCTGTCCCTCAGCCACGACGGGGACGTGGCCACCGCGATGGTCGTTGCCGAAGGCTGATCTGCTGAGCGGAGGCTCGTTGTGATCCACGCGTACACCGGTGCCGCGGTGCGGGCGGCCGAAAGCCCGCTGCTGCGCGCCGGCCAGGGGGACGTGCTCATGCGCCGTGCGGCGTGGGGACTCGCCGTCGGGGTGGTGCGCGAACTGCGCTCCCGCGGGCCCGTGGCCGGTTCGACGGTGGCGGCCCTGGTCGGCACCGGCAACAACGGCGGGGATGCCCTGTGGGCGCTGGCCTTTCTGTGCCGCCGGGGCGTGAACGCGGTGGCCGTGCTGACCGGGGAGCGGATGCACGAGGCCGGGCTGGCCGCCTTGCACCGCGCTGGTGGTCGGGTGGCGGATCGGATTCCAGACGACGCCATACTGCTGATCGACGGCGTCCTGGGCACGGGTGCGCGCGGTGGCTGGGAGCCGCCGCCGATCCGCGCCGGACTGACCGTGGTGGCCTGCGACCTGCCGTCGGGCGTGGACGCGAACACCGGACACGTGGCCGGAGGGGTGATCCCGGCTGACCTGACCGTGACATTCGGAGCACTCAAGACCGGGCTGGTCGTCGGCGCCGGCGCCCACGCTGCCGGCCGGGTGGACGTGGTGGACATCGGCTTGGGGCCGTACCTGGGAGACTCAGACGTGTCCTCCCTGGAGCGCGACGATTCGCTCGCGGTCTTCGCGCCGCCTGCCTGGGACGACCACAAGTACCGCCGTGGAGTGCTCGGCGTGTGTGCGGGCTCGGAGCAGTACCCGGGAGCCGCCGTGCTGGTGTGCTCGTCCGCACTGGCCTCCGGGCTGGGCATGGTGCAGTACGCGGGCCCGCAGCGGGCGGCCGATTTGGTCCTGACGGCCTACCCCGAGGTGGTGGCCGGTCCGGGTGTGGAGGGGAAGGCCCAGGCCTGGGTCGCCGGCCCGGGGCTCGGGTCGGATGATGCGGCCCGGGCTCGGCTGGCCGCGGTCGTGGATGCTTGCGTGGATGGGGGTCTGCCGTTGGTCCTGGACGCCTCGGCGCTGGGGCTGGTGACCCTGGATCAGCTGTCTGCGTTACGGAACGCCGGGTGCGAGGTCGTGCTGACGCCCCACCAGGGGGAGTTGCTGAAACTCGTGGACCGGCTGGCACCGCAGATCACAGACGGCTTCGCGGACCTGGCGAAAGCCGATCCCGTGGCCGCCGCGCGCCGCACGGCCGAGGCCCTGGCCGTCGTCGCGCTTCTCAAGGGCTCCACGACGGTGACTGCGGCGCCCGGCGGCAGGACGCTGGTGCAGAACGAGGGCGGGGCGGAGCTGGCGACTGCCGGCACCGGCGACTGCCTGGCCGGGCTGGTGGGATCCGCTCTGGCCCGAAGCAGCCGGGGCGGACTGGACGCCACGGTGGAGAAGGCAGCTGCGGCCGCGTGGCTGCACGGCACGGCCGGGGCGACGGCGACAGACGGCGGGCCTTTCGGTGCTTCCGCGTTGGCGAGTGCCGTGCGTCAAACCCTGACTGGTCAGTAACTGGTCGTGAAAGTCATCGCGATCCTGCTTGGAGTGAACTTGGACCGGCCCGTGAGTAAGCGCGGTGACCGGCCGGGCCGAGTCTGAGACCACCGACCATGGGGTCCTGAGGCGGCTGTACTCGTACGTGGTACGGATATACTCTCCGGGATGCCCAGTTCTCTCTCGACCCTCACGCGTCAGGTGGTTTTCGCGCCGCTTGACGACGCCGGGCGCACAGAGATGGTTGTGTCACGCATTCGATCGGCGATCGCGCTCGGGCTCTTCGCCGACGGTGAGCAGCTTCCTAATGAGGTCGCCCTGGCCGCTCAGCTGGCAGTTTCTCCGGTGACGTTGCGCGACGCGCTACGGACTGTCCGGGAGGAAGGGCTGGTGCGGACGACCCGAGGCCGGCATGGAGGCACGTTCGTCGTCGCGCCCCATGAAGCGAACACGCGGCTTTTTGAGACCGCCATACTCGCGAAGAGCGTCATAGAGCTTCGTGACCTGATCGACTGGCAGGCTGCCGTGATGTGTCATGCCGCCCGTCTCGCGGCGGACCGTGCGCTCGATCGCGAAATCGAGGCGATGCGCATGACAGTAGAGCCTCTCGGTGGAGCGATCGACGCGATCGGAGCGCGCCGTCTGTACTCCCGTTTTCTCATTGAGCTCTCGGCGAGTGCGCGCTCAAGCAAGATCAGCAAGACGGCCATCTCGCTCCAGGTCGAGTACGGCGTGCTCTCGACGCTCGTGTTCCGTGGCACCGCCAATCGAAGCCGACTCCTCGCAGAGTCGTCGAGCGTGCTCGATGCTCTTGCGGGCAGGGACCCTGAAGCGGCCCGAGACCGTATTGGGCACGTCGTCGCGTGGATGGGAGAGCAGATCCAGGAGATCCGCCACGGCCTCACGCACGGCGACCCGGTGGTGGCCGCACGATCCGAGGGGGAGGCCTCATGACCCTGACTGAGATTGCCGCGCTCATTGACCGCGAAGTCGAACCAATTCTGAAGACTCTGGGTGACCTGTCGACCCAGTTGCGGGCCGCCCACGCAACGGGGTTCTACGGGTTCGCTCAGCAGGAGGAGATGGCGAGACAGCTTGACGGCGTGGTTCGTCGAGCATTCTCCGATCCGGACGCGATCATCGTCGGAATCGGCGTGGTGTGGGAACACGATGACGTCTCCGGCATGCTCTGGTGGCGTGCAGACGGCGGCGCCGTGAGTCGCAAGGACCACGTCAACAACCCCGAGTCGGATTCGTTCTACGACTTCACCCATATGGAATGGTATGAACAGACGACGATGACTGACCGCCTCGTGATAGCGGGACCGTATGTCGATGCCTGGGGTACCGATGATCACGCCCTGACTCCCGCGCTGGCCGTGCATGATGGCGCTGAGCGCATCGGAGTCTCGGCCATCGATCTCGACGTCTACCGCTTGACCGAGACGCTGGCGCGTGTCATCGCGCCGTACGGAGACAACCTCGTCGTCGTCAACGCTGATGAGCAAGTGGTCGCGTCGAACCGACCGGCGCTCACGCCGGGGGAACGCCTCACTCCTTATCTCGAGAGGCGTGGCCTGATCACTGTGGCGGAGGCACCCATCATGCGAGTTGATGGCTGGACGATCCGCCGACTCGCGCACGTCTAGCGCCACCGTACCCTCGTTGCCACTGCAACAGAGCGTGAGGTTCCTCCCTCGTGGCAGCCCGTTGACAGCAGTGGCAAAAACCATACTTCAGTTGTCTAAGTTGTAAATTTCCCCGTTCTCTTGAGGCGCAGCGTCCACTGGGCCTACGTCGCCCGTTGACTGCATGCCTGCCTTCACTTGTCACCATTTCGCCCGTGTTAACTTTCGGATGAACCCCTTGCGTGCTCCAAATACCAACAGTAGTGTCGCTTTGAATGAACCGCCGACCAGAGTTCGGATTCACATAAGCAAGGGAGTTACGAGTACGTGAGCAACGACCGCAGAATCGTGATCATTGGCGCAGGAGTCGCCGGGCTGACGACCGCACTAGAACTGCTCGACCAGGGCCACACTGAGATCACCGTGCTAGAGCAGCACGGTCCCGGGTTCGGTTCGTCCGGGAAATCCGCCGGCGTCATCGAGACGCAGTACCTGGACCGCAGTGGCATCCACGTACGCGATTTCGGCTTGCGCTATTTCGAACGCTTCGCCGATGACCACGGCATCGCCCTCGTGCGGTCTGGTTACCTGCGCTATGGCGGTTGCGATGCGGACATGGAGCTGTTCCAGCGCAGCCTCGACATCCAGCGTGAGTTTGGCATCACCGACCCCGTGCTTTTGACGCCACGTGAAGTCGAGGAGCGGTGGCCAGCGCTAGTGACGGACGGCCGCGTTGGAGCAGTATTCGGCCCGTCCGATGGACACGTCGAAAGCTACGAGTTCAGTCTGCGCGCGGCGAGCGTATTGGTCGCTCGCGACGTTCCGCTGCTTCTGGGCGTCGCCCTGCTCGGTGCCGAACGCGACGCGAACGGTGCTTGGACGTTGCAGACCTCAGCCGGAGACGTCACCGCTGACATCGTCATCAATGCCGCCGGGCCGTGGGCCAAGCACGTGTCTGAGCTGTTCGGTGCTCCGATGCCGCTGAACAACCAGCTGCGGCCGAAGGTGAAAATGACACACAGCGAGCCGCTGGATCCGATGGTGCCGTTCGTCATGGACTACGTCCCCGGATCGGGTCGAGACGGCATCTACTTCCGGTCAGAGGCGCCGAACGAGATCTTCGTGGGCATCCACACGGACGAGAGCATCCAGGAAGAGCGAAATCCCGATGATGTCCTCGGTCCCGCACCGCAGGTGTTCATCGATCGTGTCCGCGACCTGCTCCCGACTCGCCTTCGGGTGCCTCAGGGACTCGTTCTCGGCCGGACCTGGTCAGGGCTCTACCCGATATCCCCGGACAACAAGCCCATCGTGGGCGCGAGCCGTGCCGCCGCCGACGTGGTTCACGTCATGGGTGCCGGCGGCTCGGGCATCCAGCTGGCCCCTGCAATGGGCCGCATGGCCGCCGAGATCGCCCTGACCGGCACGACGACGAGCTTTCCCGATACCGACTGGGGCACGGCCAGGCTTGGCCTCGCGTGATCCAAAAGACATCAACGACAGCAAACGACTGAGCAAAAGGGAGACAGACATGGCCAGGATTGACTACGCGTCCACGAGCCTGGGCGATGAGGCCCTCGACATTGCCTACGAGACCGAGCTTGCGGCGATTCGGGACACGACCTCGCCGATTGAGAAGAACCTGATTGATGGCGAGTGGCAGGAGTCCGACTCGACCGTTGAGCGCTGGGACCCGTGCGTGCCAGGTGCGCGGGCCGGTGCCGCCTACGTCGCGACTGCGGCGGACGTTGAAGCGGCGATCTCGGCCGCCCGCGGCGCCGCGAAGGCTTGGCGGAAGACGCCCTATGCCGAGCGAAACGAGCAACTCATGAGAGGACGAGCTGACTTCGAAGCCGAACTCACGCGCATTGCGGCGGTCGTCTCAGCTGAAACGGGCAAGACCCGCCTTGAGGCATACGGAGAGGCACAAGAGGTGCTCGACATGGTCGAGCACTACACAACCCTGTTCGCCGCGAACGACGGTTACCGCACCCAGCAGAAGTCGACTGCTACTGAAACGAACCTCGACGTGCTCGTTCCCTACGGGACGTTCGCCGTCATTGCCCCCTTCAATTTCCCTGTCGCGCTCTCGGTGGGCATGTCGATCGCCGCCCTCGTCACAGGGAACACGATCGTCCTCAAGCCCAGTGACAAGACGCCCCGCTCGACCGGCATGATGGCGGAGATATTCGCCCGCCACCTGCCGGCTGGTGTGTACAACGTCGTCCACGGTGGCCCCGACGTGGGCCGCGCGCTCGCCGAGGGTGACGTCGACGGCATCGCCTTCACCGGCTCCGCTCAGGTCGGGTGGGACCTGAATCGGATGCCCGGGCCGCGCGGTCTGCCGCGCCCTGTGCTCGCGGAGATGGGTGGTCAGAACCCCGCCGTGGTCTCAGCCCATGCGGACCTCGAGGACGCGGCGACCGGGATCGTTCGCTCCGCCTTCGGACTGTCGGGGCAGAAATGCAGCGCCTGCCGTCGCGTCGTGGTCGATGAGAGGGTGGCGGATGAGTTGATCAGCAAGCTCGTCCAGAAGGCGGAGGCCCTGCGCGTCGGTAATCCGGAGGACCGCGTGTCCAATCTCGGTCCGGTCATCGATGAGGCCATTGCGGCGCGGATCGACGCAGCTCTCGAGAAGGCCAGACGGGACGGCAAGGTCCTGACCGGAGGAAAGGTCGAACGCGAGGGCAACTTCTACGCGCCGATCATCGTGAGTGACCTCCCGGTGGGGCACGAGCTCACGCGGGAGGAATTGTTCGCACCACTCCTCTCCGTGACGCGGGTGAGCGACTTCGAGGCGGCCATCGCGGAAGCGAATGCCGTTTCCTACGGCCTGTCGGCCGGCGTCTTCTCGAAGGACGAGGAAGAAATCGAGCGGTTCTACGACGAGATCGAGGCAGGCGTGACCTACTCGAACCGTGCTGCCGGTGCGACGACCGGTGCTTGGCCGGGCGCACAGTCGTTCGCCGGATGGAAGCTCTCCGGCATCACCGGCAAGGGTGGTCTCGGCCAGCACTACCTGCAAGGATTCATGCGCGAGCAGAACCGCACGATCGTGAGTGCCGCATGACAACTCCCCAGCGCGCGCGCTTCGCCGAGGATGCCCTTTCCCGGCGAGCCACGAAAGTCATGACGCGCGGCAACACGCGCTCTACCCTGTTCGTGCCGCCGGCCCCGCCCTACGCCGTGCGGGGGGAGGGGGCGCACATCGTCGACCAGCTGGGCGGCCGGGTGATCGACGCGAACAACAACTACACCTCACTCATCCACGGCCACGCCCATCCCCGGATCACTGCGGCGGTGGCAGAAGTCGTCGGCAGTGGCACGGCATTCGGTCTGCCGACCGAGCAAGAGGTCGAGCTCGCCGAGCTGCTGTCAGCGCGGACCGGCCAGGAACGGTGGCGTTTCTCGAACTCGGGGACTGAGGCAGTGATGACCGCCGTACGCGCCGCTCGGTCGTACACAGGCCGAGGTATCCTCATCCGGTTCGAGGGCAGTTATCACGGTACGTCTGACGCGGTCGTTTCACGCACCGCGCCCGGTATCACCGCCGGCGTCCGTTCCGACGTCGTGGTGTTGCCACAGGGGAACGTCGAGGCGTTTGACGAGGTGATTGCCGAGCACGGCGATCGCGTCGCCGCAGTGCTGATTGACCTCATGCCGAACCGCGCGGGTCTCGTGCCCGCCGATCCTGCCTTCGTCGAACACATTCGCGAGGCCACGCGAGCTGTGGGGGCCCTCATGATCGTTGACGAGGTGATCTCGTTACGCCTCAGTCTCGGCGGCCTCGCCGCTGAGTATGGGGCGGATCCGGATCTGATCACGGCCGGCAAGATCATCGGCGGGGGCTTCCCCATCGGTGCGGTGGGAGGAAGAGCGGATGTCCTCGCGGTCTTCGATCCCCTCGCCGACACGTCGGTTGGCTGGGGCGGCACATTCAGCGCGAACCCGGTCTCGATGACGGCCGGCCGCGTCGCGATGCAACTCTTCGACGCTGAGGCGGTCCAGCGTCTCAATGGGGCCGGTGACCGATTGCGCGAGTCACTCCTGGCAGCCGGCGTCGCTGTCACCGGCCGGGGTTCGCTCATGCGCCTGCGCGAACCTGGTGAACCCGCCGACCTGTGGTGGGCCGCGTACGAGCGCGGCGTGATGATCGGCACCAATGGACTCATCTCTCTCTCGACGGCGATGACAGAACAAGACCTGGCCACGATTGAGCGCTCGATCGTCAAGGCCGCAGAACAAGGACGACGATGACTCGAACGATGGGAGCACAATCATGACGACGCTCGACGAGATCTACACAGGTGGACACTTCTACACCGTCGATCCTGAGCAGCCATGGGCCGAGGCGCTCGGCATCGCCGACGGAGTGATCGCCGTGATCGGCAGTGATAGAGACGTCCGCGCGCTCGCTGACGACAGCACGCGCATCACGGACCTGGGTGGTGCGATGGCCATGCCCGGAATGCACGATGGGCACGTGCACCTGCTGGAGCAGTCGCTCCGCAACACGCAGATCCAGTGTCAGCTCGACGACCCTCAGACGATGGAGGAGCTCGGCGCACAGATGTTGGCCTATCACCAGAAGAACCCTGATAGGGAATGGGTCATCGCGGGCATCTACAACTCCCAGGTGCTCACGAACGAGATGGTCACGAAAGCATGGCTCGACGACCTGCTGCCCGGCACGCCAGTCATCCTCTACGATCACACCGCGGTGCACGTCTGCCTCGCGAGCAGCGAGGCTCTACGTCGCGCCGAGATCACCCGCGAGACCCCGAACCCCGAGGGTGGCGTCATCGTGCGCGACGCCGACGGCGAGGCCAATGGGTGGCTGACCGAGGCAGCCACGGCGCTCGTGCGCTTTGCGGTGCCACCCTATACCGAAGACGAGATCGACCACGCCCTGGCGTACGCAACGAAGCTGTGCGCCGAGTGCGGCATCACCTCGGTGCAGGAGGCTGGCTCGTACCGCTCACTGCTTGAAGGCCTCGTGCGTCTTGAACGGCGCGGTGACCTGCAGACCTTCGTGTTCGCCCACCTCGTCTACAACTTTCCCGCGTGGGGCGGTTGGGGGACGACCCTCTTTGACGGCCTCCTTGCCGATCGCGAGCAGTTCCGCAGCGAGCTCGTCGCTCCTGACGGCATCAAGGTGTTTCTCGACGGCACATCGCTGCCGCCGCAATTCACCCACGTGCCTCTCGACGAAGGCACCGGTGAGGTTGACACGACCAACCTCATGGTGAACCAGGACACCCTGGTCGCCCGCATCCGCGAGTGGACCGACGCGGGTCTGAAGATCAAGGCCCACGCGAGTGGCATGGGTGCGGTGCGCATCGGCCTAGACGTCTACGAGCGCGCCCTCGACGGCCGTGTGCCAGCCGTGCCGCACGACATCGCGCACTCGCGTTGGGTGTCCGCGGCAGATGTGCCGCGCTACGCGCGGATTGGCGTTGTCGGTGAGATGTCGCCGACGATCTGGCAGGATCCACGGTTCAATGACACTCTCGACGGCGCGTTTCGCTTCGCGTCGCTGTGGCGTTCGGGCGCGCACGTCTCTCTCGGAAGCGACTGGATCCTGCCTCAGACTCCGAATCTCTTCCCCGGCATCGGTGGCATGCTCGACTGGGGTGACGAATCGCTCAGCCTGGAGCAGGCAATCCAGATGGCGACCCTCAACGGGGCCACGTCGATCGGCAAGGAGAACCGCTTCGGCAGCCTCGAAGTCGGCAAGGACGCCACGTTCATCGTGCTTGACCGCAACCTGTTCGAGAGCACGCCGTCCGAGATCGGGGAGACGCGCGTCACGCGCACCGTGCTGCGGGGCGCCGTCGTCTACTCGGCGAACGAGGAGTGACGTGGTGTTCGCCAGGAAGCGCCGCTGGGAGGGATACGCGGGACCCAGATCGACCGCCGTCGGAAAGGCCGTGAAAGCCGCGCTGGTGCGCTCAGGCCGAGCGGTCGACGTGCAGCGCCGCAGACCCCACGTCATGTACGACAACGAGCACGAGACGCTCGTGTACACGGCCGGCGGGGTTCAGATATCGCTGTTCCACGTCACAGCCGATCCGGTGACGCGTGTCGTGTACAGCGTGCTCGGCCGCCCCGAACAGCTGACGCCGATCACACTCATCTCGGTCACCTACGACGCGAACGAGCATGCACTTCTTGTCGACGTCCTCAGTGAGATCGACCACCGCTTCGACCGGCCATGGGAGATCGGCCACAGCCCGCGGTTTCGTCGGGCGGTTGGCCTAAGGGCGCTCAACACCGCCAAATGGCGGAAAGCGTTAGCCGAAAGGCCCACGGCCCACGCCACTTCCTCTTGACGCACCCACCTACCAAATCGATCGGAGATAAATCATGCGCGAAGGAAAATCCTCCGTCCCCCTGGGAAAATTCGCCATCACCGTCCTCGTGGTTCTCCTCGCCTACTGTGCACTGTTCTGGCTACCACCGTTCACCGATACCTACATGCTTGGCATCAGCGTCAATGTCTGGGCAGGCCTCAGCCTGTTCGTCGTCGCTCCTGTGCTCGGTCTCATCTACACCATGACCACCCCGGTGGCAGAAGAGGAACACGAAGTCACGAAGGGAGACGCCTCATGAACGGCGTCGGGATCGGGCTGATCGTCGCGTACCTGCTCGCGTGCATCGCTATTGGCATTATCGCGCAGCGGCGTATGGCCAAATCGGCGCAGAGCGGTGCAGACTACTACGTCGCTGGCCGTTCGGTGTCCACGTGGGTCAACTCGCTGGCCATCCTTTCTGCCACCGGCTCTGGCGGTACCTTTCTCGCCTCGGTCGGCACCATCTGGAATGTGGGCCTGGCGTGGTATGCGTGGGCCATGGGCGGCTCGATCGTGGGCTTCACGATCGCGTCCATCCTCGTCGCTCGCACGTACCGCAGCACGAAGCGAACCACTGTCGCCTCCTACCTGGCGTTGCGCTTCCCGAGCAGCCGCATCCTCGTGATCGGAGTGCCGGTCGTGATCGTCATCGGCACCGCGATGTACCTCATCTCACAGATGAGCGCGGGCGGCCTCGTCGCCTCGTACGTCACCGGATTGCCCTTCGAGTGGGCGCTCGTCGTCATCGCCGTCGTGTTCATCATCTACACCTCGATGGGCGGCATGCTGGCCGTGACCTGGACCAACGTACTGCAGGGCATGATGGTGCTGTTGCTCACGGCGATCCTCGCGGGCTTTGGCCTCGCGGCGATGCCCGTGAGTTGGGGTGACTTCATCCAAGCAGCGGCCGACATGAACCCCATTTACGGCACGGCGGGTGACGGTATGAGTCGCCTGACGTACGCTGGCGCATTCGTCACCTGGGCAGCTGCCATCTGTGTCACTCCTCACATCATCACTCGCGCCTTCACGGCGAAGAGTGTGCGTTCGAGCATGGTCTCACTCAATGGATCGATGGTCTTATTCGGGGTAGTTCTGCTCGCGCTCGGACTTATTGTCACCCCTCATATCAGCGGTCTCGACCCCGCCGATCTTGAGGGCACCCGCTCCGACATGTGGACATTGCTCATCGCGGAGATGTTGGTGCCCGAGATCCTGCTCGGACTGATCGTGGCGGGCATCCTCGCCGCGATCATGTCAACGGTCGACGCACTCCTGCTTGCCGTATCGAGCTCGGTCGGCCACGACCTCTACAACGTATTCGCCAAAGACCGCAAGAACGACAAGACGAGCGTGCGCATTGCGACTGCATCTTCTTGGGCAATCGGCATCCTCTGTCTGCTGTTGACGCTGAATCCGCCGGAGTTGCTGATGTTGTTCTATACGGCCGCCATCGGACTTTTCGTGTCCTGCCTTTTCGTGCCTGTCGTCGCAGGCATGTGGTGGAAACACATCAACCCCGCGGGCGCTGCGGCGGGGTTCCTCACGGGACTCATCGTGTTCGGGGTGCTCTACGGCGCCTTCGACATGCCATCGAACTCCGAGGTGCTCGTCGCGCTTCCCCTGTCATTCATCGCGACAATCGTCGTGTCTCTTGTCGCGGGCGGCGAGAAGGCCGACGTCGTGGCCCACGAGAAGCAGACGCAGCGTCAGGCTGCCTCAGTCTGAATCCCACGATGGCGGCTGCGTCCCTCGGAGTGGCGGAGCCGCTGTCGTGTTCCCTGAAGGTGTCGGTGGCTGAGAGTTCGCCGGGCATATACCTGGCCACACCGTTTCCGCTTGGATGAGGTGCACAGGGCGGTGATACGTTGCGATGTCGCCTGAGACATAACTCGAGAGTGAGGGGTGCACTTGTCTGAAGAACAGAAACGCATCAAATACCGAACCGAGTACATCAAGCGGAAGCGATTCTCCACTCGCCAGCTGCAGATCGCGGCCATCATCCTCATCGTCGTCGTCATCGCCGTCCTCATCGGAGTGATCCTGATCATCCAGTGAGGCCGGCACCCAAGCAGTGAGGATGACGAAGCGGGGCGGTGAGAAGATCACTGCCCCGCTTCGTTGCCGTCGTTGCTGTCAGTCGCCCACGGTCACCGGCTGAGGAAGCCGAGCAGGGCGGCGTTGAACTCCTCCGCGTGGGAGACGTTCAGGCCGTGCGGCGCCCCAGGAACCACCACGAGTTCACTGTCGGGGACGGCCTGATGGGTACGCTGGCCGGAGCCCTCGAAGGGCACCACGCCGTCGGCGTCTCCGTGGATGACCAGCGTCGGGATGGTGACGCGGTCGAGGTCGTCCCGGAAGTCCGTGGCACCGAAGGACGCCATGCATTCCAGGGCGGCCAGTTTGTTGGCCTGCAGGCACATCCTGATCGCCTCCTGACGTTGTGCCTCGCTCACACACAGCGCTTCTCCGGCGCTGAAGAAGTCTGTGGTGAAGCCGTCGAAGAACTTCTCCCGATTGGCGGTCAGCTGGGCCGCCATGGCCGCCGCTTCGGTCTTCTTCAGCGGCCCCTCGGGATTGCTGGAAGTGTGCAGCAGGTAGGGCGTCACCGCCGCTGCGAAGATCGCGGAGGCCACGCGTTCGCTGCCGTGCTGGGCGAGGTAGCGGGCGACCTCGCCGCCGCCCATGGAGAAGCCGACCAGGACGGCGTCGCGCAGGTTCAAGGCCTCGATCACAGCGGCCAGGTCCCCGGCCAACGCGTCGTAGGTGTAGGGGTGTTGTGGCTCGGACTGGCCGAACCCCCTGCGGTCATAGGTGATCACCCGGTGCCCGGCCTGGGTGAGGGGCCCGACCTGGTTCTTCCACGCCTGGCCGTTCAGCGGCCAGCCGTGGACGAGGACCACCGGCCGACCGGCGCCCCCGGTGTCCTCGTAGTGCAGTTCGTTTCCGTTGGCACCCGTGATGGTTCCCATACGGTGGATCCTTTCCTCGATTGGTGCGGGAGCCGGCGTCCGCGTCTCAGCGCCGGCCGCCGCTGATGATCTCACGATCAGGCCGGGCCACCCGAGGGGCGGTCCGGCCTGATCAACTGCGGGGGATCCGCGGGACGGCTACTTCTCTCCGCCCTGCTGATCCTGGTTCTTCTGGTCGTCGACGAAATCCTTGGCCTTGTCCTTGGCCTGGTCGACCTTCTCGGGGTGGTCCTGGCCGTACTGCTTGGCCTTGTCAGCCGCGTCACCGATTCCTGACATGGCACGTCCTTCCCTCGTTCCGATCCGTGGCACCCGTGGTGATCGCTACTGGTGATTGCCACGGCCTGACGCGTCCATGATCGGTCCGGCAGGCGCCGGAGTCCACCCTTGAGGCGATGCGGCTTCGTACCGCACGCGAACGGTTGCGGTCGGCGGGGAAGCAGGTGAAATCTGAGGCCACGTTGGCGATTCCACCCCAACCACGAGGAGCACATCATGAGCACCGAGAATCCATCCGGATCCACCACACCCCGGGGGCGGCGAGATGAGGTCGTCACCGCGGAGCGACAGACGTTCGGCGGCATGAAGATCGGTGCGGCCTTCTTCGGCTGGCTGGCCGCCACCGGCATGGCCGTGCTGCTCACCGCAGTGCTCTCGGCCATCGGCGTCGGTGTGGGTCTGGCGACGGGAACGGATGCCGGGCAGGCAGCAGAGGAGGCCACCCAGTCGCCCACCGCCGCAGGTATCGCCGGTGCGGTCATCCTGGCCGTCATCCTGCTGGTCTCCTACCTCAGTGGCGGGTACGTGGCCGGACGAATGGCCCGATTCGACGGAGCCAAGCAGGGCATCGCCGTCTGGCTGTGGGCGATCGTCATCACAATCATCCTGGCGGTCGTGGGCCTGGTGGCGGGCAGCCAGCTCGATCTCCTGGGCCAGTTGGGCAGCCTGACCGGCATGCCCATCGAGGCAGAGGCATTGACCACCGGCGGCATCATCGCCCTGGTCGTCGCGGTGCTTCTGGCGCTGGTCGGGGCGGTGCTGGGCGGAATCCTGGGCATGCGCTTCCACCGCAAGGTCGACCAGTTCGGGATCGACCGCCACCACGGCCGGGACGGCTGACCGCTACCGGTCCGTGCCAATTCCATCGGACCGTGGCGCAACCCTCGCCGGGGGCCTGGCCGCTGATTATTCTCCCGGACTACAGGCCGTTTGGACATCAGGGGCCAGGGCCGTCTACCAGAAGGACACCCCATGACGCTGAACCCAGATCACCCCACAGAGCACGACGGCGGAACGCGGGACACCGCACAGCACGAGGCCGAACGATGGGGCTCGGAAGCCCAGAGCGCGGCCCGCTACGTGGCGGGCACCGCCCAGCAAGAGGCCGCCCAGGTCAAGGACGAGGCGATGGATCAGGTCAAGAACCTGACGGACTCGGCCAAGCAGGAGGCCTCCTCTCAACTGTCCACCCAGAAGGACCGTCTGGCTGCACAATCACGCACGGTCTCCGATGACCTCGAGCGAATCTCCCGCGGGGAGAAACCCGAATCGGATCTGGTGAACCAGGCCGTCTCGACTCTCTCGCAACGGGCCCGCCAGCTCACGGAGCAGCTGGAGTCCAAGGAGCCCCTGGACCTGCTGGATGACGTCCGCCGGTTCGCGGCCCGCCGCCCCGGCACGTTCCTGGCGATCGCGGCCGGCGTCGGGCTCGTGGCCGGCCGGCTCACCCGTGGGATGAAGGACTCCCACGACGATGACCGTCACGGTCATTCCACGCCGACCCACCGTGCTGGTTCCTCTGGTGCCGCTCGCATCGAGAGGGTTACGGGCTCTGTCTACCCGGATGACGTTCAGGCCACCGGCCCCTCGGGCGACATCCCGCTCCCGCCGACGGCGCCCCCGGCTCCGGTGGTGCCTCCGGCTGCGGGCCGACCGGACGTGGGCAGGGGTGCTCCGGCCACGGAGGTCCTGGGCACGCCCGCGGTGACCGATCCCCCCGGGACCGGCCGTCCCCACCAGGGAGGCCGTCCGTGACCACCGACCCCCGCTATGACGGCGTGCCGACGGGCAGCCCCGCTGCCGGTGCCGCTGGGACGGGTCCGTCGGCACCGGGCTCCGGGTCCACGGAGGCCCCACCTCCCGAGGCTGAGTACCGGGCTCGGACGGAGTCCCTGGGCGAGATGTTCGGCAGTTTCTCGGAGAACCTGAGCACGCTGGTGCGGCAGGAGATCCAACTGGCCAAGGCCGAGGCGACGGTGGAGGCCAAGAAGGCCGGGATGGGCGCGGGGATGTTCGCCGGAGCCGCCTGGGCCGCCTTCTTCCTGCTGCTGTTCCTCTCCACGGCCCTCATGTGGGCGCTGGGCTCGCTGATGCACCTGGGCTGGGCTGCGCTCATCGTGGCCGTGCTCTGGGGCGTGGTGGCCGCCGTGCTCGCCCTGATGGGCAAAAAGCACTTCGAACGCATCAAGGGTCTGACGCAGACCCAACAGACGGTCCAGGAGATCCCCGCGACCCTGAACCCGGACAAGGAGACCCCATGAGCAACAACCCCGATGAGATCCGCGCTGACATCGAGCGCACCCGCCATGAGCTCAGCAACGATGTGGACGCCCTGGCCGAGAAGGCCAACCCGAGCAAGGCCGTCCACCGGCAGGGCGACCGTGTCCGTGAACGCCTGAGCACCATGAAGGAATCCGTGATGGGCCACCCCGCTGACCCGTACTCCAGCCAACGAAGCTCGACCGGTCTGACAGATCGAGCCAGGACTGTGGCGGATGGCACCCAGTACCGCGCGGAAGAGGCCGTGCATGCCGTGCAGGAAACCCCGACGGCGGTGCGCCGCAGTACCCGCGGCAATCCGCTGGCAGCCGGACTGATCGCCCTGGGCGCCGGCTGGCTGATCGGCTCCCTGATCCCCGCTTCCCGCCCGGAGCAAGAGGCGGCCACCAAGGTCAAGGAGCAGGCCGGGCCACTGGTGGACGAAGCCAAGTCCATGGCGCAGGACGTGGGCGAGCACCTGAAGCCGCAGGCCCAGGAGGCCATGGAATCCGTCAAGGACACCGCCACCTCCGGAGTGGAACACGTCAAGGCCGACGGCCAGGACCAGGCGGGACGCCTCAAGGACGAATCCGCCCGGTCAGCGCAGAACGTCAAGGCTGCCGCACAGGATTCATGACCCAGCGCACCTGCTGACCGCCGCCCAGGACCCGTCCGTCCTGGGCGGCGGTCGGTCATCTCGGGAAGCGTCAGGTAGGTTCGATAGCCTGCCCATGGCCGAGTTCTCTACGTTCTCGACACATCGGGCAGTAGATGAGAACTTCTTGGGAAAGGACCCAGCATGATCGGATTCATCGTCGCAGGACTCGTCATCGGCGCCTTGGCGCGCCTGATCAAACCCGGCAAGCAGAACCTCGGCCTCCTCGCGACCCTCCTCTTGGGCTTGGTCGGTTCGGTCATCGGGGGGCTCGTGGCCAATCTGCTGGGCACGGGGGACATCTTCGAACTCAACATCCTGGTTTTCATCGTGGCCGTGGTCGCCGCAGTGGCCCTGATCGGCGCCGCTGAAGGTCTGGCCGGACGAAACCGCTCCCGCAGCCGCACCCACTGAGGACCACTGCACGAGGGGCTGCCTGCCGCCGGCAGTAGCTGGTCCGTCTCGGGACGAGGCCGGCGGCAGGCGACCGTAGTGTCCCGCCGGCAGCGGGCATATGCTGACGCGCATGGTGGTGCGCAGTGGTTTCCCCCTTCTGATGACCGACGACCTGCCACGGTTGGCCCGGTTCTACCGGGAGGCCTTCGACGCCGTGCGCACGTACGGCTTCCCTGATCCGGACGACGAGACGCGGGACGTGTACGTCACCCTACGGCTGGGCAGGAGCGTCCTGGCGATCGGCCGGAAACTGGACATCGGCGGGGAAGGCTCGCGCTCAGCCCTGTGGCTCTACGTCGACGACATCGATGAGGCCGCCCGCCGCGCACATGCCGCCGGCGCCTCCATCGTGGCACCCCCGCAAGAGATGCCCTGGGTTGAGCGGGTGGCCCAGATCCGTGACCCGGACGGGTTCCTGGTGTACTTGGGCACCGGTCCCGCTGACGGGGATGTCGACGCGTCATAAGCCCCGGAGCATCTGCTTCAAACAGGCCGAATTCCGCCCAGATTTCCGTATAGGTTTAACTGCGGGGGCGCTTCGGCGACCCCCGGACCGACTGCCCGCCACCCTACATAGAGGACCAGAATGCCCCTCCCCAGCTGCCGGCCTGTGGCTGTCCCGCCGATGTCGATCGGGATGGAGGTGGGATCATGCTGACGCCGGAGAGCCGCGGCTCGCTGAGCGAGGTGGTCTTCCGGGCCATGCGCACCGGTGAGACGTCGGGATTGGCTGAGGCGCCGCCGTCGGACACCGCCGAGGACGCGCAAATCACGCTGTGGGCGCTCTACGAGCAGCACTACCGCGGCTTCGAGGACGTGGCCGGGGAACTGGAATGGGACCCGCAGCTGATCGGCGTGCGGCGCGGCCTGGAGCAGGAGTTCGAGCAGACGCTGCGGGCCCGCATGCCCGAGGTGCCAGAACCGGATGGATTCGCCGAGAAGTTCTTCGACTTCGTGGCCGATCATGACGGTCCCTCACTGGCCGCCCATGTCCACCGGAAGGCCACCGAGGAGCAGGTGCACGAGTTGCTGCGGCACCGCACCATCTACCACCTGAAGGAGGCGGACCACACCACGTGGGTGATTCCGCGCCTGTCTGACCGGGTCAAGGCCGCCGTGATGGAGCTGCAGTTCGACGAGTACGGGGGAGGGGACCCGAACCTCCTGCACGCCCACCTGTTCGTCCGAGGCCTGCAGGACAGCGGCCTGAACGCCGAGTACGGCGCCTACATCAACGAGGCGCCGCTGGAGGTCCTCGAGGAGAACAACGCGATGTCCCTGTTCGGGCTGAACCGCCGGCTCCGGGCCGCCTCGCTCGGGTTTTTGGCGGCGTTCGAGGCCACCAGCTCCGCGCCCTCCCGCCGGATGGCCCAGGGGCTGAAGCGGCTCGGGTTCCCGGAGTCCATGATCCAGTACTACACCGAACACGTAGAGGCCGATGCGGTGCACGAGCAGCTGGCGGTGCGCACCATCTGCGGTGCCCTGCTGGAGGAGGA
>NZ_JALDXU010000147.1:0-4733 GCF_032154715.1 Citricoccus sp. | reverse complement strand
GTGGTGCCGCTGCACCGGATCGTCTCGGCCACCACCGTGTGATTCACTGGCGCCCATCCATGCCGCACCTGACGAAGAGTGTCCCCGCCGTACCAAAGGAGAACCCGTGGCCGATGGCCCGTTGATCGTCCAGTCGGACCAGACCGTGCTGCTCGAGGTGGACCATCCCCAGGCCACCGAGGCCCGCCATGCCCTGGCGTCCTTCGCCGAGCTGGAGCGCGCCCCGGAGCATGTGCACACCTACCGCATCAGCAACCTGGGCCTGTGGAATGCGCGGGCCGCCGGGGTGGACGCGGAGCGGGTGCTGGACGTGCTGCTGACCTACTCCCGGTACCCGGTCCCGCATGCGCTGCTGCTGGGCATCGACGACACCATGTCCCGCTACGGCCGGCTGCGCCTGGAGAACGACCCGGTGCACGGCCTCGTGATGCGCACCGACGACTACCCCGTGCTCGAGGAGGTCCTGCACGCGAAGAAGACCGCGGAGATGTTCGGTCCGCGCATCAACGGGGAGACCGTGGTGGTACACGCCGCCAGCCGCGGCCAGCTCAAACAGCAGCTGCTCAAGCTCGGCTGGCCCGCCGAGGACCTCGCCGGCTACGTGGACGGCACCCCCTACCCCATCGGCCTCACCGAGGTGCCGGAGACCGGGGAGGTGCTCGACGGCGGCCCGGCCGGCGGCCCTCCCGCGCAGCCATGGCGGTTGCGCCCCTACCAGCGCCTGGCGGTGGAGAACTTCTGGGCCGGCGGATCCGGCGTCGTGGTCCTGCCGTGCGGTGCGGGCAAGACCCTGGTGGGCGCCGGCGCCATGGCCACCGCGAACGCGACCACGCTGATCCTGGTGACCAACACCGTCTCGGCGCGGCAGTGGAAGGCGGAGCTGCTGAGGCGCACCACCCTGACGGAGGCGGAGATCGGCGAGTACTCGGGCTCCGTCAAGGAGGTTCGCCCCGTGACCATTGCGACCTACCAGGTGCTGACCTTGAAGCGCGGTGGCCTCTACCCGCATCTGGAGCTGGTGAACGGGCACGACTGGGGGCTGATCATCTACGACGAGGTGCACTTGCTGCCGGCTCCCATCTTCCGGATGACGGCGGACCTGCAGGCCCGGCGCCGGCTCGGGCTCACGGCCACCCTGGTCCGGGAGGACGGTCGGGAGTCCGAGGTGTTCTCCCTCATCGGGCCCAAGCGCTACGACGCCCCGTGGAAGGACATCGAGGCCCAGGGCCACATCGCGCCGGCCGAGTGCGTCGAGGTCCGCGTGGAGCTGCCGCGGGACGAGCGGCTCGCCTATGCGATGGCCGAGGACGCGGACAAGTACCGGCTGTGCTCCTCCTCGGACATCAAGCTCCCGGTGGTGAGATCCCTGGTGGCCCGGCACTCCGGTGAGCAGGTGCTGGTGATCGGGCAGTACCTGGACCAGCTGGCCGAGCTGGGCGAGCTGCTGGAGGCGCCGGTGCTGACCGGAGCCACCTCCGTGGCCGAACGCCAACGGCTGTTCGGCGATTTCCGTGAGGGCCGGATCCGCGTGCTGGTGGTGTCCAAGGTCGCGAACTTCTCGATCGACCTGCCCGAGGCCTCCGTGGCGGTCCAGGTCTCCGGATCCTACGGGTCCCGGCAGGAGGAGGCCCAGCGGCTCGGCCGGCTGCTGCGGCCTAAGGAGGACGGCAAGTCAGCCCACTTCTACACCGTGGTCTCCCGGGACACCCTGGATCAGGAGTATGCCCAGAAGCGCCAGCGGTTCCTGGCCGAGCAGGGCTACGCCTACACGATCCTGGATGCCGGGGACCTGACGTCGAATTGAGCCGGCGGCCCGGCCGCTGCATCCAGCAGGCATTCAGGGAACGCCCAGCGAACGGGTGGACGATGGAGACATGAAGTCAAAGGAACCCGAAGCCAAGCTCCTGGTCGTGGATGACGAGCCGAACATCCGCGAGCTCCTCTCAACGTCCCTGCGGTTCGCCGGATTCGAGGTGGTCGCGGCCGCCAACGGACGCGACGCGCTGGCCGCCGCGGAGAAGGAGCAGCCGGACCTGGCCGTGCTGGACGTCATGCTGCCGGACATGGACGGTTTCACCGTGACCCGCAAGCTCCGCGCCGCCGGCCGTCACTTCCCCGTGCTGTTCCTCACCGCCCGTGACGACACCGAGGACAAGGTCACCGGTCTGACCGTCGGCGGAGACGACTACGTCACCAAGCCGTTCTCCCTGGACGAGGTGGTGGCCCGCATCCGTGCCGTGCTGCGCCGCACCGCACCGGCCGAGGGGGACGAGGCCATCCTGCGCGTGGATGACCTGGAACTGGATGACGACGCCCATGAGGTCCGCCGCGCCGGCGAGGTGGTGGAGCTCTCCCCCACCGAGTTCAAGCTCCTGCGCTACCTGATGATGAACCCCAACCGGGTGCTGTCCAAGTCGCAGATCCTGGACCACGTCTGGGAGTACGACTTCAACGGCGACGCCTCGATCGTGGAGTCCTACATCTCCTACCTGCGCCGCAAGATCGACCGCGCCGACCTGCCGGACATGATCCAGACCAAGCGCGGCGTCGGCTACCTGCTGCGGTCCGCGGACAAGCGCTGATCCTGCGCTCCCGGCGCCGGACTGGTCCCGGGGATCCGTATCCTTGAACGCATGCCTGCAACCGTGAACCGCCCCGGGCGCTTCCGGCCGTTCCACGAGCTCGCCCGGCTCTGGAAGACCTCCTCCCTGCGGACGCAGCTGGTGGTCATGACCACCGGTCTGATGCTGCTGGCCGTGATCGTCACCGCCGCCCTGACCGCCTCCCTGTTCCGGCAGGAGCTCGTCCGCCAGATCGACGACGACCTGCACGCCAACCGCAACAACGTCTCGGTCTACCTGACGAGCCTGGGCACGGACACCGGGTACTTCTCCTCGCCGCAGTCCATCCTGCGCTTCTACGGCGAACTGCAGGACAATGCGGGCAACACCACCACCAACTCCTCCTTCACCGGGGCCAACGAGGACCGTCCGGTGGTCCCGTCGCTGTCCGCCGAGGAAGTCGTGGCCCGTGACAACAAGGCCTTCGACGTCCCCGGCACCACGGAGGCCTCCCGCGGCTGGCGGGTGACGATGTACCGGCTCGCCTCCGGTGAGGGCTCACTGGCCATCGCCCTGCCACTGGAGCCGGTCCACGACTCCGTGGATCGGGTGACCTCCCTCGTGGTCACCATCGGGCTGCTGGCCACCGCCGGAGCCTCGCTGATCGCCTACGCCGTGACCACCCGTGCCTTCAAACCGCTGCTGCGGGTGGAGCGGACCGCCGCGCAGATCGCCGCCGGGGACCTCTCCCGCCGTGTGGAGATGGGTGCCCCGGACACCGAGGTCGGCCGCCTGTCCCGGTCCCTCAACGCCATGCTCGCCCACATCGAGACGGCCTTCCGGTCCAAGGAGCAGTCCGAGGAGCGGATGCGCCGGTTCATCCAGGACGCCTCCCACGAGCTGCGCACCCCACTGGTGACGATCCGGGGGTTCTCGGAGCTCTACCGCCACGGCGGGATCAGCGACCCGGAGGACATCGGCGCGGCCATGGGGCGGATCGAGGGCGAGGCCAAGCGCATGGGCCAGCTGGTGGAGGACCTCCTCACGCTCGCGCGCCTGGACGAGCAGCGCCCGCTCGAGCACCGGCCGGTGGACCTCATGCTCCTGGCCCACGACGCCGTCCTGGACGCCCGCGTGAACGCCCCGGACCGCGAGATCAGCCTCGAGGGGCTCGACGGCGGCCGTGCCGGTGCCGCGCCCACGCTCGGCGACGAGGGCAAGATCCGTCAGGTGGTCACCAACCTGGTGACCAACGCGCTGCGGTATTCTCCCGCCGGGAGCCCGCTGGAGATCGCGGTGGGCACCGTGGACGTGCTCCCCGGATCCGTCCACGCCGACGGCCGGCAGGTGCACGGATCCCGGGATTCCGTGATCGAGATCCGGGACCACGGCCCCGGCATCGACGAGCAGGATGCCTCCCGCGTCTTCGAACGCTTCTACCGGGCCGACTCCTCCCGGCAGCGCGAGACCGGCGGCACCGGCCTCGGACTGGCGATCGTGGCGGCCATCGTGGCCCAGCACGACGGCACCGTGCGGCTGGAGCAGACCCCCGGCGGCGGGGCCACCATGTCGGTACGGATGCCCTGGGTGGACCCCTCCGCGGACGAGGTCGACTCGGCTCAGGGCGAGGCCGGGAGTCCGGACGAGTCCGGACCCGGAGGCCAGGAGGACACCGCTGCGGGCCCACCGGCCATCCCGCCGCGTCCTCCACAGGCACCCGGTTCCGGCCACTCCTCCACATCCGGGTAGTCACGGGCCCCACCCGGGTGGGTGGCTGCCTAGCGTGGGGTCAGCCGGGACATCACCGTTCCGGCCTGGCCCCCAGCCTCCCAGGAGAGAACATGGCACTCGTCCAGATCGATACCGAAGACCTCATGGCCAAGAGCCAGGCCGTGGAGTCCTCCATCGGCCGCCTCCAGACGGAGGTGAACGCCATGGAGGCCAACCTCCGCCAGCTCCAGGACACGTGGCGCGGCCAGGCCGCCAACAATTTCCAGACCATCCTGACGGAATGGCGTGCCACCCAGACCCGGGTGGAGGAGTCCCTCGTATCCATCCGCGGCGCCATGACCCATGCGGCCCAGCAGTACCTGGACGCCGAGACGGCCAACGCCTCCATGTTCCGCGGCTGAGGCGCCCCTTCCCCCGCTTTCCGTCGAGTCGGGGTGGGTG
>NZ_JALDXU010000146.1:0-4765 GCF_032154715.1 Citricoccus sp. | reverse complement strand
GCGCCAACCCCGAGGTCGGCCGCCAGGCCGCCGAGGACCACGCCGAGGAGATCGAGGAGGTCCTGCGCGGAGCGGACATGGTGTTCGTGACCGCAGGAGAGGGTGGCGGCACCGGCACCGGCGGGGCCCCCGTCGTGGCCCGCATCGCCCGCTCGCTCGGAGCCCTGACCATCGGTGTCGTCACGCGGCCCTTCACCTTCGAGGGCCGCCGCCGCGCCACCTCCGCTGAAAGCGGCATCGACGCCCTGCGGGACGAGGTGGACACGCTCATCGTGATCCCGAACGACCGGCTGCTGTCCATCTCGGACCGCAACGTCTCCGTGCTGGACGCCTTCAAGTCCGCGGACCAGGTCCTGCTGTCCGGTGTCCAGGGCATCACGGACCTGATCACCACTCCGGGTCTGATCAACCTCGACTTCGCGGACGTGAAGTCCGTCATGCAGGGCGCCGGATCCGCGCTCATGGGCATCGGTTCGGCGCAGGGTGAGGACCGTGCCGTGAAGGCCGCCGAGCTGGCCATCGCCTCCCCGCTGCTGGAGGCGTCGATCGATGGCGCGCACGGTGTGCTGCTGTCCATCCAGGGCGGTTCCGACCTGGGCCTGTTCGAGATCAACGAGGCAGCCCGTCTGGTCCAGGAGGTCGCCCACCCGGAGGCGAACATCATCTTCGGCGCCGTCATTGACGACGCACTGGGAGACGAGGCCCGCATCACCGTCATCGCCGCCGGCTTCGACCAGGTCGACGCCACCTCCGCGCCGTCCGGCGGTTTCAACACCGGCACCAAGCCGCAGGGCCAGCAGCCCGGGCTGCCGGCGCAGAACGGTGCGGGGCAGGTGCCGCACCAGCCCGTGCCCCATCAGCCCGTCCCGGCCGCCCCGGAGGCCGCGCCGAAGGCCGAGACCTCCGGCTACCAGGCCGAGCCGGCCCAGCAGGACCTGCCGACCGTCGTCGAACCGGACCTGTCCGGTGCCGGCCGTGACGATCTCGATGTCCCCGACTTCCTGAAGTAGTCAGCGGCTGAGGACCGTGCCGGAGGCATCGTGACCGACATCCGGCGACCGGCCGGGGCCATGACGGCCCCGGCCGGTCCGTTCCTGTTCCGGGCCCATCCCGATCCCGGGCTCGAGGTGGCCTTCACCGGCGTCGACGCGGGCAACCTCGCCTTCCATGTCAGCGGTACGCCGGCAGCGGGCAGCACCGGCGACGGGGGCACCGCCGGTGCCGATGACGGCGCCGGGGGCCCTCGTGAGCGGGTCCGGGCGTCCCGCCGCGGAGTCGAGGCGGCCCTGGGTGTCGCGCCCGGGCGCACCGAATACCTCACCCAGGTGCACTCGGCGCGGGTGGTGGCGGCTGCCGGGCGCGGCTGGGATGAATCGCCCGCTGCCCAGGAGGCCGATGCCTTCGTGAGCCCGACCGGCCGGGATCCGCTGGCCATCATGGTGGCGGACTGCGTGCCCGTGGTGTTCGCGTCCCGCCGCTCCGTGGAGTCGCCTGCGGCCGTGGGCCTGAGCAGGGTCTCGGACGGCCGCGCCGGGATATCCGGGCCGGGGCTCGGCGGCGCCGGCCACCTGAACGGCCCCACGGCGGTCGCGCATGCCGGCCGCCGCGGTCTGCTCGACGGCATCCTGCAGAACACGGTGGAGCGGATGCGGCGCGAGGGCTCCGGGCACGAGCCGGGAGACATCCTGGCCTGGATCGGGCCGGCCATCTGCGGCCGCTGCTACGAGGTTCCCGAGCAGATGCGCCTGGACGGTGCCGCGCAGATCCCCGCCACCCACGCCACGACCACCTGGGGGACTCCGGCGCTGGACCTGCCGGCCGGGGCCCAGGCCGTGCTGGAATCCCTTGGCGTCACGGTCCACCGCAGCCCGATCTGCACCCGGGAGGACCCGCGGCTTTTCTCCCATCGACGTGATCCCGGCCGAGGGCGCTTCATCGGGCTGGTGTGGCGGCGTCAGGAGGGGCAGGGCACCGGCCCTGATGAGGGTGGCGAAGGCAGCGAAGGCAATGAAGGCAGTGACGGCAGTGAAGGATGAGCACCCCGGTATGACGGACACGGATCACCCGCAGGACGAGCGCACAGCGGAATTGGGTCGACGCCTGGCTGCGGTGCACCGCCGGGTCGCCGTAGCGGTCGAGGCGGCAGGCCGTCAGGACACCCCGGACCTGGTGGTCGTCACCAAGTTCCATCCGGCTGCCGACGTGCGACGACTGTACTCCTGCGGGGTGCGCCACGTGGGCGAGAACCGTGACCAGGAGGCCAGGGGCAAGGCCGCCGAGGTGGCTGACCTGGCCGAAGCCGGACTCGAGTGGCACTTCATCGGCCAGTTGCAGTCGAACAAGGCCAAGTACGTGGTGCGGTACGCCTCGGCGGTGCATTCGGTGGACCGGGTCTCGCTCGTGGAGGCCCTCTCCTCGGCGATGGACCGGGAGCAGGGGCGACGCCGCGAGGCCGGGGAGCCGATGCGACCATCGATGGACTGCCTGATCCAGGTGGACCTGGACGACCGGGCCGCCGCAGACCGCCCCCCGGGGATCGGGTCGAGGGGCGGCGCCCATCCCGACGAGGTGCCCGGGCTGGCGGCCGCGATCTCCCAGGCGGAGGGGCTGAGGCTCCGGGGTGTCATGGCGGTGGCTCCCGTGGGGCTGGACCCCGTGCCGGCCTTCCATCTCCTCCGGCAGATCTCCGGGGTGGTGTCGGCAGCGCATTCGCAGGCCACCTGGATCTCGGCCGGCATGAGCCAGGACCTGGAACAGGCTGTGGCGGCGGGAACGACACACCTGCGGATCGGCACTGATGTCCTCGGGCCGCGCCCCGACGTGGGTTAACCTCGAAGGTGTCTGCTTCGACGGCGGACGACGCAGGGCCCGGAGCAGGCCGGGCGGATTCCACACGGTGAGGATGTTCGATGGCTGGTGCACTGAAGAAGACCATGATCTACCTCGGGCTCGCCGATGGCGAGGAGCAGTACGAGGAAGAGCAGCGGGCGGCCGAACAGCCCCGTCGGCAGGAGCGGGCCGAGCGGCACGCCGCCGTCGATCCCGCTGATCCGGCCGACGACTGGGAGGACGAGGCCCGGGAGGACCGCCCCCAGCCCGTGCGCGCGGCCCACCCCCAGCCGGCCGAGCGTGAGTACCGCGCACCCGTCACCCCCATCAAGCGGGCCACCCAGTCCCGGGAAGAGGCCTCTGCCGTGCGACAGATCACCACCGTGCACCCGCGTTCCTACAACGACGCCAAGCTCATCGGCGAGTCCTTCCGCGGGGGTATCCCGGTCATCATGAACGTGACGGACATGAGCGAAGCCGATGCCAAGCGTCTGGTGGACTTCTCCGCCGGCCTGGTGTTCGGCCTGCACGGCTCCATCGAGCGCGTCACCAACAAGGTGTTCCTGCTGACGCCGTCCACCGTTCAGGTCCTGGGCGAGGACTCCTCGGAGACCGAAGACCAGGCCCACTTCTTCAACCAGAGCTGACACCGCACCGGCAGGGCTTCCCTGCCGGGACCATGACGGTGTGGAATAGGCTGCCGTGACCCTGATCTTCTCCCTTCTCTATCTTGTCCTGGCACTGGTTCAGTTCCTGCTGCTGATCCGGATCGTCTTCGACGTGGTGCAGTCCTTCGCGCGCTCCTGGCGTCCGAAGGGCATCCTGCTGATGGTGGCCTCCACCGTGTACACCGTCACCGACCCGCCCCTGCGCTGGCTGCGGTCCAAGATCCCGCCGGTGAATCTCGGCGGAATCGGCATCGATGTGGCGTTCTTGATTCTCTTCGTCGTCGTCGTCCTGCTGAAGTCCGTCGTCGCCGCCCTTGCCGTGGGCACGTTGGGCTGATGGTAGCCTGAAGAACAGTGTGGGCCCCGCATGCGGACCAGTATGCGGTGGCCACAAGAAGACCGTTGCCCCTCGAGGGCAGACCAAATACGTATTGGGGTGACCACATGGCTCTGACGCCGGAAGATGTTGTCAACAAGCGGTTCCAGCCGACGAAATTTCGGGAAGGCTACGACCAGGACGAGGTTGATGACTTCCTGGACGAGATCGTGGTCGAACTGCGTCGCCTGAACCAGGAGAACGACGAGCTGCGCCGCAAGGTGTCGGACCTGCAGTCCGGCGGGAGCGGCACGTCCGCCGTTCCGGCTCCGGTGTCGGCTGAGGCCGCCGAGGACCAGGACACCCAGGTCAAGGCCGGCGCTGCCCCGGAGGCCGTGGACTCCACGGACACCACCGAGTCCGCCCAGGTCGAGGACACCCAGGCCAAGGCGGGCGCTGCCCCGGCCACCACGGAGCCGGCCGCTGATGCCGCCGTGCCGGCCGCCGTCGCCGAGCCGAGGGTCACCGAGCGCGCCCCGGCCGCCGCTGCCACGCCCGTGGCCGGCGCTCCCGAATCCACGGCCACGTCCGCCGCAGGCGTGCTGGCCATGGCCCAGAAGCTCCATGACGACTACGTGGCCGAGGGCCAGGCCAAGCGCGAGGAGATCATCCAGGAGGCCCAGACCGAGGCCAACGGGCTGGTCAATGACGCCCAGGAGAAGTCCCGGAAGACGCTGGCCGACCTCGAGGAGAAAAAGTCGGTGCTGGAGCGCAAGGTGGAACAGCTCAAGGGCTTCGAGCGCGACTACCGCGCCCGCCTGAAGGCCTACATCGAGGGCCAGCTCCGCGACCTGCAGAACCAGGGGCCGATCCAGGACGAGGCCGCCGCCTCGAGCTGACCCCGCGACCCGGCCTTCTGGGCCGGACGCGCGTCGACCCCCTGACACAGATC
>NZ_JALDXU010000047.1:0-25657 GCF_032154715.1 Citricoccus sp. | reverse complement strand
CGCCTCGGCCGTCCGACGTCGCGCCCGGACCGCCGAGGTCCTCGAGCGTCTCCCCGTCCAGGCCCGGCTTGGTGCGCTGGTCCCGGGGCAGGCGGCCCTTGGAGCCCTTCGGGATGTTCAGGTCCTCGAAGAAGTGCTTCGAGGAGGAATAGGTCTCCGGCGGCTCGGGGACATCCAGCCCCAGGGCCTTGTTGATCAGACCCCAGCGCGGCATGTCCTCCCAGTCAACCAGGGTCACGGCGGTGCCCTTGTTGCCGGCGCGGCCGGTGCGGCCCACGCGGTGAAGGTAGGTCTTCTCGTCCTCGGGGCACTGGAAGTTGATCACGTGGGTGACATCGTCCACGTCGATGCCGCGGGCGGCCACGTCGGTGGCGACCAGCACGTCCACCTTGTCCCCGCGGAAGGCACGCAGGGCCTGTTCGCGGGCGCCCTGGCCGAGGTCGCCGTGGATGGCGCCGGCGGCGAAGCCGCGCTTGGACAGTTCGTCCGAGACCCGCGCGGCGGTGCGCTTGGTGCGGGTGAAGATGATGGTCTTCCCCCGGCCCTCGGCGCGCAGGACGCGGGCGACGAGTTCGTCCTTGTCCATGTGGTGGGCGCGGTAGACGAGCTGGCGGATGTCCTTCTTGGTGATGCCCTCGTCGTCGGGGTCCGCGGCGCGGATGTGGGTCGGCTGCGTCATGTACCGGCGGGCCATGGCGACCACGGGGCCGGGCATGGTGGCGGAGAAGAGCATGGTCTGGCGAACGTCCGGGACGGCGGAGAGCAGCGTCTCCACATCCGGCAGGAAGCCCAGGTCCAGCATCTCGTCGGCCTCGTCCAGCACCACGATCTTCACGAGTTTGAGGTTCAGGTGACGCTGGCGCATCAGGTCGATGAGGCGGCCGGGGGTGCCGACCACGACCTCAACGCCGCGCTGCAGCTCCTCGATCTGCGGCTCGTAGGCACGACCGCCATAGATCGTGGCGATGCGCACGGAACGCTTGGAGGCGGCGGTGGTGATGTCCTGGGCGACCTGGTTGGCCAGCTCTCGGGTCGGTGCCACGATCAAGGCCTGCGGGGCGCCGGGGGAGTCGAGCCGGTCGAAGCCGGGCTCGCCCGGGCCCACCACGCGCTGCAGGGCCGGCAGGCCGAAGCCGAGGGTCTTGCCCGTGCCGGTCTTGGCCTGGCCGATGATGTCGTGCCCGCCCAGGGCGACCGGCAGGGTCATGGCCTGGATGGGGAAGGGGTGGGTGATGCCCTTCTCGGCGAGGGCCTCGACCATGTCCGCGCGGACCTTGAAGTCCGCGAAGGTCTTCTCCGCCACGGGCTCGTTGGCCTCGGCGATGTCGATGGAGTCCTCGACCTCGATCGTCTCGATCTCGGAGGTGGCCAGGTCCTCGGTGTCGATGTCGTTGTCCGCGGAGATCTTCTGTTCAGGAGTCATGGGGAAAATTCGGTCCCGTCATTCAGGCAGGGCGGCTCGGCGCGATGGCACTGGTTCCAGTGCACTCCGGCGCCTGGCTCCGGCTAGCTCGGCTAGCTGCGGGGCGGCGCGGATCGGCCGGACGCCGTGCGTCCATGGTGGAGCCGATCGCGGGAGGTGCAAGGCCGGCATCGAGGGGATGGGCCCTGGATTCGGGCTGGCCCTTCAGGGGCGCGTGCCGGATCCGGAGAGTCAAATCACGAGGGTGAACGCAGATGAACAATGCGATCGGTCATCCTTGATGGGGCCAGTCTACCGTGTCCTCGTGATCTTCCGGCGCGAGATCCGCACCCGGGACCTCCGCGGGACGAGGCGGGGGAGTCTGGCCGGCCACTCGGAACAGCACCGTACGGGTGGCCATGTCCGCGGTGACGAGCACCACCCGGATGCGCTGCCCGGCCTCGGCCTGGCCCTCGAAGCGGGCCAGGACCGGAGGTTGTTCCACCTGGATCTCGCCCCAGGGCTGACGCCCCTCGCGGCGAGCCTTCTCGGCCTGTTCGGAGCTCGGCGCGGAGATGACCACGGCGCTGAACTCCTGGCCTTCCATCCCGTGCAGGGATGCCGCCTCGACCAGGTCCAGTGCGGCATTGGTGGCTCGGGACGCCACGAGGGAGGAGCCCTTCATGGCCGCGGGCAGGCTCGGCAGCAGGCCTCGGACACTTTGGGGCACCTCCTCGCCGTTCTCCAGGGCCAGGCAGGAGGCTAAGACGAACCGGTCCACCAACCGCCGCAGTGGCGCGGTGGCGTGGGCGTAGGGGGACGCGATCGCGGACTGGACGGTCACGTCGGGCGTGTCGCCGTCGAAGGCGGTGTATCCCGCGCCCCGGAACAAAGAGGTGGCCGCGTGCATGATGGCCAGCTCCTGTGGTCGCGTGGTGTCCAGTTCCCGCAGGTATTCGCCGTACGGCTGGTCCAGTGGCCACGGGTGTCCGAGGGCCCGGGTCCGGGCCCGGAACGTCGACTCCGCATCCGGGTCGGCCGGCGGCATGGTGCGCAGGATGCCCACGCCGCCGTCGAGCATGATGTGCGCCGCGGCGATGCCCGTCATCAGGGAGATCTGGGCATTCCAGTCCTCCACGTCCAGCGGAGGCGCGGTCAGGACCTGGTAGCCGTGATCCGTGGCCGTGATCTCCTGCTCCGGCAGGCGCAGGCTCGCTCCGCCACGGTCGGTCTCCAGCCGGGTCCGGAGGAGTCCGACCTCCTTGAGCAGAGCGAGCGTGGAGCCGGGTTCGCCACCGGCGTCGATCCGATGCTGTGCCTCCTGGTACGTGAGCTGTTCCCGGCTCCGCACCCGGGCACGTTCCACGGAGGTGGAGACCACGGCACCGGTCCGGTCCAGGCCGAACGTCCACAGGTACGCGCCGCGGTCCACGCCGGGCAGCAGGGAGCCGGTGTCCTCACTGATGACCTCCGGGTGCAGCGGGATCCGCCCGTCCGGCAGATAGACCGTCTGTCCTCGGCGCATCGTCTCGGCGTCCAGCGCGCCCCCCGGGGCGATGAACGCCGGCACGTCGGCAATCGCGTAGTGGACGGTGAATCCGTCATCCTGGTTGCCGGAGTCTCCGGAGTCTCCGGAGTTGCCGGAGCTGCCCGGACCAGCGGGTTCGCCGAGATGGGTGCGGCTACCGAGCCCACGCTGCAGGTGTACCGCCTGGTCCAGGTCCGTGGAGCCCGGCGGGTCGATGGTGAGCAACGGCAGGTCCGTCCGGTCATGGACCGGTAGGCGGTTCACGGCGTCCGCCGCGGCCTGCTCCGCCTCCGCCAGCACCTCGGGAGGGAACCCGGCGGGCAGCGCGAATTCCTCCCGGAGGGAGGACAAGCGGCTGGCCAGCTCGGTCTGGGCGGCGGAACGGGCGAGATCCAGATGGTAGTGGGCCACGGGCTCACCCTATCCGTCGGCGGGGGTGTTGCCGAGGGTGCCTCACACGGCAAGACGCCCCGCCGTGAGCGCGGACGTCACGAGTGGCGTCCGCCCCCGCGGCGGGGCGTTCAGGACCTGGCGCGTGGCGCCGGGGTCAGGAAGAGGGGTGCGTCAGAGATCAGGAACCCGGGGTCGGGACAAATCCGACCGGACGCGGAGTCTCGGTGCCGATCTCGACGTAGCCGATGATGGCTGCGGGAACCAGGACCAGGCGGCCCTTGGTGTCCTTCAGGCGCAGAGTGCCACCATCGGAGAGAGCATCGGACACCAGGCGGGCGGCGTCCTCGTTGGTGGCGTCCGATTCGATGACGACCTCGCGGGCCACGTTCTGAACACCAATGCGGATTTCCATGCCTGTCTCCTTCTGGTCACGGTGGCCGGTGCCCACGGAGTTCCGTGGTCCGGCGATTACTGGTCCGACAGCAGACTAGAGGATCACCGGTCGCTGCGCGGTGGGGCCGAGCCGACTTCGGCCACGGGCGTAACGGCCTGTGACCTGTCCGCCTGTGAGCCGTTCGCCAGCGGCCGGTCAGCGTTCCTTGGGGAAGCGGCTGATGCCGCGCCAGGCCAGGCGGAAGGCCAGGTCGGCCGCCGTTTCCAGGTCTGGCCGCGCCTTGTCGCCGGCCTGTCCCGCCCAGTGCCGGGCGGAGGACTTCACCAGTCCGGCCAGGCCGTGGCCCAGCAGCAACGCCTCCGCGCGGGAGAGCATGGTGTCGGCGGTGATGACCTCGGCGATATCGGCGGCGAACCGGTGGTCCAGGCCTTCCATTCGCAGGGCGACGTCCGGGTCGTTGTTCAGCCCGGAGTCGAACAGCAGACGGTAGGCCCGGTCCGGGCTGTCCACGAACTGGAAATAGGCGTGGACCGTGGCCTGCACGCGGGCCTTGTTGTCCGTGGTGGACTCCAGTGCGGCGGTGATGGCGGAGCCCAGCAGGTCGACCTGGGTGTCCATGAGATCGAGGAAGAGCTCGTGCTTGCCGGGGAAATGCTGGTACAGCACCGGCTTGGAGACGGCGGCGGCCACGGCGATGTCGTCCATCGAGGTCGCGTGGAACCCGTGATCGACGAAGACCTGACGGGCGGCATCAAGCAACTGCTTGCGACGCTCCTCGCGGGGCAACCTCGACTGGCGCACGGGGGAGGTGCTCACGGTGATGCCTTTCTGGAATGACTCGTCAGGTGCAGACGGTGCAGGCCAGTCTACCGGCCGGTAGCCGCATCAGGCGATGCGGGCTGCTCCGGCGGCCGCCGCCATGGTTCCGGAGGTCGGGCCCACTGCTCCGGTGGCGACGTCCGGTGCGACGTCGGCCGGGCAGGACTCGGGGCCGGCCTCGGCCACGGGCGCGGAGACCTCCAGGCCGAACAGAACGTTCAGGGCGTTCTCGTACTCCTCGAGACGGCCCTCGGCCGCCATCTCCTTGGCCCGGACCGTGGGCTCGTGGAGCATCTGGCGGACCATGCGGCGCAGTGCGAACTCCACCTCTTCGGCGGCGGCGGTACAGCCGTGCTTGCCGCGGACCCGCTCCATCTCGGACTCCAGCACCCGCTGGGTGTGCTTGCGCAGGGCCACGATGGCCTCGTTGGCACTGCGGGACTTGCGTTCCTGTACGTACCCGGCCACCGCCCCGTCCACCATCCGGGAGGCCTCCACGAGCGACTCCTGCTGGCCCTCCGGGGCGGCCATCTTCACGGATTCCAGGGTGATCAGGTCCACGCCGGGCAGGTCGGCGATGGCCGGATCGAAGTCGTGGCTGAGGGCCAGGTCCAGGACGGTCAGCCGGGTCTGCACGCCCTCGCGGAGCCGGCGCAGGGTCTCTGCCTCCAGCCGCCGATCGCCACCGGAGCAGCCGATCAGGACATCCGCCTCGGCGATCGCTCCGTGGATCTTCTCCCCGCCGAGAGCCATGGCCCATCCGCCGCGGTCGGCCACGAAGGCCTCCGCGCGGCCGGAGGCGGAGTGCACGCCCACGTGGGCGGCGCCGCGGTCAGCCAGCTGGGCCAGGGTGGTGCCGGCGTAGGATCCGGTGCCGATCACCAGGATGTTGGCCTGCTCCCAGAAGGCGCGGGTCTCGGCGTCGGAGACTCCCGCATGCAGGTCTGCCGTGAGGTCGAGTGCCACGGAGACGATGGAGCGGCCTGCCGATCCCAGCGCGGTCCGCGTGCCGACGTCCTTGGCGGTGCGGGTGGCCGATTCGAAGAGCTTGACCAGGGCACCGGTCGCGGTCCCCGACTCCTGGGCGGTGCCGAGCGCGCGGCGTACCTGCCCGGCGATCTCGCGTTCACCCACCACGGCTGACTTCAGGCCGGAGCCCACCTCGAACAGGTGGCGCACGGCGGAGTCACCGGTCAAGACCTTGAAGGAGGACTCCACCGTGGACGGAGCCAGGCCGGAGCCGCGGGTCACGGCCTGCAGCAGCTCTGCCCGGGCCTGCTCGACCGAGCGGTCATCCGGGGCCTCGGCGTAGATCTCCACCCGGTTGCAGGTGGCGAGCACGACCGCACCACTGACGGAGGATTCGGGGATGACAGAGGCGACCTCGCCGGTGCCGTTGCTCAGCTGCGCCACCGTGTCGAGGTCAAGGTCGGTGTGCGAGGCAACCAGGGAAAACAAAGCCACAATGCGCCGATTCTAATCCTTTCGGGCGGGCGGGTCTAAGAAGGGCACCCTGTGTTCATCACCACGGCCATCCCCACGGCGCCGACGCGATTCACCACTGGAGAAGGAAGATGGGACAATATCGGTCATGTCCGAACCCCTGACCGGCACCCCCCTGCCTGCCGACCACCCGCTGGCCACCACCGATCCGGCCCGATCCACCGTCGGATCGCCCCTGGTCACCGCCTTCCGCGGGGGTACCCCTTCCCGCACGCCGGTGTGGTTCATGCGGCAGGCCGGCCGATCCCTGCCGGAATACCGCCAGGTGCGCCAGGGCGTCGGCATGCTCGAATCCTGCCTGAATCCCGAACTCGCCTCTGAGATCACCTTGCAGCCCGTCCGCCGGCATGACGTCGATGCCGCCATCTTCTTCTCGGACATCGTCGTCCCGCTACGCCTGGCCGGCGTGGACGTGGACATCGTCCCCGGCACCGGGCCCGTGCTCGGTCAAGCGGTGCGCACCGCGGCTGATGTGGAGGCCCTGCCCGAACTGACGGACGAGTCCCTCGAGCCGATCCGGGAGGCCGTGCGTCTGACGGTGGCCGAGCTGGGCAGCACTCCACTGATCGGCTTCGCCGGCGCACCGTTCACCGTTGCCGCCTACATGGTGGAGGGCGGCCCGTCCCGCGACCACCTCGGTCCGCGCACCATGATGCACGCGGATCCCGAGACCTGGAATGCCCTCGCCACGTGGGCCGCCAACACCGCCGGCGCCTTCCTCCGTGCGCAGATCGAGGCCGGGGCGTCCGCCGGCCAGCTCTTCGACTCCTGGGCGGGATCCCTGTCACTGGCCGACTACCAGCACTACGTTCAGCCGCACTCGGCCCGTGCCTTCTCCCACGTCCGCGACCTGGTGGACGGTGGCGGCCAACCGGTGCCGCTCGTGCACTTCGGCACCGGCACCTCCGAGATCCTCCCGGCCATGCGCGACGCCGGAGCCTCCGTCATGGGCGTCGACTACCGGTTGCCGCTCGGTGAGGCACACCGCCGCCTGGGTGCCACGCCGGGCCCGGACGGGCGCGGCACCGTCCCGCTGCAGGGCAACATCGACCCGGCCCTGTTGCCCGCCCCCTGGGAGGTGCTCGAAGCCCATGTCCGCGAGGTCGTGGAGGCCGGCCGTGTGGCCCCCGGGCATGTGGTCAACCTCGGCCACGGCGTCCCGCCGACCACCGACCCGGCGGTCCTGACCCGGATAGTCGACCTGATCCACTCGATCCAGCCGTGACCTCCCCAGCCGTGACCTCCCGGCCTGCAGTCACCCCCACCGCCCTCGTGGTCGGTGCGGGAGTCTCCGGGCTGCTCTCTGCCTGGGAACTGGTGCGCGCGGGCTACGCGGTCACCTTGGTGGAGGCCGGCGATTCCCTCGGCGGGTGCGTGGCCCCGCGCACGGTGGCGTTGCCCGAGAACCACGAGCTCACCCTCGACGCCGGTGCCGAGTCCTTCGCCGTCCGCACCCCGGCCGTGCGCGACCTGGTGGAGGTGCTGGGACTGGGGACCTCTGTCGTCGCGCCCCACTCAGGCGGATCGTGGCTGTACCTGCCGCCGTCCGGACCGGGTCAGGACCACCGGGCCGTGCCTGCACCGCGCGTGGGGATCCTGGGGATCCCGGGTGATCTGGAAGCCCCCGAGGTCGCTGAGGCGCTCGGTGCCGACGCCCTGGAGCGGGCCCGCCGGGACCTCGAGGACCCGGCGCGCGGCTCCGCGGACGCGATGTCTGCCACCCGCGAGATGCCCGCGCCGTCATCACTGGGAACCTGGCGCCAGGCCCTCGAGGAGGGGAGCCCGGTCACTGTCGGCGCCGTGGTGCGGGACCGCCTGGGGGAGGGGGTGCTGCAGAGCCTGGTCGCGCCCGTCGTCGCCGGCGTGCACTCCGCGGACCCGGACACCCTGGACCTGCGCACCGTCGCCCCGGGCCTGCTGGAGGCCCTCGTGGCCGAGGGGTCACTGGTCCGCGCCGTGGCCGCCCGGCGTGCCGCTGCCCCGCCGGGGGCCGTGGTCGCCTCCCTGCGCGGGGGACTGCACACCCTGACCGCGGCGCTCGCCGAGGAGGTGCTCCGGGCGGGGGCCCGCGTGCTGACCGGGACGCGGGCGGTCACGCTGGCGCGCGCGGCCGAACACCGCTGGACCGTGGAGTTGGCCGCGGGCGCGGCCGGCACCGAGGCCGTCACCGTGGACCGTGTGGTCGTGGCCACGGACGGCCCCCGGGCCTGGGATCTGCTGGCCCCGGCTTCCGACGGGGCACTGTCCGCCGCGGACCGGCCGCACGAGGGAGCCGGCGTCGCGCTCGTGACCTTGATGGTGGACGCGCCCGGGCTGGACGCGAACCCCCGGGGGACAGGCCTGCTGGTCTCGCCGGCCGTCTCCCCGGACGTGGTGGGCGCCAAGGCCCTGACCCATGTCAGTGCCAAGTGGGACTGGGTCCGGCGGGAGCTCGGAGGCCACCGCCACGTGCTGCGACTGTCCTACGGCCGGGTGACGGATTCCCCCGGTTCGGCCACTCCGGGGTACCGCACGCCGGAGGAGGACCTGTTGGGCAGGGCCCCGGCGGATGCCACCGCCCTCACCGGGGTGGACGTGGCCGCCGGGCTGGTCGACTCCTTCGTGGTGCGGTGGAAGTCCGCCCTGCCCGCGGCCACCCCGGACCACCGGGCCAGGGTGGGGTCGGTGCGCACGTGGCTGGGGAACCAGCCCGGGCTGGACGCGGTCGGGGCGTGGCTGGCCGGGACCGGGCTGGCCGCCATCGTGGCCGACGTGCGCCGGCGGATCGTGCCATGATCCCGCCGACGGTCCCGCAGGCCGCACCGAACCCGGCCGAGGCATCCCGCCGCCGGGAGGGGTAGGCTGGGATCGCTCGTTCTACCGCTTGTAGAAACCGGCGGTGGGCACGGAACCCAGACTTTAGGTGACACCACAGGAGTTGTGACGATGACCGAGAACCAGCCTCAGGGCGACGCAGACGCCGGCGCCCGGGGAGTAGACAGCGCGGGCGATGCGGAGAAGGTCGAGTGGTTCACCACCTATACCGTCTTCGCGCGGAAGGCGGCCGGCAACGGTGGCGGCCACACCGAGACCGAGCGGAAGCGGGCCGTGGAGCAGTTCGACGCCGTCGTCGCCGCGCTGGCGGAGAAGGGCGTGACCGTCCGCGGCACCTATGACGTCTCCGGCATGCGCGCCGACGCCGATCTGATGGTCTGGATGTACGGCCATGTGGCAGAGGACCTGCAGGCCGCCATCCGCACCCTGCGCCGCACCGAGCTGCTGGCCGGCACCACCATCGTGCTGTCCGCCATGGGCTCGGACCGGATGGCCGAATTCGCCAAGGACCATATCCCTGCCTTCGCCATGGGACGCAAGCCGCTGAAGTGGCTGTGCTTCTACCCCTTCGTCCGCTCCTACGACTGGTACCTGCTGGAGCCGGCCGAGCGTGGCCGGATGCTCAAGGACCACGGCATGCTGGGCCGCGAGTTCCCCATGGTGTGGGCCAACACCACCAGCGCCTTCGCGCTCAACGACTGGGAGTGGCTGCTGGGCCTCGAGGCCCCGGAGCTGAACAACCTCGTGGACATGATGCGCCACCTGCGCAACAACGAGACCAGATTGCATGTGCGCGAAGAGGTGCCCTTCTACACGGGCCGCCACATCACCACCAGCGAGATCGCGGAGGTCCTGGCCTGATGACGGGCACCGCCAAGCACGCGGCAGGGAACCAGCCCTTCGACCCCCTGTCCGGGGTGGACGAGGACGGCACCATGGCCGCGAAGGACTACGACTCCATCCTGCTGGCCTCCTTCGGCGGACCCGAGGGACAGGATGACGTGATCCCGTTCCTGCGCAACGTCACCGCAGGCCGCGGCATCCCCGACGAACGCCTCGAGGAGGTGGCCACCCACTATCGGGCCAACGGCGGCGTCAGCCCCATCAACGAGCAGAACCGTGCCCTGCTGGAGGCCCTGCAGACCGAGCTGGCCGCCCGCGGGATCAACCTGCCGGTTTACTGGGGCAACCGCAATTGGGAGCCCTACATCCCCCAGACCCTCGAGCGGATCTACGCCGACGGGCACCGGAAGATGCTGACCGTGGCCACCTCGGCGTACTCCTGCTATTCCTCCTGCCGTCAGTACCGCGAGGACTTGGGCATGGCCCTGCGGTCCACGGGCCTGGAGGGCAAGCTCGAGGCGGACAAGATCCGCCAGTACTTCAACCACCCCGGATTCGTGGCCCCCTTCGCCGAGGGGCTGAGCACGGGGCTGGCCGAGATCCGCGCCGAGCTGGCGGCCGCTGGCCGGGCGGACGGCCGGCTGCACATCTTCTTCGCCACGCACTCGATCCCGACCTCGGATGCCGAGGCCGCCGGGCCCCGCCCGGTGGCTGCGGAGCTGCGGGAGAAGACCGGGCTGGCGCCGGGCGAGGGCAATGGCGCCGACGTCTACTCGGCCCAGCACCTGGACGTGGCCGAGGAGATCCTGCGGCGCGTCCCCGAGGCCACCGGGATCGACTGGTCACTGGTCTACCAGTCCCGCTCCGGTGCCCCGCACGTGCCGTGGCTCGAGCCGGACATCAACGATGCGATCGAGCAGCTGGCGGCCGCTCATGCCAGTGAGGGCGAACGCGAGAACCACGGTGAAGGGGCTGACGCCGGCCCGCTCGCCGGGGTGCTCGTGGTGCCGCTGGGCTTCGTGTCCGACCACATGGAAGTGGTGTGGGACCTGGACACGGAGGCCAAGGAGACCGCCGAGAACCTCGGCCTGGCCTTCCGACGCACCCCGACCCCCGGGACACATCCAGCCTTCGTCTCCGGCCTCGTCGACATCGTCGAGGAGCGCCTGGGCCGGCGTGAGGGCCGGGCCGCCGTGGGCTGCTTCGGCGCCTGGAGAGACGTCTGCGCGCCGAACTGCTGCGTCAAGGTCATGCGGGACGGCACGGTCCGCCCCACCGTGGCGGCCGTCGATTCCGAGGTGGGTGTTCCGACCCGATGAGCGGTACCTTCACGATCGGCACCCGCGGTTCCCGCCTGGCCCGCACCCAGACGACCACCGTGGCGGAGGCCCTGGCCGGCCTGTCCGGGCTGGACGCCGAACTGGAGATCATCCGGACCGAGGGGGACGTGACCACGGGCTCCCTGGCCTCACTCGGCGGCACCGGGGTCTTCGCCTCGGCCCTGCGCGCCGCGGTGCTGGATGCGAGGGTCGACCTCGCGGTGCACTCCCTCAAGGACCTGCCCTCCGTCCAGCCGGAGGGCCTGGTCATCGCGTCCATCCCAAAACGGGTGGACGTCCGTGACGCCCTGTGCGCCCGGGACGGCCTGCGGCTGTCCGAGTTGCCGCAGGGGGCGAAGGTGGGCACCGGCTCGCCCCGGCGGGTCGCCCAGCTCAAGGCCGTGCGCCCGGACCTGGACGTGGTGGACATCCGCGGCAATGTGCAGACCCGCCTCGCACGGGTTCCGGGCCTGGAACAGCACGATGATCATGCCCCCGCCGCCGCCGGCTCCCCGCGCGGCGACCTGGACGCCGTGATCCTGGCCTGTGCCGGACTCGACCGGATCGGCTTCGACTGGGCCATCACCGAACGCCTCGCTCCGACCGTCATGATGCCGGCCCCGGGGCAGGGCGCCCTGGCCGTGGAGTGCCGCCCGGAGACGGCGGTGACCGGCGCCGGTTCCACCCATCCGGTGGCGCAGGCCCTGGCCGGGTATGACGACGCCGTGACCCGGTTGCAGGTCACCGCCGAGCGGGCCCTGCTGGAGCGGCTCGAGGCCGGCTGTTCGGCACCGATCGGTGCCCTGGCCCACGTGGAGAAGGACCCGGCCCGACTGGTGATGGACGCCGTGGTGGCCGCGACCGACGGCAGCCGCCTGCTGCGTGAGCACGCGTCCGTGGACCTGCCGGCCGTCCGAGTCCGCCGGGAGGACGGCTCCGCCGACTCCGAGGCGCTCGGACTCGCGCGCCAGCTCGGCATCGACGTGGCGGAGGCCATGCTGGCCGGCGGCGCCGACCTGCTGCCCGCACCATGACCCCGGTCCTGGCATCTGAGTCGCAGGAATTGGCGCCGTTCGACCGGATCTGGGCCAATTCGTGCGACCTGGATACGGGGTGTGTCGGGACGGGGGTGCGTTGATGGCCCCCGCGGCGTCCCGCACCGTCGTGCTGACCCGGCAGCCCGTGCAGGCCGGCGCCGTGGAGGCCGGGCTGGCTGCAGCCGGCTACCGCCTGGCCTTCCTGCCGTTGACAGACTTCGAACTGCCGGCGGACCTGGCCGGGCTCCGTGCCGCCGTCCGGCGCGTGGAACCCGATGCGGGGAACGACGGCGGCGACCCGGCAGGCCTCGACGGCACCGCGGGCGTGACCCCGGCACTGGCCTGGTTGGTCCTGACCAGCCCGAACACCGTGCGCGCCCTGGTCCGCGCCGGCTGGGACGGCCGGCTGGCCGCCGGCCTCCGGGTGGCCGTCACCGGCCCCGGGACCGCCCGCGTGCTCGCGGAGGCAGGGTGCACCGAGATCCCCTGGATGCCAGAGGGCGACGCCTCCGCCGCCGGGATCCTCGCGCAGTTCCCGCCACCGGGTGACACCCCCAGCCGAGTCGTGCTGTTGCCGCAGTCGGCCCTCGCCACCGACGAGGTGGCCGAGGGGCTGACCGAACGCGGCTGGGAGGTCCACCACGTGCAGGCCTACCGCACCGTGCCGCACCCGGCGGCCACGGAGCGGCGGCTGCTGGGGGGACTGCCGCCAGAGGCGGAGAGCGCGGAGACCGTGTCCGTGGACGACCTCACCGGAGCCGATGTGGTGCTGACGAGTCCGAGCGCGGTGCGGGAGCTGGTCCGCCGCCGCGGCACCGCCGTCCCGGCCGGAACCCGCTTCATCGCCCTCGGCCAGCCCACGGCCCGGGCGGCCGCTGCGGAGTCCCTGCACCTGGCCGCCACCGCACCGAGCCCGGACGCCCTCGGAGTGCTGGCCGTGTTGGGCCTCGGTCACCGCGTCTAGCACCCGGGTCTCTCCGGACCCGCCACCGTCCGCTCCGCCAGGGTCTGTGCCTACTGGAACGCCTTCTTCGGGACGAACAGCAGCAGGACCGCTGCCGCGAAGGCGGTGGCCGAGCAGACGATCCACACGGTGAGGTAGCCGGAGAACGAACCGGCCGTGCCGACGTCGGGAGGTCCCGTGATCTCCGGAAGGGCCTCCGGGCCCGGAATCCCCGCCGCGGCGGTGGTGGCCAGTGCCAACCCGAAGATGCAGGAGGCCACCGCGCCGCCCACGGTCTTGACCGAGTTGGTCAGTCCCGTGGCCACACCGGTCTGCTCCCGCGGGGCGGCCGCGGCGGCCGCCGCCGGCAGCGAGGCCACCAGGGCGCCGGAACCGAGTCCCACCACCACCATGTTCGTTACCACGTGGCCAATCTGGTCATGGAACGGCAGGAACAGGCCGAAGCCGACCGCCACGCACAGGGTCGCGAACAACAGGGCCATCCGCGGGCTCGTCCACCGCGAGGCCACCGGCAGCAGGCTGGCCCCGGCCACCATGGCGACGAGGTAGGTGCCGATGATGAGGGAGGTCTGGAAGCCGGTGGTCCCCAGCCCGTAGCCGTAGATCTCGGGGTCGGTCCGGGCGAAGGTGGACAGCGGTGCCTGGGCGCCGAGGACCGAGACCCCGAACAGGCCCGCGGTGGCGAAGACCGGCCACAGGGCGGGGTCGGTGAACATGCGGATGTCGATCAGAGGATCGGGATGTTCCCGCTCGACCCGGATGAACCGCACCAGTGCGAGGGCGCCGGCCGCCAGCATCAGCACCGAGAGCCAGAACCCGGGACGGTCCGGTGCGAGGCCGGCACCCCGCAGCACGAACAGCGACCCCATGATCAGCACGAGGGCCACCGTGACCCAGAACAGCCCGGTCATGTCGAAATCCCGGCGTCGGAAGTTGGCCAGTGAGGCTCCGGGCGTCTCCTCGACCCCGAGGATGATGGCCACCAGGCACAGTCCCACCACAATGGCCGGGACGGCCAGCACGGCCTGGACGTCCATGGTGTCCACCAGGGCGCCGGCGGCCAGCGCCCCCGCGATGGCCCCGACCTCCAGGGCGCCGACCAGCAGGGCGGCGGCCCGCCGCGTCAACACCGCCGGCCCCGGTCCTGCCGCAGGGGCGTCCTCTCGCGCCGCCGTCCGGACGTAGATCAGGGCGATCTCCAACGGCAGCCACACCACATAGAACCCCTGGAAGGCCCACGCGACCAGGAACACCCAGAACACGGGGGCCACCACGAGGGCGATCGACGCGGCCAGGGTCACGGCGGTGGACCAGATCAGCACCTTCCGGTGTCCCACCTGGTCTCCGAGCTTGGAAAGCATCGGCACCACGAGGGCGGACAGCATCAGCTGGGAGCCCTCCAGCCAGTTGACGTCCGCGTCATTGACCTCCAGATGCCGGGCGATGTCCGTCAACAGGGGCGTGTAGTAGCCCTGCAGCACCCCGGAGGTGAATTCGACGAAAGCGAGGAATCCGACGATGGAAGCCAGCCCGCCGAAAAGCAGCGCACCACCCTGCCGGCGCCGCCCGAGGACCGCCGTCACCCCTGGCCGCCGGGTGCCGTCACGGCGGAGTCAGGGAAGCGGCCGCCTCGGCCGGTGATGAGATCGCGGTGGAAGCGCTCACCCCGCTCCAGCGAGGCCACGGACACCCACTCGTTCTCCCCGTGGATGGAGGCCCGTTGATCGTCATCCATCCAGAGCGGGGCGAACCGGTAGACGTGGCGGCACCAGGCGTGGAAGTGCCGGGAGTCGGTGGCGGCCATCAACAGGTAGGGCACGGTCGTCGCGCCCGGCCACGAGGTCCCGACGGCGGCCCCCAGGGCCGCGAACCGGTCACCCTCCGCGGGGGATTCGTCGGAGGGGCCGTGGCCGTGGAGGAGCTCGACCTTCACCTCGGGGTCGGCGATGCGATGGTCGATGCCGTCCAGGACCCCGGCCACGGTCTCCCCGGGCACGATCCGGCAATCCAGGGTGGCGCTGGCCGTGGAGGGCAGCACGTTGTTCGCCGTCCCGGCCTCCAGCCTGGTCTGGGCCACGGTGGTGCGGACCATGGCGGCCGCCTCGCCGCCCATCGCCCCCAGGGCCCGGGCCGCCACGGTCCCCGAACGGAGGGCCCACGGCAGGGCGCGCCCCGCCGCCCCGGAGGCCAGAGGGGCGAGCGCTCCGAGCATGGCCGACGTCGTGCCGTTCAGCCGGGCCGTGAAGGGCCGCCGCTCCAGGCGGCGCAGGGCGCGGGCCAAGCGCGGGATGGGAGATCCGGGGGGTGGGGAGGAGGCGTGGCCGCCGGCTCCGGAGACGGTGAGCCGCACCTGAGCCTGGCCCTTCTCGGCGAGACCCACCATGGCACAGGTGCCCTGGACGAAGGACAGGGGGGCGGGGACCACCGCGCCGCCCTCGTCGAGAACCAGCCATGGTTCGGCGTCCCGGCCCTGCTCCGCCCGGAGGCGCTCGCGGAGCAGCTCTGAGATGGCCGCCGCGTTGCGTCCGCCGACCTCCTCGTCACCGCCGAAGACCAGCCAGACGTCATGTTCCGGGGTGAATCCTGAGGCCAGGAGGTTCTCCACCGCCTCCAGGACGGCCACGAGCGGGCCTTTGTCATCGAGGGCGCCGCGGCCCGTCACCGCCGGTTCGCCGGACAGGACGTGCTCCGTCCCGGCGAACGGGTCCGTGTCCCAGCCGGCGGCCGTCCACGCGGCCTGGTCCTCGGGCGCCGGGACGACGTCCCAGTGGGCCATGAGGACCAGGGGGTCCGTGGTCCGGGCACCCCGCCAGCGGAACAGCAGACCGGTGGAATCCACGATCTCGTGATCCAGCCGCTCGTGGGCGAGAGGATAGAGCCGGGCCAGGAGCTCCGGGAAGGCCCCGAAATCCGCGGCGACGGCGGGCTGCTCCGGCTCGCCGTGCAGGGCGGAGACGGTGCGGAGGCGGATCAGCTCGGCCAGGCGGTGGCCGGCACCGGGCCGGGGTGTGACGGGGGATACAGGCATGCCGATCAGGGTATCCCGAAAGTACCGGCGGGTAGCCGGCCCGGGACGGTTACATCCGGTTCCTACCCTGCTTGAGGCGGACCTGCATGCGGGAATCGGCCGTGCGGTGTTCCAGGTAGGGCTGTTCGGAGACCAGGGTGCTCAGCTTCTGGTGCCCGAAGTCACGGGGGTCGAAGTCCACGTGGGTGCGGCTCAGGTGCTGGCCGACGCGGCTCAGGGAGGCCCAACCATCGTCTCCGCTGGTGGCGTTGAGGGCCTTGGCCAGGGCGCTCTCCAGGTTGATCCGCGGGCGTTCCTCGTCCAGTGCATCAGGAGCGTGGGGTGTGTCGACGACGACAGGTACGTCGGCCGTTCCATCGGCGGCATCGGTGTCGTTGTCGTTCGCGGCAGCGCCCCGGCGGCCCCGGCGAGTGGCCCGCCGGGATGGAGCGGTGTCCTCCTCCGGTGCGCCGCCGAGCAGCTCCAGGTAGATGAACTGGTCCACCGCGTTGCGCAGGGACTCCGGGGTCTTGCGCTCGCCGAGACCGATGACGCGCTTGCCGGATTCGCGCAGCCGGGTGGCCAGCCGGGTGAAGTCGGAGTCAGAGGAGACGATCGCGAACGCCTCGACGTTGCCCATCCAGAGCAGGTCCATGGCGTCGATGATGAGGGCCGAGTCGGTGGAGTTCTTGCCCACGGTGTAGGAGAACTGCTGGGTCGGTTGGATGGCCAGCCGGTTCAGTTCGTTCTTCCAGCCGCTGAGCTGGTTGGTGGTCCAGTCCCCGTACGCTCGCTTGATGGTCGGGGTGCCGTAGGTGGCGAGCTCCTCCAGCACCGCGCCTGCATGGGTGGGGGAGACGTTGTCGCAGTCGATCAGCACGGCGATGCGGGTGGTGGCGCTCGAGACTTCGGTCATGGTGTCACCGTACCGGGCTGGGTCCGCTGCCCGTGGCGCCGGGACACGAACGGTAGTGGGTCCGCCCCGGCGGAGTGACCGCCCGCAGCAGGAGAAGCCCCGGTCCTGAGGCCCGGGCCCCTCGCCACGGGTGTCAGGACCGGCGTAGCGTAGACGGGGAAGACGAATCCTCGAAGGTGGGCTTTCCGTGACATCCCAGCAGCGCAACAAGTGGGTCCCGGCCGTGGCGGTGCCGGTGATCGTGGGCGTGATCGCGCTGGGCGGGGGCCTGACGGCCACCGCCGAGGCGGACCTGCCGGACCGGACGGCCGGGGAGGTCCTGGCGATGGCGGCGGGTCACCACGACACCTCCTTCTCCGGCACCGTCGAGGCCAGCTTCGCGCTGGGCCTGCCGCAACTGCCGACGCGGCAGGGCCCGGAGCAGGGCGGGCCGGAGGGGGCGAATGCCGCTGGAGCGGTGCCGGACGGCCTCGCCGAGGCCTTCTCGCTGCTCTCCGGAACCCACGAGGCGCGCGTTTTCGCGGACGGTGCCGACCGGGTCCGGGTGCAGGTCTTCGACGGCACGGACGAGCGCAATGTGGTGCGCAACGGGCAGGAGACCTGGGCCTACGACTCGACGGAGGGCAAGGCCACGCAGATCATCGTGCCGGAGGGATCCGACGGTGCGGGTCCCGGCATGCCGGGTGGCGGGGTAGGCGATATGACCCCGGAGGGGCTGGCCGAGAAGGCACTGGCGGGGCTCGATCCCACGACGCAGGTCACCGTTGGCGAGGACACCCGGGTCGCCGGCCGGGACGCCTACACGCTGCGGCTCGACCCGCGCACTCCGGACACGCTCGTCGAAGACGTCACCCTCGCCGTCGACGCCGCCACCGGTGCGCCGTTGAGCGTCCGTGTCCGGGCCGCGGGCCAGGAGGACCCGGCCATCAACGTCGAGTACACGAGCTATTCGACCGAGACACCGGACGCCGGTCTGTTCGAGTTCGCGCCACCCGAGGGCGTCGAGGTTCAGACAGTCCGTCCCGACGGCGGTATGTGGCCTGATGCTCACCGGTCCGGTCCGCAGGGTGCCGGCGGGCCTCCGGCCGGCGGTGACGCCGTGCTCGGGTCCGGTTGGGACGCCGTCGCCGTGATCCCCGCCGAGAAGGTGCCCGAGGACCTGGCGAGCTCTCCGTTCCTGGACCAGTACGCCACGGACACCGCGGCGGGCCGGGTCCTGAGCACACCGCTGGCCACCGTCCTGGTGGCCGACGACGGCCGGGTTCTGGCCGGTCCGGTTCCGCTCGAGCGGCTGCTCGACGTGGCCGACGCCGGGTGAGGGCACCGTGAAGGCGCCGCCGGACGACGGCGGCGAGGTGGAACCGGCCATCCGCACCCGGGGCCTGAGCAAACGGTTCGGCGCCCGACTGGCCGTGGACGGACTGGACCTCGTGGTCCCCCGCGGCTCCGTGTTCGGCTTCCTGGGGCCCAACGGCTCCGGCAAGACCACCACGATCCGCATGCTGCTCGGCCTGGCCGCCCCGAGCGGCGGGACTCTGAGCCTGCTGGGACGGCCCATGCCCTCGGCCGCGCTCGAGGTCCTGCCGCGCGTCGGGGCTTTGGTGGAGGGCCCGGCGTTCTACCCCTATCTGTCCGGGGCGGCGAACCTGTTGCGACTCGACGCCGCGAACCGTGCGACCGATCCCGCCACCCGCAGACGACGCGTGGCGCGGGCCCTGGAACGCGTGGGACTCGGCCAGGCCGCGAAGCTGGCGGTGCACGCCTACTCGCTGGGCATGAAGCAGCGCCGCGGGCTGGCCAACGCGCTGGCCTCCGAGCGCGAGCTGCTGATCCTGGATGAGCCGACCAACGGCCTGGACCCGCAGGGCACCCGGGAGGTCCGCCACCTCATCGGCTCGCTGGCTGAGGAGGGGGCCACGGTCTTCGTGTCGAGCCATCTGCTCAGTGAGATCGAACAGGTCTGCACCCATGCGGCCGTGGTGGGCCGTGGCCGCCTGCTGGCCCAGGGGACGTTGACCTCCCTGTTCGACGACGGCCCCCGCCGGATCCTCGTCCGCACCCGGGAGGTCCTGCTCGCCGGGGACGTCCTGCGCGGCCTGGGCCTGGCGCCGGTCGAGGAGAGCGTGCCCGCAGCGGGCGCCGGGACACTGCGCGCCCCGCTGGGCGAGGACGCGCCGGAGCCCGAGCGGATCGTCGCCGCCCTGGTGACCGCCGGAGTCGGGGTGCGCGGCGTCGAGGTGGAGCACGCCAGCCTGGAGGACCGGTTCGTGGAGCTGACGGGGGAGGGGTTCGACGTTGAGCAGTGACTCCGAGAGCCGGGTCCGACCCGCCCGCACCGGGACGGCTCTGCTGCTCTCCGAACTGGGGCTGCTCTTCCGGCGCCGGCGCACCTGGACGCTGCTGGCCGCACTGGCCGCGGTGCCCGTGCTCATGGGGGTGGCGGTGCGGGTGACGTCCGGGCCACCGCAGGGCCGGGGCCCGGCCTTCCTGGACCAGGTGACCGCGAGCGGCCTGTTCCTGGCGGTGGCCGCGGTCTTTGTCTGCACGCCCTTCTTCCTCCCCTTGACCGTCGCCGTCGTGGCGGGGGACTCGATCGCGGGGGAGGCCGCCCACGGCACCCTCCGGTACCTCCTGGTGGCCCCCGTCCGGCGGGCCGGGCTGTTGGCTGTGAAGTACGCGGTGGCGCTCGTCTTCTGCCTGGCCGCGGCGCTGGTGGTGGCCGCCGTCGGCGTGCTCACCGGGCTGGCGTTGTTCGGGACCGGACCGCTGGTACTGCCGTCGGGGATGACCATCACGTCGGCGGAGACGCTCGGTCGGATCGGGCTGATGGTGCTCTACGCGACCGTCTCCCTGAGCGGCCTTGGCGCGATCGCCCTCTTCGTCTCCACGCTGACGGACGTGCCCGTCGGGGCGATGGCCGCTGCCGTGGTGCTGACCATCGTGGCGCAGATCCTCGGTGCCCTGCCCCAGCTGGCGTGGCTGCACCCCTGGCTGTTCACCCATCACTGGATGGGCTTCGCGGACCTGCTGCGCGCGCCGCTCGTCTGGGACTCGTTCCGGGAGAACGCGCTGCTGCAGGCCGGCTACGTGGCCGTGTTCGGGGCGCTCGCCTACGGCCGTTTCACCACGAAGGACGTGTTGAGCTAGCTCAGTAGACTGGGACGGCACCGTTTGCCGAACCGACCGCCGAAACACTGCAGAGAAGTCACCGAGGTACCCATGTCCTTTCCCACCCACCGCCCGCGTCGCCTGCGCCAGTCCGCCGCGATGCGCCGGCTCGTGTCCGAGACCCGGATTCACCCGGCCGATCTCATCCTGCCGGTCTTCGTGCGAGAGGGCATCACCGAGCCGGTGGCGCTGCAGTCCATGCCGGGAGTCGTCCAGCACACCCGGGACACCCTGAAGGCCGCGGCCGCCGAGGCCGCCGGGCTGGGCGTGGGAGGCATCATGCTCTTCGGCATCCCCGAGACCCGCGACGCCACCGGATCGGCCGCACTGGACCCGAACGGGGTGCTCAATGACGGCATCCGTGCGGTCAAAGAAGAGGTGGGCGACTCCATGGTCGTCATGTCCGACCTCTGCCTGGACGAGTTCACCGATCACGGCCACTGCGGCGTCCTGACCGAGGGCGGGGCCGTGGACAACGACGCCACCCTGGAGATCTATGGCCGGATGGGCGTGGCCCAGGCCGAGGTCGGTGCCGACCTGGTGGGCCCCTCCGGGATGATGGACGGCCAGGTGGCCGTCATCCGGCAGGAACTGGACGACGCCGGCCACCAGGACACCGGGATCCTCGCCTACGCCGCGAAATACTCCTCGGCGTTCTACGGCCCCTTCCGTGAGGCCGTCGACTCCCAGCTCACGGGTGACCGCAAGACCTACCAGATGGATCCCGCCAACCGCCGCGAGGCGCTGCTCGAGGTCTCCCTGGACCTGGACGAAGGTGCGGACATGGTCATGGTCAAGCCCGCCATGAGCTACCTGGACATCCTGCGGGACGTGGCCGAAGCCTCTGATGTCCCCGTCTCCGCCTACCAGATCTCCGGGGAGTACGCGATGATCGAGGCCGCCGCGGCCCATGGCTGGATCGACCGCGACGCCGCCGTGATGGAGTCCGTGCTGTCCATCCGCCGGGCCGGGGCCGACACCGTGCTGACGTACTGGGCCACCGAGCTGGCCCGCTGGATCAAGGAAGGACGCCTCTGATGACCGAAACCTCAAACCCGGCCAACACCGACCCCACCACCAATGCCGCGCTCTACGACGCCGCCCGTGCCGTCATCCCCGGCGGCGTGAACTCACCGGTCCGCGCCTTCGGCTCGGTCGGCGGCGCCCCGGTGTCCATGGTGAAGGCCTCCGGCCCCTACATGACCGACGCCGAGGGCCGCGAGTACGTGGACCTGGTGTGCTCCTGGGGCCCCATGCTGCTGGGGCACAACCACCCCGCCGTCGTGGGCGCCGTGCACCGGGCCGTGGATGCCGGCCTGTCCTTCGGCACCTCCACCCCGGACGAGCTGAGGCTGGCCGAGCTGATCGCCGGCCGGGTCCCCGTGGACCGCGTCCGCATGGTCTCCACCGGCACCGAGGCCACCATGACCGCCATCCGTCTGGCCCGCGGTGCCACCGGTCGCAACCTCGTGGTGAAGTTCGCCGGCTGCTACCACGGCCACTCGGACGGGCTGCTTGCCGCCGCAGGATCCGGGGTCGCCACCCAATCCCTGCCCGGGTCCGCCGGCGTGACCAAGGCCCAGGCCGCGGAGACCCTGGTGCTGCCCTACAACGACCGCGCCGCGCTGGAGGAGACCTTCACGGCCCGCGGGCGGGAGATCGCCGCCGTCATCACCGAGGCCGCCCCCTGCAACATGGGCGTGGTCACCCCGGAGGCGGGGTTCAACCAGTTCCTCCGCGATCTCACCGAACGCCATGGGGCCCTGCTGATCTGGGACGAGGTGCTCACGGGCTTCCGCGCCTCGGAGACCGGCTACTGGGGACTGTCCGGGAAGGCCGAGGGGTGGACCCCAGATCTGTGGACCTTCGGCAAGGTCATCGGCGGCGGCATGCCGACCGCGGCCGTGGCCGGCCGGTCCGAGGTCATGGATCTGCTGGCACCCCTGGGACCCGTCTACCAGGCGGGCACCCTCTCCGGGAACCCGGTGGCCATGGCTGCCGGCCTGGCCACGTTGCAGAACGCCACGCCAGATGTCTACGCCACCCTGTCCCGGCGCTCGCAGCAACTCGAGGAGCTGCTCGTCGGGGCCCTGACCGAGGCCGGAGTGGACCACTCGATCCAGCGGGCCGGGACCTTGTTCTCAGCGGCCTTCGGCACCTCCGCGAACGGCGTCCACAACTATGCCGACGCCCAGGCACAGGAGACGTACCGCTACGCCCCGTTCTTCCACGCCATGCTGGAGCACGGGGTCTACCTGCCACCGAGCGTCTTCGAGGCCTGGTTCGTCTCCTCCGCGCACGACGACGCCGCCATGGAGCGGATCGCCGCCGCTCTGCCGCACGCGGCCCGGGCTGCCGCCGCCGCGACCGCTCCGGCCTCTTAAGGCACGCCGACCTCCTGGGCACGGCCCGAGGCGAGGCCGAGGGCGTGCGGGGGCTACCGCAGCTGCACGGGCCAGTCGCCGTTGATCACGGCGGCCGGGTCCTTGCGGCGCAGGTAGTCCTGGAAGCTGGCGGCCTGCTCGGCCTTCCAGCGCACCTGCAGCGAGTGGAGCTCATCCAGCCCGACCCGCAGGTCCGCGTATTTGACCGCCAGGCCGTCCGCCACGCCGACGGCCGCCAGTGAGTCCGCCGCGGAGGTGTGCGCCTCCAGCAGGGTCACGCCGTAGTGCGCACAGACATCGGTCAGGGTGCGCTTGCCCTTGCGGTAGCGGTCCACCTGCTTGTCGATCACGAACGGGTCGATGATCCACTGGTTCTGCAGCGGCTCCAGGCCACGGCGGGCGAGCTCACGGTCCATGACGGTGAAGTCATAGCAGGCGTTGAACGCGATGACGGGGATCCCGGCGTCGAAGAAGTCCCGCAGGGTGTCACCGATCTCCACGATGGCCTGGTCCGCGGGCATGCCCTCGGCTTGCGCCCTCTCGGTGCTCACCCCATGGACGGCGGCGGCCTCCTCCGGAATCGGCACGCCCGGGTCCACCAACCACTCGTAGCTGGCGGCGAGGCTGCCGTGCGGGTCCACCACCACGAGGGAGGCGGTCACGATGAGGGCCTCGTTGGGGTCCCGGCCCGTGGTCTCCAGGTCGAAGCCCACACGGATCGCCTGGTGCCAGGGCACCACCGCGACGGCCGCCTGGGCCGCCTGGGCGGTGGGGTCCGAGACCGCGCCAGGGGCAGGCACACCAGTGGGGGAGGATGCTGTTACGTCGCTCACGCCCTCACGGTACCGCGTGGCACGGACGCCCTACACCCGCAACGCGGCCCGCTGTGGACAGGTCCGGCAGAATGGACACCCGTGGGCACCTTTCCCGATCTTCCCCCCGGACCGTATGAGCTCTCCGAGGCGCTGATCCTGGCCGCCCAACTCGTCCCGCCGGGCCATGCCGTGAGCTATGGGCACCTGGCCGGACTCCTGGATGCCGGCGGGCCCCGTCAGGCCGGACGAGCGATGTCCCAGGCGCCCGACGGGACCTGTTGGTGGCGGATCGTGCGCGCCGACGGTTCCCTGCCGGCGTCGTTGTCCGCGCGGGCCGCGCCGCACTACGTCGCGGAGCGCACACCGCTGAAGGGACAGGGCGCCGGGTCACGGGCAGCATCATCTTCAGGGACACTTCGCCCTTCCGGCCCTTCCGGCCCTTCCGGCCCGTCCGGCGCTCCCGACGCCGGCCCGTCCGGCGCTCCCGACGCCGGCCCGCACCCGCGCGTTGACCTGGCCCGGGCACTCTGGGTGCCGGACGAATCCGCGTGGGCGGTGCTCGCCGAACTGAAGGCCCGGCTGGGCTGACTCAGTCGGTGCATCAGTGAGTTAGATCAGTGAGTTCGTCAGTGAGTCCGCCAGTGGGGTGTGGGGTCACGAGCGGGCTTGCCCAGTGTGGTTGATTAAGTTGTCCGGGGCGGCTGGTTGAATGAAGGCATGTCCCCCGAAGCGCAGCATGACGGCCTCCGCTTGACAGCACCGAAACAGGTCCAGGCCGAGTCGTTCGCCCCGGATGCCGATCAACAGAGGGTGCTGGATCTGGTTCCGGGGCACGGCGCCGTCCTCGTGTTGGGTGGGCCCGGCACCGGACGGAGCACCCTCGCGGTGGAGTACGCGGCGAGGCGCATCGAGGCCGGGCTGGACCCCTCCCGGCTGCTGGTGTTGGCCCCGACCCGTCAGGCCTCCGCCCGGTTGAGGGACGCCTTGTCCGTGCGCCTGGACCAGGCCGGCCGGGGCACCCGTGCCGCCACGCCGGTGCGGACGTGGGCGGCGTATGCCTTCGACCTCATCCGCCGCGCCCGGACGGCCGGGTTCCTGCCGACGGTCGAACGGACACCGCGGTTGCTCTCCGGCGCGGAGCAGGACACGGTGATCGCGGAACTGCTGGAGTCCTACGCCACCGGGGAGCGCGGCGGACCGGACTGGCCCGAGGACCTCTCCGAGGCGGTGGCCACCCGGGGGTTCCGCAAGGAGGTCCGTGAGCTGATCGACCGCACCAGCGAGTACGGGATCGAACCAGGGCAGCTGGAGGACCTGGGAGAGCAGCACCGCCGCCCCGAGTGGACGGCGGCCGCGGTGCTCCTGCAGGACTACCGGGACCGGCTGGACCTGGGGATGAGCGAGGCCTTCGACCCGGCCGGGCTGATCACCACGGCATCCCGCCTGTTGGAAGACGTCCCCGAGCTGCTGGACGCCGAACGGGAGAATCTGCCCGTGCTGGTGATCGACGACCTGCAGGAGGCGACCCCGGCCGTGCACCGCCTCATCCGCGTTCTCGGCACCGGCCAGGACGTCCTCGCGACGGCCAGCCCGGACACCGTGGTCCAGGGCTTCCGTGGCGCCCGGCCGGACCTCGTCCGCGACTACCCGGAGTGCCTGGCCACAGCCCAGCGGCCCGGGCGCACCCTGACACTCACCACGGGACACCGCATGGGCGGGGGGGTGCTGGCGGCCTGGCAACGAGTGGCCCGCCGGGTCCCGGCACTGCCCGGCACGCTGGCGCTGCGACGGGAGCTCCTGCCATCTCCGCAGGAACCCGGCCCGGAGCCCGCCCCGGAGGCGCAGGCCGCGGCCCACGTGGTCGCCTCGCCCCCGCACGAACAGCTGCTGGTGCTTCAACAGCTGCTGCACCTGCACCACCGAGGCGGGGTCCCCCTGGGGAACATGGCCGTCATCGCCCGCTCGGGACCGCTCGTCGCCGAACTCGGGCGGTACCTCGAGGCCGAGGGCATCCCCGTCAACCGCTCGGTCACGGACACCGTGCTCAAGACCGAGCCCGCCGTGACGCCCCTGCTCTCCCTGCTCAGGACCGTCTCCACACCGGTGGGGGAGCCGGACTCGGTCATGGACCTGGACCGGGCGCTGTGGCTGGCCGGTGGCAGCTATGGCGGGGCGACGGCCCTGCACCTGCGGCAGCTGAGACAACGCCTGCTGCAGGAGGAGCGTGCGGCCGGTGGCACCCGGTCCAGCACCGAGCTGCTGCTGCAGGCCTTCGAAGACCCGGAGGCGCTGACGGACCATCCCGTCCCGGGGGCCGGGGTGCTGCGTCTGGCCCGGATGGTCTCCGCGGG
>NZ_JALDXU010000046.1:0-26089 GCF_032154715.1 Citricoccus sp. | reverse complement strand
AACGGCGACTTCTACCGCATCGACACGGCCTTGGCCGTGCCCCGGATCGACCCCTCCACCTGGGAATTGCGGGTCCACGGCATGGTCGAGGAGGAGTTCACCCTGAGCTTCACCGAACTGCTGGAGCTGGACCTCCAGGAGAGCTGGGTGACCCTGACGTGCGTGTCCAACCCCGTGGGCGGGGAACTGGCCGGCAACGCCAAATGGCTGGGCTACCCGCTCCAGGACCTGTTGGCCCGGGCCCGGCCGCAGGAGGGTGCGGACATGGTGCTCTCGACCTCGGCCGACGGTTTCAGCGCCTCAAGCCCCTTGGAGGTCCTCACCGACGGACGGGACGCGCTGCTCGCGGTCGGCATGAACGGGGAGCCGCTCCCGCTGGAGCATGGCTTCCCGGTGCGGATGGTGGTGCCCGGACTGTACGGCTACGTCTCGGCGACCAAGTGGGTGGTGGACCTGGAGGTCACCCGCTTCGCGGACAAGACCGCCTACTGGACGGACCGTGGCTGGGCGGAACGCGGCCCGATCAAGCTGGCTTCGAGAATCGACGTCCCGCGGGGCTTCGAGGCGGTGCCCGCCGGCGCCACCGTCCTGGGCGGCACGGCCTGGTCCCAGACCATCGGCATCGACCGGGTCCAGGTGCAGGTGGATGACGGGGCGTGGCAGGACGCCACCCTGGCGGCCGAGGCCACCGCGGACACCTGGCGGCAGTGGTCCTTGGAGTGGGAGGGCGAGCCCGGCAACCACAAGGCCCGGGTCCGCGCCGTGAACCGAGACGGCGAGGTTCAGACTTCGGACCGCGCGGACACCGTGCCGGATGGCGCGAGCGGCTGGCATGAGGTCCAGTTCAGCGTCGAGTAGCAGCCGCCCGGCAGCCAGTCCCTGCCGGCAGGCGGTCCTGCCGTCAGCGCGAATGCCGGCTCAGTACTCCGGTTCGGAGCGCAGGTCCGGCCGGGCGAAACGCTCGGCCAGGCGGTCCAGGGCGTCCTCGGCCGCTGAGGCCAGCACCGAATCGGGGTCCATGAGCAGACCTTGCAGGGCGGACGCGGTCGACTCCCGGCCGACTTCACCGAGGGCCTGCGCGGCGGCGCTGCGGACCCGCGGATCCGAGTCGGACAACAGGGCCTCGACGGTGCGGGCCGCGGGCACCAGGCCCTCCGACCCATGGGCCGCGACGACCCGGCAACACGTCCGGCGCACCGCAGCGCTCTCATCAGTCAGGCCGGCCAGCACGGCATCGGCGGCCCGCGGATGCCAGTGGTGCACCAGCACGCGTGCCCCCAGCATCCGAGGCAGGTGCGGGTCCAGGGCCAGTTCCGGGTCCAGGGTGTCCGCCTCGCCGCGGATCAGCGCGATGTCCGGGTCCCCGGCATCCCCGGGGCGTGCCCGGCCACTGAGCAGCCGCACGGCCCAGTCGGCCAGCCGGTGTCCACCCACGTGCTCGACGGCGGCCGTCACCATCGCGGCCTCCTCGCCCTCGGCGGGGCCCGGCAGGTTCACCTCCCAGTAGCGGTCGGCCATCAGTGCTGCCCCCGGTCCCGGGCCTCGGCTGTCTCGGCTGTCTCGATACGGGTCCCCGGGCCCTGAGCGGCCGGGGCGCCGCCGGCGTCGTCCTTCTGTCCTTCCAGCAGGTGGTTGGGCAGCCGGTTCCCCGGTGCCCGGCCGCGGATCTCCAGCAGGGTCCGGGCGTGCTGCCACAGTCTCCGGTCCTCCCCGCTCACCGGTTGCCAGGAGGGGACGGGCACGGAGGTGCCCGAGCTGTCCCGGGCCACCATGACCGTGATGCCGTTCGTGGTCTGGGCCAGTTCCCGTCCCGTCGGGTCCCCGGAGCGGACCTCGACGGCGATGTGCATGCCCTTGTTCCCCGTGTAGATCAGGCGGGCCTCCACCTCCACGAGGTCCCCGATGTGCAGGGGGCGGAGGAAGCGGATGCCGCCGGAGAACACCGCCACGGTGTCCCGGCCGCAGTAGCGCGAGGCGCAGAGGTAGGCCGCGGAGTCGATCCACTCCATGACGATCCCGCCGTGGACCTTGCCGCCCCAGTTCACATCCGTGGGTTCGGCCAGGAAGCGCAGCACCACCTTCTCGGCGGTGCCGGCCTCGGTGTACTGCTGTCCCCGGAGCTCGGCTGAGATCTCGTCCCGGACCGGGATGCGGGACCTGGCGTAGTCGCGGGCGAGCTGCTGTTCCAGGGTGCGGGGGACGAACTCCGGCACGGGCGTGGAGTTGCCCTGCGCGTCCACGGCCACGAAGATCACCACACAGCGGGCGCGTTCGGCGAGGCGGCCCGTCTTCGGGTCCCCCGAGCGCACCGTGGTGTTGATGTGCATGGAGGACCGGCCCGTGTAGAGGACCGTGGCGGTGATCTCGACCATCTCGCCGACCTCGACGGGATACTCGAAGTGGATGTTGCCCACGTACGCCGTGACGCAATAGCTCCCGCTCCAGCCCGTGGCGGCGGCGAAGGCGGCCTTGTCCACCCACTCCAGCACCCGGCCGGCATCCACCGTGCCGGCCTTGCCACGGTCGGTGGGGGCCGCGAGGAAGCGCAGCGTGACCTCGTGCCGGCGGTCTGCGGGTGGTGTCGGCGAGGCGGGGGCGGCCGTCGTGGGGGAAATCTCCATCCCACCATTGTGACCTGCGCCCGGGGGCTGGGCGTTGGCTGTGGACTTGCCGAAAGTTTCCGCTAGGCGAGAATCCGGTGAACGTGGCGTCCGTCACCGGTGCTAGTTTCGGTGGTATGCCCACCCACAGTTCTGTCGCCCTGCAGTTCAGGGCCGAAGCCTACGACCACCCTGATGGCTCCGTGGATGCTGGCACCGTCATGACCTGGATCGACAAGACGGCTTACGCCTCCGCCGCCTCCTGGTCCGGCACCAACGTGGTCTCCTCCTATGTGGGCAACATGCACTTCGGCACCCCGGTGCCGGTGGAGACCCGCGTGGTGGTGCAGTCGCGGGTGGTGCACACCGGCCGGACCTCGGTGCACGTGCAGACCCGGGTGGTGCTGCCGGAGATCAAGGATGCCGAGGGCAAGTCCACGGTGTGCACCGAGTGCGTCATGGTCTATGTGGCGGTGGACGCGCAGGGCAACTCCATTCCCGTCCGCCCCTGGGAGCCGGACACCCCGGAGGAGCTGGAGCGGGAACGCCTGGCCAAGCTGCGCGGCACGGTCCGCCGTGAGGTGGAGGAGGCCATGATCGAGGCGCCGCCACCCGCCGGCGAACTGACCAGCGAATCCGTGATCATGAGGTTCCTGGCCCACACCCGTGAGGTCTACCCCGGGGAGAAGGTCCAGGGCGGCACCGTCATGCGGTGGATCGACGAGGCGGCCAACGTCTGCGCCTCCCGGTGGTCGGGGGTGCCCGTGGTCGCCGTCTTCGCCGGCGGCGTGCGCTTCTACCAGCCCGTGCGCGTGGGCGACCTCGTGGAGCTGGAGGCCCGGCTCGTGCACACCAGCCCCCGGTCCATGCACCTGTCCGTCCGCGCCCGCGCCGGGGACCGGCGTGAGCGCGAACCGATGCTGATTGCGCACGGGCTCACGGTGATGGTGTCCGCCGGAGCAGACGGCAAGGCCCTGCCTGTCAAGCAGTGGACCGCCGTGAGCGAGCAGGACCAGGTCCTGGAACGGCGTGCCCTGGAGCTCGTGGGCCTGCGGAACAAGGCCGCCCACGAATGGGCCGGCGGCTGATATCAGGCGTAGAACCCGTTGCGCAGATTGATCCCGTGCTCCACCCAGGCCTTCAGGGCCGCCAGCATCCCGGTCCAGCCCATGCAGTTGCCGAACGCGTTGCGCGCCCCGTCCTGGGTGGGATGCCAGGAGGACTCCGTGATCGTGACCAGCGTGCGCGTGTCCCCGTCCAGCGGGGAGAACGTGAACGTCACCGTGGTCATGCCGGACTCATGCACCGCCGACTCGCCGTCCCACCGCAGCACGATCCGCTGCGGCGCGGCGGTCTCGATCACCTCTACCGGGAAGGCCCCGGGGAAATCCGCGAAGTCCCACGTCACCTCGGCGCCGGACTCCAATCGCCCCTGTGCGCCGCCAGTGGTGAAGTACTGCGAGAGCCGGTCCGGGTCCGCCACGGCCTCATACACCTCCGTCACCGGCCTGGCGATCCGCCCGGTCACGGTGAAGGACAGCTCGGTGAGGTCGGTCGGGGGAGAGCCCGCTGGCGCAGTCATGCGGCGAAGATACCGCCTCGGCCCGGCACGGCGATAGGGTCCACGCATGGACGTCTCCCCGGTCGAACTCGAGGTCCCCGTCACCGCGCCGTACGACGCCCCCGGAATCTTCCGCTTCCTGGCGGCCCGCGCCGTCACGGGTGTCGAGGCCGCCGACCTGACGCGGCCAGAGGAACTCCGGTACGCCCGCACCCTGGCCCTGCCGAGCGGCCCGGCCGCGGTCCTGGTGCTCGCCACCCGCAACCGGCACGGGAGCTGGACCCTGCGGGCGAGGCTGCACCTGACCGCCGCCGCGGACCAGGGCGCGGCGCTGACCGCCCTCCGGGCCCTGGTGGACGCGGATACCGACCCAACCGCGGCGGATGGCATGTTGGCCACCGACCCCGCTCTGGCTCCGCTCGTGCGGGCCACCCCGGGCATCAGGATCCCCGGCACCGTAGACCCTCACGAACTCGTGGTCCGGGCGCTCGTGGGACAGCAGATCTCGGTGGCCGCCGCCCGCACCCATCTCGGCCGGCTGGCCGGGGCCCTGGGCACCCCGTACTCCCCTCCCGGTCTTTCTCCCGGCCCGCCGCAGGGGCGCCCGCCACGCGATCGTCCGGAGAAGGGCCCGCTCTGGGGCTCACTGCATCGGCTCTTTCCGACGGCGGACCAGATCGCCTCCGGCGTGCCCGAACCGGTCTCCGGTGAGAGACCTGACCCCGAGCGTCCCCTGAGGCTGCCGGGCCACGCCGTGCGGGCCGTCGTCGGGACCTGCCGAGCCCTGGCCGACGGTGGACTGACCGTGCACGCGGACGCCGAGCCGGAGATACTACGGCGGGAGTTGCTGGCCCGGACCCGCATCGGGCCGTGGACCGCGGCCTACGTGGCGATGCGCGTGCTGCGGGATCCGGACGCCTGGCTCGACGGCGATGTGGCGCTGGTGGCCGGTGCCCGGGCCGCGGGGTTGTTGGACCGGGACCTGACCGGGGCAGCGGCGCACCGGTCCCTCGCCGTCCGGGCCACCGACTGGTCACCCTTTCGGTCCTCCGCCGCCCTGCACCTCTGGCAGCTCGCGAGCCGTCGCGCCACCATGGGACGGGACGGCTGACCACGAAGGAGTGCCCCATGACGGACTCGAACCCCGCCGCGATCGGCTCGGACACGCCCGATCAGGTCGCGATCGACCACGCCGCCTGGGACGGTCTCGTCCTGTGCGCCACCTGCGGGGTCGAGCAGGAAGGCGCTCTCGCCGCCGCGGGACCCGCCGCGTTGACCGACGCGCGGGATGACGCCCGGTCTGATGTCGTGCCGGCGGTCTGCGCCATCTGTGCGGACGACCGGCAGTGGGTTCCCGCCGATGGTCAGCGCTGGACCACGGTGGGTGAGCTCCGCGCCTCGGGCACGAACACCGACATGACCGAGCTGGAGCCGAACCTGTGGGCCGTGCGGGTGAGCGGCGGCGTCGGGATCGGGCAGCACGCCAAGGTCCTCGTCACCGAGGCCGGGAACCTCATGGTGGATGTCCCCGCGTACATCGACCGCGCCGCCGTGGACGCCGTGCTGGGGTTGGGCGGGCTGGCGGGGATCATCGCCTCCCATCCGCACATGTACGGCGCACAGTCCGCCTGGGCCGAGGCCTGTGGAGGAGTGGGCGGCCCGGTGCCGGTCTACGTCTCCGAGGCCGACGCCGGCTGGCTGGCCCGGCGGCCGGCGAACACCGTCGTGTGGTCCGGATCCCTGACGCCACTGGCCGGGCCGGCTGAACCGACACGGCCGGCCGGATTGCCCGGCTCTCCCGTGGTGACCGCCTCCCAGCCCGGCGGACACTTCCCCGGAAGCGTGGTGGTGCACTTCACCGGCCAGGACGGGGCGGGCGTGTTGCTGGCCGGGGACACCGTGGGCGTGGCCCGGGACCGGAAAGGGGCGACGTTCATGCGCTCGTTCCCCAACTACCTGCCGCTGTCCGGTGCCGTGGCCCAGCGGATCGCCGGGCACCTGGACCGGTACGACTACGAGCGGCTCTATGACAACTTCTCCGGGGCCATCGCCTCCGAGGCCGCCGCGGTGGTGCACCGGTCCGCACGGCGGCATGCGGACTGGGCCGAGGGCCGGATGGACCACCTGACTTGACCCTGACGCGGCGTGAGGCTGTTCAGTAGGAGCCATGAAGAACGAGAAGCAGCGGACGGGAGCCGGCCTGCGGCGCCCCCACCCGGAGGTCGCCCTGATGACGGTGGGGGAGACCGCCTCCGCCACCGGAGTCACCGTGCGCACCCTGCACCACTATGACCAGGTCGGCCTGGTCGCCCCGGCCGCCCGGTCCTCCGCCGGCTACCGCCTCTATGCGCCGCCCGATGTCGAACGCCTGCAGCAGGTGGTCGCCTACCGGCGCCTCGGGCTGGGGCTTGAGGACATCGCCGCCGCGCTCGCGGTCGAGGAGCGCCGGGAGGGCACCGGCCGGCGCCGGGCCCTGGAACGCCAGCGCGAGCTGGTGGAGGAGAAAATCACCGAACTCACGCGGCTGCTGGCCGCATTGGACACTGCATTGGAGAAGGATATGAAGGACATCGACCTGAACGAGAAGGACATGCGCGAGCTCTTCGGGGACTCCTACACGGAGCACTTTGAGGAGTACCAGGCCGAGGCCGAGGACCGCTGGGGCCAAACCGAGGCCTGGAAGGAGTCGCAACGCCGGACGGCGGCGTACACGCAGGAGGACTGGGCCAAGATCAGCGCTGAGACTGAGGAGAACAACCAACTGATCCTGGCCGCGATGGACGCCGGCCTGCCGGCCGACTCGGAGCAGGCCATGGCCGCGGCCGAGGCGATGCGCGTGCACATGGATCACTGGTTCTTCCCGATCGATGGGACCTTCCATCGGAACCTCGGGGACATGTACGTCCAGGATCCGCGGTTCGCGGCGACCTATGAGGAGCTGCGACCGGGTCTGGCGCAGTACCTGCGGGACGCCATCCACGCCAACGCTGATCGGAAGGCGCGGTAGCCAGCCGATCGCCGCCGGGATCCGGGGGGCGAGTTCTCCGATTCTGCTCAGAAGGGTTCACCGTCAGCAGAGAAGCACACATTTCTCTCGATCTTCGGGCATGATAACGGTGGACCATTTTCGGCTCCCGCGATCCCGCAGACCACGCCCGGTCGGTCACTGCGGCACTTCTGCGCCCGGAGGCGGTCCCCCTCATCAACATCCCCCCTGCCTGATCGGCAGGCGGGCGGAACGACCCGGAAGCGAACCCCCATGCTGTGGAAACTCGTCCGGCATTACGGCAGGCCCTACTGGGCCCTCGTCGTGGCCGTCCTGGTGCTCCAGCTGGCCGCCACCCTGGCCACGCTGTACCTGCCCAGTCTCAACGCGGACATCATCGACAACGGCATCGCCACCGGTGATACCGAGTACATCTGGCGCGTGGGCGCCGTCATGCTGGCTGTCGCCCTGGTCCAGGTGATCACCGCCATCGCGGCGGTCTGGTTCGGTGCGCGCATGTCCATGTCGATCGGCCGGGACATCCGCCAGGCCATCTACACGCGGGTGGACCACTTCTCCGCCGAGGAGATGGGCCGCTTCGGAGCTCCCACCCTGATCACCCGCGGCACCAATGACGTGCAGCAGGTGCAGATGGTCGTGCTGATGGCCCTGAACTTCATGGTGATGGTGCCGATCATGTCCGTCGGCGGCATCGTCATGGCCATCCAGGAGGACCCGGGTCTGTCCTGGCTCGTGTGGGTGTCCGTTCCCGTGCTGCTGCTGATCGTGGGCGTGCTGGTGCAGCGGCTGATGCCGCTGTTCGAGCGGATGCAGACCAACATTGACGACGTCAACGGCGTGATGCGTGAACAGATCATGGGCATCCGGGTGGTGCGGGCCTTCGTGCGGGAGCGCCACGAGACCGGACGCTTCACGGACGCCAACGCAACGCTGACCAAGACCTCCGTGAACATCGGCCGGCTGTTCATCCTGATGGGGCCGCTCATCACCATGGTCCTGCACCTGGCCACCGCCGCCGTGCTGTGGTTCGGCGGCCACCGTGTGGATGACGGCCTCGTGGAGGTCGGCGCCCTGACCGCGTTCATGCAGTACCTGCTGCAGATCCTCATGGCCGTCATGATGGGCACGTTCATGTTCATGATGTTCCCGCGTGCCATCATCACCGCCCGCCGCATCGGCGAGGTGCTCACCACGACCGGTTCCGTCCAGGAGCCGGACCACTCCGTCGAGCCGCTGCGCAAGGACGGCACGGTCGAGTTCCGCAACGTGAGGTTCGCCTACCCGGGGGCCGAGGCACCCATTGTGGACGGTGTCTCCTTCACCGCCGAGGCCGGCCAGACCACCGCGATCATCGGCTCCACCGGCTCCGGCAAGACCACCCTGATCAACCTCGTTCCCCGGCTCTACGACTCCACCGGGGGCACGGTGCTGATCGACGGGGTGCCGGTGGCGGAGATGTCCCGGGCCTCCCTCACCGAGGCGGTGGGGTTCGTTCCCCAGAAGCCCTTCCTGTTCTCCGGTTCCGTGGCGGACAACCTCCGCTTCGGCAAGCCGGAGGCCTCTGAGGCCGAGCTCTGGGCGGCGCTGGACACCGCCCAGGCCACCGAGTTCGTCCGGGACCGGACCACCGGCGAGGGTGAGAGCGCCGCGACCGGACTGGACTCGGCCATCTCGCAGGGCGGCACCAACGTCTCGGGCGGCCAGCGCCAGCGCCTGTGCATCGCTCGGGCCCTGGTGGCGAAGCCCCGCATCTACCTGTTCGACGACTCGTTCTCCGCCCTGGACGTCACCACGGACGCCCGGCTGCGCTCGGCCCTGACCGGCTACACCGAGGGCGCCACCACGATCATGGTGGCCCAGCGCGTCTCCAGCATCACGGAGGCGGACCAGATCATCGTGCTCGAGGAGGGCCGGGTCGTCGGCCGCGGCACCCACCAGGAACTGCTCGACACCTCGGAGACCTACCGGGAGATCGTGGATTCCCAGATCAGCGCGGAGGAAGTGGCATGAGCACGGGCGAGCGCAACATCACCAAGTCCAGCCAGCCAACCGGCCGTCCGGAGGATCTCTTCCCGGAGGTCCAGCGTCCCGCGTACCGGTCTACCGCCTTCCGGTCCACCGCCGGGGGTGCGGCGAAGGACGACGGCGCCGCGGCCGGCGTCGTGTCCGAGCAGGAGATCGCGGAACTGCAGGACAGTGTGGGCACCGGCGAGTGGGGCGAAGGCTCCGCGCCGCGCAAGGCCAAGACCTTCTGGCCGTCCCTCGGGCGGCTCTTCGGCACCCTGAAGGACCACAAGTTCGGGGTGGTGATGGTGTTCGTCTTCGGCGCCATCTCGACCATCCTGACGGTCTGGGCACCGGCGATCCTCGGCCAGGCCATGGACGTGATCTTCGACGGCTGGATGGCCGGCTCCATCGACTTCACCACGCTCTCGCGGATGCTGGGGGTCGTGCTGGGCATGTATGTGGTGGCGTCCCTGTTCGACTGGCTCCAGGGCTTCGTGCTCAACGAGATCGTGATGCGCGTGGTCTACCGGATCCGACAGCAGATCGAGGCCAAGGTCAACCGCCTGCCCCTGAGCTATTTCGACACGCGGCAGCGCGGGGACCTGCTGTCCCGGACCACCAATGACGTGGACAACGTGCAGACCGCCATGCAGCAGGCCTTCGCGTCCCTGTTCTACGCGGTCATGACCATCATCGGCATCACCATCATGATGTTCGTGCTCTCCTGGCAGCTCGCGCTGATCGCGCTGATCGCCCTGCCGATCGCCGGGATCGTGGTGGGCATCATCGGCTCGAAGTCACAGAAGCTGTTCACCGCCCAGTGGAAGAACACCGGGCGGCTCAACGGGCACATCGAGGAGTCCTTCACCGGGCACGAGCTGGTGACCGTGTTCGGCCGCCAGGAGTCCATGCGGGAGCGCTTCGACGAGCGGAACGAGGACCTCTACGAGGCCTCCTTCCGGGCCCAGTTCTACTCCGGCATGATCATGCCGATCATGCAGTGGGTGACGTACCTGGGCTACGTGGGCATCGCCGTGGTCGGCGGCCTGCGGGTGGCCACCGGGCAGATGTCCCTGGGCCAGGTCACCGCCTTCATCCAGTACTCCCGCGAGTTCAACGCCCCGTTGGGCGAGATGGCCGGCATGGCCAACATGCTCATCTCCGGCGTGGCCTCGGCCGAGCGGATCTTCGAGCTGCTGGATGCCGACGAGCAGGAGGAGGACCTCTCCGACCAGGCCGAGGACGGCACCCTGGATCCGGACGGCAAGCAGCCCGGCCAGCTGGCCCAGCCCGTGCACGGCCGGGTGGAGTTCGACCACGTGCAGTTCTCCTACACCGCGGAGAAACCGCTCATCACGGATTTGTCCCTGGACGCGCATCCCGGAGAGACCGTCGCCATCGTCGGCCCCACCGGCGCGGGCAAGACCACCCTGGTCAACCTCATCATGCGGTTCTACGAGATCGACGGCGGCCAGATCCGGCTCGACGGCGTGGACATCGCCACCCTGGACCGAGGGGTGCTCCGCGGCCAGATCGGCATGGTGCTGCAGGATGCCGTGCTCTTCGGTGGGACCATCCGGGAGAACATCCGCTACGGCCGGCTCGACGCCACGGACGAGGAAGTGGTGGCCGCGGCGAAGGCGACCTTCGTGGACCGCTTCGTGCACACGCTGCCGGACGGCTATGACACCGTGATCGAGGCGGAGGGGGCCAACATCTCCGCCGGTGAGCGCCAGCTCATCACGATCGCCCGCGCCTTCCTCGCTGATCCCGCGCTGCTGATCCTGGACGAGGCCACCTCCTCCGTGGACACCCGCACCGAGGTGCTCGTCCAGGAGGCCATGGCGGCCCTGCGCTCGGACCGGACGTCCTTCGTGATCGCGCACCGGCTGTCCACCATCCGCGATGCGGACGTGATCCTGGTGATGGAGCACGGTGACATTGTGGAACAGGGCTCGCACGAGCAGCTGCTCGCCGCCGAGGGCGCCTACTACCGGCTGTACATGTCCCAGTTCACCCAGGGCGTGGACCTGGACGCGGAGGAGGCAGCGGTGTCCGTGGGCACCGGTGCCATCCCGATGGTCGAGGAGGACCTCGCCACGGGGTCCGTCCCCGTGGTGGAACCGGGGCAACACCGTCCCGAGTCCACCGGGGGCGTGGCCGGTCCCCACGCCGGCCGGTAGCCGACTGCGCCGCCGAACGGGCCGCTACTCATCCTTCCCCGCACTGTCCAGGCCCCGGTACGGCCCGGAGTGTGTGGGGAAGGATGACTTCTCGGTTCGGAGGTCAGCGGATGGCCGTGTTGGGGGCACCGGTCGGCGTCGATAGCATGGGCGCATGACCGATGACCCGCGGCAGGCACCGCAGCACGAGCCACACCGCCCCGCCGACGGTCACGGGTCCTCACCGCAGGGCCAGCCGACCATCCCGGCTGGCTGGCCGAAGCGGGGCCGGGACTACGGCCGGCCGCAGGAGGGCCCGCTCCAGCCCGCCGGGGCCGGAGCCGCTTCCCACGGTGCCGGCCCGGGCTCCATCCCGCCGGGGTGGCCGGGCCGCCGCCCGCATGACCGCATCGTCCTGGACCCGGGCAAGCCCACGTGGATGGATCTGGTCACGGTGCTGGCCTATCTGCTCATCTTCATCCTGGGCGCGGCCGTCCTGGTGACGCTCATCCCGGGCTTCCAGGAGCAGTTCACGGAGCCGGACGGCACGCTCAACGAGGGCTCGTTCACCTTCAGCATCAATCTGATCTCGTACTCGGTCCTCACCGTCCTGGCGCTGATCGCGTGCTGGAAGCCGTTCATCGCCTCGTTCCGCACGTTCAAGCAGTACGGGTGGCTCAAGATCGGGCTCATCCCGGTGATCTGGTTCGTGTGCATCATGGTCAACGCCCTCGTGGTGATGGCCGCGGGCCAGCCGATCAAGAGTGCCAACCAGCTGGCCATCGAGGAGATGACCACCGAGGTCGCGTTCCTGCCGATGCTGCTGGTGACCGTCTTCATGGCGCCGTTCGTGGAGGAGTACATCTTCCGGCACCTGATGATCGGCAAGCTCTCCCGCTGGATCAACGTGTGGGTCTGCGTGGTGATCTCCATGGTGCTGTTCGCCCTGATCCACTTCCTCAGCACCGGTTTCAACTTCGATCCCGTCCAGGTGATCCCGTACCTGACCCTCGCCGCCGCCATCACGGTGGCCTACGTCCTGACCGGCAAGTCGCTGGCCTATGCCACGATCCTGCACGTGTTCAACAACCTCGTCTCCATCGTCGTGGCGTATACGCTCCTGCCGCTGCTGCCCGAGGGCATGTAGGCGCCGAGCACGCCGCGGAACCGCCCCATGCCGACCGAACCCACCGAACCCGCCCAGACCACCGAGTCCGCTGTGCCAGCCACGGCGCCCCGGGATGCCCGTCCGATCTCACGGCAGATCCTCGCTCTTGCCGTCCCCGCGTTCGGGGCCCTGCTGGCCGAGCCGATGTTCCTGCTCGCGGACACCGCGATCATCGGCCACCTGGGAGTCGCCGAGCTGGCCGGCGTCGGGGTCGGCACCACGGTGCTGCACACCGCCACCGGGCTGATGGTCTTCCTGGCCTACTCCACGACGCCGGCCGTGTCCCGGTTCCTGGGCGCCGGCAACCTGGGGGCGGCGATGGACCGCGGACGGGACGGCGTGTGGCTGGCCCTGCTGCTCGGCACCGTCCTGGCCGTGGCGGGCTGGTTCGCCGCGCCGCCGCTGGCCGGGCTGATCGGTGCCGACGGTGCGGTGCAGGACCACGCGGTGGCCTACCTGCAGTGGTCCATGCCCGGGATCCCCGCGATCCTCGGCGTGCTGGCCGCCACCGGCATCCTGCGGGGGCTGCTGGACACCAAGACCCCGCTGATCGTGGCCGGGGTGGGCTTCGCCGCGAACATCGGGCTGAACTTCGTGCTGGTCTACGGCGCGGGCCTCGGGGTGGCCGGCTCCGCGATGGGCACCTCGGCCGTGCAGTGGGCCATGTTCGCGGTCTACCTGACTGTGCTGTACCCGCGGTTCCGCCGCGCCGGCACCCACCTGGCACCGTCCGGGTCCGGCATGCGGGCCACCGCCCAGGTGGGGTCCTGGCTGTTGTTGCGGACCGCCACCCTGCGCGCGGCCATCCTCTTCACGGTGGTGGCGGCCACCGGTCTCGGCACGGCCACGCTCGCCGCACACCAGCTCGTCTTCACGGTCTACTCGACCCTGGCCTTCGCCCTGGACGCCCTCGCCATCGCCGCCCAGGCCCTCATCGGCCGGGAGCTCGGCGCCGGCCGGAGGGACGAGGCCCGCGCGCTGACCGGCACCATGGTCCGCTGGTCGCTGTGGTTCGGCGTGATCACCGGGGTGCTGCTGGCCGTCCTGGCGTGGGTGCTGCCGCCCCTGTTCACCCCGGAGCCCGCCGTCCAGACGGCCGCGACCGCCGGACTCCTCGTCTTGGCCGCCTCGCAGCCGTTGAGCGGTTATGTCTTCGTCCTGGACGGCGTGCTCATCGGCGCCGGCGATGCCCGCTATCTGGCGCTGGCCGGCGTCGTGAACCTGGCCGTGTACCTGCCGGCGCTCGCCGGACTCGGGTGGCTCGCCACCGGCGCCGGAACCGGTCAGGCGCCGGACGCCGGTGCCCAACTGGCACTGTTGTGGGCCGGTTTCGCGGGGGTCTTCATGGGGGCCCGCGCGCTCACCCTCGGGCTGCGGGCGCGGACCGATGCGTGGATGCGCGTCGGCGGCGAGTGACAGAGCCGCCGGCGTCGTCCGATCGTCATGCTTAAATCCGGCGTGTCGGCTTCCCTGGGCGGCGACTCACCGGATTTCCGCAGGACGGTTCACCCGGCTCGATGACGGGGACCCGGCTGGCCGGCCGGTGGGCGGCACCCGCCTAGAATGGTCGGGTGCCTGCAGCAAAAGCCCCCGCCGAGACCGCCGCGATCATGTGGAAGCCGATCATCATCCGCGCGCTGATCGCCGCGATCTTCGGCCTGACCACCGTCTTCCTCCAGGATCCCGGCCTGCCCGTGCTGAAGTACGGCCTGGCGGCCTACTTCGTGTTCTCCGGATCCGGACTGTGGGAGTACCTGCGCCGGGATCCGGTGCCGGAGAAGATGCGCGGACCGCTCTCGATCGCCGCGGCCCTCCTCATGGTCGGCGCCATCGCACTGCTGTTCGCCGGAACCGAGTTCGTGGCGGGGATCATCGCGGCCATCGCCCTCATCGGCTCCGGTGTGGCCGAGTTCGTGGCGTGGCTGCAATACCGCACGGCCTTCGTGCCGGCCCGTGACCAGCTGTACACGGGCGCGGTGGGCGCGCTGTCCGGCGTCGGACTGTTGCTCTTCCTCCACCTGGACGCGCACGGCCTGCTCGGCATCGTGGGCGGCGGGGCCATCATCATCGCGGTGCTGCTCGCCATCTCCGGATTCGGCTTCCGGCACGACGCCGGCCCGGCCGCGCTGGCCGCCCAGCAGGACGAGGGACCGCGCGCCCCGCGACGCTGAGCGGATGCTAACAGAACTGGCCGAATGCGCTTCCGGGGACGACCCGGAAGCGCCCTCTGCTCCGGTCCGGATGTCCTTCCGGACGGACACCCGTGCGGACGACGGGGCGCAGTCCTGGGGACGGTCCGCCCGGTTCTCTACAACGCGTAGAATGAAAGGGTGCGTCCCGGCCCGCGGCCGACGCGCCACCCCACTTTGAACAGGTCAGGCCTCCGTTCTCCCGAACCCGGCCGGGCCACCCGCAGTACAGGAGATGGTCAGTGAGCACGCCCAACGCCGGTCAGCAGCCCGAGACGCCCCGTCCCGGTGATGCCCGGCCGGGCCGCGCCCCGGGGCAGGCGGCAGGGAAGCCGACCGTTGGGGCGCCGGGGGCATCGGCCGCCCAGCCTGCCGCGCCGGCCCCGCAGAAGGCGGGGTTCCTGCAGTCCATCAAGGGGCCGCTGTGGTTCTCCTTCGTCCTGGCCCTCGTGGGCGGGGCGGTGGCCACGATGACCGCCTCGGGCGGCTCGGACAACCCGCTGCGGTTCGACCTCGGGCTGATCGCCTTCGGGATCTTCTTCATCGTCTCCCTTGTGGTCGTGGCGATGCTCCAGCTGGCCGCCAAGGACAACCCTGAGCACCTCTCCCAGGGATCCGGCGTGCACCGCTCCTCCGAGGAGCTGCACCGGCAGTCCGTTGCCCGGCGCAAGGCCGAGGCCCAGCGCAAGCGGGATGCAGCCGCCCAGGGCGGTCAGTCCGACTCCGGTGACCAGCCCGGCTCGGGCGACCAGTCCGGCGCAGGCGAGCCGCAGGGGTCCTGAACCGTCAGTAGTGGAAGGTGTCCCGGGTGGGGACGTGCCGAACCTACTTCTTCTTCTTGCCCTTCTTGGACTTCTTCTTCCCGTGCTTGTCCTTCTTCTCCGACGCTTCCTCCCACGAACCGCGCGCCGAGGACCTCTCGTCCGAAGCGGCTTCGTGGTCCGGGTGATTCGGCTGGTCGTCGTGGTCCGGGAACTCCGCAGCTCGCCGGGCCCGGTAGGCCTTGACGTGGGCCCGGTTGGCGCAGTTGGCCTCGTCGCAGAACTGCTTGGAACGGTTGCGCGTGAGGTCTACGAAGGCATTGGTGCAGTCCTCCCCTGAGCAGGTCCGCAGCCGTGTCAGCTCGCCCGCCAGGGCCACCTCGGCCAGTGCCAGGGCCAGAGAGGTGGAGAGGGTCTTCTCCGGGACGTCACTGTCCTGCCCGGCAGCCAGTACCGCAGGGGTGCGGGCCGTGGCCGGTTCGGGTGCCAGCACGTGCACGGGCCCCGCCGAGGCCAAAAGGTGATTGACGCCCTCCAGGGCGGCATCGATGTCCAGGGCCTGGGCGTCCTGCCAGATGCCCGCGACGGCGGCGCGCAGCTTGCGGACGGAGCGCAGGGTGGCGCTGGAGGGATCCTCGTCGAAGTCCCAGTCCGGCAGGACTGCGGGGAGTTCGGCCGGCTGGTCGAGACGGTCGGGGAGGAGGCGACCGCCGCGGGGGCCGGGGGCCGTGTTGGCAAGCGTCGCGGCCTGGGCCAGGCGACTGGTGGTGGTTGCTGAGAACATGGTGCGTTTCGTCCTTTTGATGCTGTCCGGAATTCGGGGATGAATACTTCGGACGGTGACAGCACTGTACGTCTGCTTGGGGGTGCTGGTCAGGCGATTCGCCCTGAAACGGGTAGTGGACAGGAACTCCCCAGATCGCGTTCAGGAAGGACCGCGTGCTCGGTGCGGACGACACATCCGGCCACAGCGCCGGGAGGGGCCCCGGAGCTGGGGTACTTTGTACAAAGTTTGACCTGCGCGCCGCCCGAGGACCATCTCGGGCCGCGGAGCCGGTATGCCCGGCACCGCCCACAGTCCAAGGAGTACTGCATGAGCACTGAACAGACCACGGCCGGCACGAAGTCGGCCGGACACGTCATCGTCGACACCCTCGAGGCGCACGGCGTCAAGCGGATCTATTCCATTCCGGGTGAGAGCTATCTCGATGTGCTGGACGGCCTGCACCACTCCTCTATCGAGAACATCATCTGCCGCCACGAGGGCGGTGCCGCCTACATGGCTGAGGCCGACGGCAAGATGAACTCTGTTCCGGGCATTGCCATGGTGACACGCGGCCCCGGTGCCGCCAACGCCCATGTGGGCCTGCACACCGCGTGGCAGGACTCGACCGCGATGGTCCTGTTCGTGGGTCTGATCCCGTTCGAGCACCGCGGCAAGGAGGCCTTCCAGGAGTTCGATCCGCAGATGTGGTTCGAATCCGGCGCCAAGCGCGTGATGACCCTGGACCACGCCAGCCGTGCCTCCGAGATCGTGGCCGAGGCCATGTTCGCCGCTACGTCCGGCCGTCCCGGCCCGGTGATCGTGGGCCTGCACGAGGACATCATCAAGGAGCAGATCAGCCCCGAGCTGCATCCGAACATCCCGGTGGCCACCGGTGGCATGACCGTGGAGGACTGGAAGGCCCTGAACGAGGCCCTGCAGGAGTCCGACAAGCCGCTGTTCATCACCGGTGGCAACGACTGGACCACCGAGGGCGCCGAGGCCCTGACGACCTGGCTCGAGGAGCACCACATCCCCGCGGCCGCCGAATGGCGCACCGAGGGCACCGTGCCGTTCACCTCCCCGTCCTATGTGGGCCCGATCGGCTACGGCCGGCCGAAGCCGACCTATGATCTGCTCGAGGAGACAGACCTCATCGTCTTCGTGGGCACCGTCCCCGGTGACGTGGTCACGGACGGCTTCACCATCCGTCAGAACTGGGACAGGAAGAACTTCCTCGTCACCATCGATCCCTCGCTGCGCGGCCGCTCCGGCCCCGTGTCCCACCAGATCGTGGCCAAGCCGGACGTGTTCGTGCGGGATCTCGTCCGCATGGACCTGGCCGTCAAGGACTCGTGGAAGGAATGGACCTCGCGCATGCGCGGCGAGCAGGAGAAGTTCGCCGCCCTGCCGTCCGCCGAGCCGTCCGAGGGTCAAGCCCGCATGGACACGCTCATGGCCCACCTGGTGCAGTCGCTGCCCGAGGACGCCATGATCACCCTGGGCGCCGGTGAGCACACGAACTGGGCGCACCGATACTTCCCGACCAACTCCTACGCCGCCATGGTCTCGGCCCGCAACGGCTCCATGGGATACTCGGTGCCCTCCGCTGTGGCCGCATCCCTGAATCACCCAGGCCGCCGCGTGGTGACCATCGCCGGTGACGGCGAGTTCCTCATGAACGGCCAGGAGCTGGCCACCGCCGCCCAGTACGGTGCCACCCCGCTGGTGGTCGTGATGGACAACCAGGAGTACGGCACGATCCGTACCCACCAGGAGCGGGACTACCCGAACCGGGTCTCCGGCACGCAGCTGAAGAACCCGGACTTCGCAAAGATGGCCGAGGCCTTCGGCGGCTTCGGCGTGCGCGTGGAGCAGGACACCGACGTCCCGGCCGCCGTTGAGGCCGCCGTCCAGGCCATCGACGAGGAGGGCACCTTCGCCCTCATCCACCTGATCGTGGACCAGCGGGTCAAGGCCTACTGAGCAGGAGGGCCGTCGAGGTCCCGTCGTCAGTGGGGGAGTCTGACGCCCAAGGCCATCGGTTTTGAGCGTCAGATTCCCCTACTGCCGTTAACGGGCCGCACGCCATCGGTGGCCCGTTCGGACATGCCGCCGGTAGTGACGTGGGCCACGGCGAGGGATACCGTGGATGCACCGCCACAGCCAGGAGGTTGCGCCATGACGTCCCCGTCCACGGAATCAACCCGTACCGAAGCCACGGAAGTCATCGAGTCGGACCGGGCCGCCGGCACGGCCGATGCCGGCTCGGTGCTGGATGCCCGCCCCGAGATCGACGGCGAGACCGTGTCCCGCGTCGGCATGACCCAGGCCGCGCTCGACCTGATCGGCTCGCTCCAGCAGGTCCACGGTCCGCTGATGTTCCACCAGTCCGGCGGCTGCTGCGACGGGTCCTCGCCGATGTGCTTCCCGGCCGGGGACTTCAAGACCGGGGGAGCGGACGTGCTGCTGGGGACCTTCGAGCTGCCGAAGGGCACCGGACTGCCGTTCTGGATGAGCCGTGAGCAATTCGAGTACTGGAAGCACACCCACCTGACCCTGGACGTGGTCGACGGCCGCGGCTCGGGCTTCTCCGTGGAGGCTCCCGAAGGCAAGCGCTTCCTCATCCGGTCCCGCCTGATGGAACCCCGGTGACCCTCTCGCTGTCCGGTGAGGCCTATCAACGGATCGTCGAACGGGCGCGCGGTGAATTGTCCGGGCCGGATCAGCGCGGGGTACTCGGTCAGATCCGTGCCGAGGTCGCCGAGTCCTGGCGGCGCTCGCTAGTGGTGCACGGCGGTGCCGGAAAGACCCTGGAGCCCCGCATGGTCACGGACTCGGACCTGCGTGACGTCCGGCGGGGACACCCGCTGGCGCCGGTGCTGCCCATCATCCGGCGGCTCCTCGTGGACCCTGCCGCGGAGGCCGGCCTGATCGTCGCCGTGGGGAATCAGGAGGGGCAGCTGTTGTGGGTCGAGGGCGATGACCAGGCCCGCCGCCGCGCCGATGCCATGGGGTTCGTGCCCGGTGCCGACTGGTCCGAGACTGCCATGGGCACGTCGGCCCCGGGGACGGCGCTCTTCTCCGGCCGGCCCGTGCAGGTGAGCCGGGCCGAGCACTTCAATCCCGTGGTGCATCCGTGGAGCTGCTCGGCGGTTCCCCTCCGAGACCCGGCTGACGGCCGGATCGTCGGTGTCATCGACTTGACGGGCGGTGACGAGGCCATCTCCCCGCTGGCCCTGCCCCTGCTGAAGGCCGCGGCCGCGGCCGTGCATTCGGCCTGGCGGGAGCAGTTGCTGCGGGCCTCCGCATGGAATTCGGCTCCGAGCCCCGCGCCGAACCCGGCCCCACTCCGTGGTGCCTCCGGTGGGTGGGCCGCGGCGCCGTCGTCGGGCGCGGACTCCCTGGACGCTCCAGAGTACGACGCCGGCCGCGAGACCGTCCTGCACGTCACCGGCGGCCTTCCGCCGCGTTGGGCGGACGCTGACGGGGCGTGGCGGGAGATCCCCGGCAAGCACGCCGAGATCCTGACGCTGCTCACGTGGCATGGACCCGGACTGGACGGTGCCCGGCTGGCAGAACTTGTCTACGGCTATGACGCCGGCACCACCCTCCGTGCCGAGGTGCACCGGCTCCGCCGTGCCCTCGAGGCCGGCCTGCCCGGTGTGATGCTCCGGGCCCGGCCCTACCGCCTGGAGGGCACGCTGGTCACGGATGCGGTCCTGGCGCGGGAGGCCCTGCGCCGGGGCGAGGTGACCCTGGCCTTGGGCCATGCCGCAGGGGCGGTGCTGCCCCGGTCCGCGGCACCCGGGATCATCGATATCCGCCACCAGCTGGACGTCGCCCTGCGGGAGGCCGTGCTCCAGGACGCCGGGATCGGGGATCTCTGGGCCTACCTGGGCCGGCCCGAGGCGGCCGGGGACCTCGAGCTGTGGATGATGTCCTTGAAGATGCTGCCCGCCGATTCTCCCCGCCGGTCCCTGGCCGTCAGCACCGTGGAGCGGCTTCAGGCCGAGCAGACCTGAGGCGGGCCCGTCCAAGCGGGCCGGTCCTGCGGGACCCCGTGCGGACGCAACGTGGATGCAACGTCACTGTGACTATCCTCACCTTGACGTGATCACCCACCCCGCAATCCAGGAGCTGACATGACGATCTACGCGAACCCGGGAACCGAGGGCTCGAAGGTGACCTTCAAGCCGCGGTATGAGCACTACATCGGCGGTGAGTGGGAGGCCCCCGTCAAGGGCCAGTACTTCGAGAACCCGTCACCGGTGACTGGCAAGGCCTTCACGGAGGTCGGGCGCGGCACCCCGGAGGACATCGAGGCCGCCCTGGACGCGGCCCATGCCGCCGCCCCGGCCTGGGGCAGGACGTCTCCGGCCGAGCGGGCGGTGATCCTCAACAAGATCGCTGACCGCATGGAGCAGAATCTCGAGTTGCTCGCGGTCGCCGAGACCTGGGACAACGGCAAGGCCGTCCGCGAGACCCTCAATGCGGACATCCCGCTGGCCATCGACCACTTCCGGTACTTCGCCGGGACCATCCGGGCCCAGGAGGGATCGCTGTCCCAGCTCGACGAGGATACGGTGGCGTACCACTATCACGAGCCGCTCGGCGTGGTGGGACAGATCATCCCGTGGAACTTCCCGATCCTCATGGCGGTCTGGAAGCTCGCCCCGGCGCTGGCGGCCGGCAATGCCGTGGTGATGAAGCCCGCCGAGCAGACCCCGGCTTCCATTCTGGTGCTGGCCGAGCTGATCGGTGACCTGTTGCCGGCAGGGGTGTGGAACATCGTCAACGGCTTCGGCCTCGAGGCCGGCAAGCCGCTGGCCGCCAACAAGCGCATCCGCAAGATCGCCTTCACCGGCGAGACCACCACGGGCCGGCTCATCATGCAGTACGCCTCCGAGAACCTCATCCCGGTGACCCTTGAGCTGGGCGGCAAGTCCCCGAACCTCTTCTTCGAGGACGTCTTGGCCTCTGACGACGCCTACTGGGACAAGGCCCAGGAGGGCTTCACCATGTTCGCCCTCAATCAGGGTGAGGTCTGCACCTGCCCGTCCCGGTCGCTGGTCCAGGAGTCCATCGCGGACCGGTTCCTGGACGCCGTGGTGGAACGCACGCGGGCCATCAAGCAGGGCCATCCCCTGGACACCGAGACGATGATGGGGGCCCAGGCGTCCAACGACCAGCTGGAGAAGATCACGTCCTACCTGGACATCGGCCGGCAGGAGGGGGCCGAGGTGCTGATCGGCGGTGAGCGAGTCGAGCTCGGCGGCGAACTGGCCGGGGGTTACTACGTCCAGCCCACGATCTTCCGCGGTGACAACTCCATGCGCGTCTTCCAGGAGGAGATCTTCGGCCCCGTGGTCTCCGTGACCACGTTCTCCGACTTCGACGACGCCATGCGGATCGCCAATGACACCCTCTACGGCCTGGGCGCCGGTGTCTGGTCCCGCAACGGCAACACCGCCTACCGGGCCGGGCGGGCCATCCAGGCCGGCCGCGTCTGGGTGAACAACTATCACGCCTACCCCGCCCACGCGGCCTTCGGCGGCTACAAGTCCTCCGGCTTCGGACGGGAGAACCACAAGATGATGCTGGACCACTACCAGCAGACCAAGAACCTGCTGGTCTCCTACGCCGAGGGCAAGCAGGGCTTCTTCTAAGCCGGGACTGCCGCTGCGGGCATGACGAGACCCCGGGTGATCCGGCTGCGTGAGGGGGACGCTATCTGCCGGGCCCGGGGCCTCTTCCTGTCATCACTCGCACCTTGATGAGGTGCTCTCCACTGTAGGGAGCCGACCTGTTCATGGACTTGGCCGCCGCTGTGAAGGCGCTGGCAATCCGGCCCCGCGCCCCGGCGCCGTGTGCGGCAGGGCCGCCGGCCGGCGTCGGACAGGGGCTGGCAGGGACTGACTGCCGGGGCTACAGGTACCGGCCGGCCAGGCGGGTCAGCGAGGCTCGGATGCCCGTGGCGTTGTCCTGCGGGCGCCGGGTCAGCTCATAGCCGCGGGCCACCACGTGCCGGGTCCAGGAGTAGTCGAAGGTCTCGGTGACGAGGGTGCTGCCGTCCCCCTGGTCCTCGAACCGCCACCGCCAGCGGTGCCCGCCGGGGTGCTGCCATTCCACCAGCTCGTTCTCGTCAGCGGCGGTGACCACGAGCTTCATGGTGTAGGGCACGCCGAACTTCCGCATGGCCACGGTGAACTCGTCGCCTGCCGTGACGCGGTCCGGACCGGTCCGGGCGTACTGGACGGTGGCCGAGCCGTCCACCTCGTGGTGCCGGTGCGGGTTGGCGAGGATCGCGTACAACTCGGCGGCGGGAGCCTGGACGCGGATGCGGTAGCTGACTTGCAGCGGGCCGGTGTCCACCGGCTCGGGCCAGGCGGCCTGCGGGGCCGAGGACGGCAGGCCGCTCTCCGCGTTGACGGTGGCGTCGGCGTCCGGCCGGCGGGTGTGCGGCTGCTGCGGGTTCTGCGGCTGGTTGCTCATGTATCCAGTGTAGGAACCTCTCCGGTGCCACGCCGCGGCTACTGTGGAGGCGTCACCCTCGAACATCCGGAGTCCTTGCCATGCCCGACGACGTCCCCGCGCCTCCGCTGCTGCCGCACCATCCCGAGGTGGCCCAGAACCTCTCCCTGGGGCACGGTGGCGCGACCCCCGAGCAACGCCAATCCGTGTGGCTGACCCTGCGCCGCCCCGAGTGGCTCAAGACCGAGGTGCTCTCCGGACTCGTGGTGGGACTGGCGCTCATCCCCGAGGCCATCGCGTTCTCGCTGATCGCCGGCGTGGACCCGGCGGTCGGGTTGTTCGCCGCGGCCATCATGGCCATCTCCATCTCGTTCCTCGGGGGCCGGCCGGCCATGATCTCGGCGGCCACCGCCGCCACGGCGTTGGTCATCGCCCCGGTGGTGGCCAGTCACGGGGTGGATTACCTGTTCGCCACGGTCATCCTGGCCGGCATCCTGCAGGTGGCGATGGGCCTGCTCGGCATCGCCAAGCTGATGCGCTTCATCCCCCGCAGCGTGATGACCGGGTTCGTCAACGCGCTCGCGATCCTCATGTTCATGTCCCAATTGCCGGACCTGATGGACGTCCCCTGGCTGGTCTACGTCCTGGTGGCACTGGGCCTGGCCCTCATCTTCCTGTTCCCGCTGCTGACCAAGGCGGTGCCGGCGTCGCTGGTCTCGATCGTGGTGGTGACGGGCCTGGTGATCGCCACCCAGATGGCCGTGCCGACCGTGGGGGACAAGGGCGAGCTGCCGCAGGCCCTGCCGGTGCTGGTGCTGCCGGAGGTGCCGTTCACCCTGGAGACGCTCCAGGTGATCGCCCCCTACGCGTTCGCCATGGCCGTCGTCGGGCTGATGGAGTCCCTCATGACCGCCAAACTGGTGGACGATGTCACGGACACCGGCTCCTCCAAGACCCGGGAGTCCCTGGGCCAGGGCGGGGCGAACATCATCTCCGGGTTCTTCGGCACCATGGGCGGTTGCGCCATGATCGGCCAGACCATGATCAACACCAAGGCCAACGGAGCCCGCACCCGGCTCTCCACCCTGACGGCCGGCGTCATGCTGCTGGTGCTCTCCGTCCTGCTGGGCGAGCTGGTCGGCAAGGTCCCGATGGCCGCCCTGGTGGCCGTGATGGTCTATGTCTCCTGGGCCACCTTCGACTGGCACTCGATCCGTCCCTCCACACTGCGGGCCATGCCGTTGTCCGAGACGCTGGTCATGCTCATGACGGTGGCCGGCACCGTGGCCACCGGGAACCTCGCGGTGGGCGTGGGGCTCGGCGTGCTGGCCGCCATGGTGCTCTTCGCCCGGAGGGTGGCGCACTTCGTGACGGTCCGGCGGAGCGTCAGCTCAGAGGACCACGCGCACGACGGCGGCGGGAGCGTCACGTACACCGTGGACGGTGAGCTGTTCTGGGCCTCCTCGAACGACCTCTACACGCAGTTCGACTACCTCGCGGACCCCGAGCGAGTGGTCATCGACCTGACCCGGTCCCACGTGTGGGATGCCTCCACCGTGGCCAGCCTGGATGCCATCACGGAGAAGTACGAGCGCTACGGCAAGACCGTTGAGGTGGTGGGGCTGAACGACGCCAGCACGGCCATGCGCGCCCGCCTGCGTGGCAAGCTCGCGCCGGGGGACTGAGCCGGCCGGGCGTGCCGGTGCCAGAATGGGCGCCATGCAACCCGACGACCTCGACGCCCGCCTCATCCAGCTGCTTACGGACGAACCGCAACTGCCCGTCCTGGAATGCGCCCGGCGGTTGGGCGTGGCCCGCGGCACCGTGACCAGCCGGCTGGCCCGCCTCCACGCGAACGGAGTGGTCTCGGCGATCGTCCCGCAGGTCGACCCCGCGGGGTTCGGCTATGACCTGGTGGCCTTCTGCTTCGTGGACATCATCCAGAACGTGGGGCATGGGCCGGTGACGGAGGCGATCCTCTCGGCCATCCCCGAGGTCACCGACCTCTACACGGTCACCGGGGACCATGACCTGCACCTGCGCGTGGTGGCCCGCAATGGCCAGGACCTGCAGGACGTGCTGGACCGGATCTCCCAGCTGGACGGCGTGGCGCGCACCTCGTCCTCCCTGGCCCTGCGCACCCACATCCAGGGGCGCACGCTGCCCCTGCTGCATGCGGTGGCCGACTCGACTCCCTGAGGTCACGAGGAGTGTGCTGCGCTGGTCAGGATGTCCAGTGGTTGGCCCGCCATGCGCGTCAGAATGCACAGGATGTGCAGCTGAGGCTGGCTCGATTGCGCAGCACGGGTTGACCGGACACACTTCTCGGCAAGACCTGACGTCCATCACGCCGAGGAGTTCCACCGTGACCGCTGCACCCGCCCCGACCGCCTCGCGCACCGAGCCCGCCGACATCCCCGTGCCGTCCGGCGACTCCGCCGCGCGCGCCACCGTCCCCCAGGCCGTGGCCGGTGTGGTCCGGGAGCGGGCCGACCTGCTCTTCGGGCTGATGGGCAACGGCAACGCCCACCTGATCAGTGAGCTGACCAGTACGGGGTTCCCGCTGGTCACCGTGCGCCACGAGGCCGGGGCCGTCGCTGCCGCCGACGCCTACCACCGGGCCTCGGGCCGGATCGGGACCGCGACCGTCACCTACGGTGCCGGCTTCACCAACACCCTCACCGCTCTGGCCGAGGCGTCGCTGGCCCGGATCCCCCTCGTGCTGATCGTGGGCGATGTTCCCACCACGGGGCCCCGCTTCTTCGACATCGACCAGGTCGGGATGGCCGCTGCGGCCGGCGTGGAGACCATCCGCCTGGACGACCGGGATCCGGCCGCCCAGGTGCGGGACGCCTACGCCCGCGCCGCGTCCGGTCGGCGACCCGTCATCGTCGCGATCCCCTACGACCTCGTCGAGACTCCGGTGCACGCCTCGGCGGGGAGCACTGCGGGAGCGGCGGTGGACGGCGCGCCGGAGGGCAGTGGACCCGCCGCGGCCGAACTGGAGCCGCTGGCCGCAGCGTTGCGCACGGCGGAGCGGCCACTGCTCGTCGCGGGCCGGGGCGTGCTGGACTCCCCGGGCGGCCCCGAGGCGCTGCGGGACCTGGCCGATCGGTTGGGTGCGCTGCTGGCGACCTCCGTGATGGCCCGCAACGTGGCCGGCCCCGAGGGTGACCTGGGCATCGCCGGTGGCTTCGGCCGCCTGGAGCGGGTGGAGATCATGCGCCAGGCCGATGTGGTGCTGGTGGTCGGTGCAAGCATGAACCCCTTCCAGATGCGCTACGGCACGGTCTTCGGCCCTGAGGCCACCGTGCTGCAGATCGACGTGGACCACGCGCGCCGCCATCAGCGCACCGCGCACTTCCTGAGCGCTGACGCCGGTACGGCCGTGGGGGGG
>NZ_JALDXU010000145.1:0-4910 GCF_032154715.1 Citricoccus sp. | reverse complement strand
CCGACGACCAACTCCGCCGCGTGGCCGAACCCCTCCTCAAATCCGGCTACGGCACATACCTCCTCGGACTGCTCGAGGACGAACGCAGCATCCCCGAACTGAGCCTGCGCGCGGCATCCTGAGCCTCCTCAACACCCTGAGATGCCACGATGTCCATGGCGGTCACGGCCGGCGTTGGTCCGGCAGAATGAAGGTCATGCGACACCTGACCTTCTGCGGCCTGGCCATCTCGTTCGACGAGCGCGTGCTCGAGCCACGGCCCTGGACCGAGGCGCAGTCCACGTGGGCGGCCGAACTGCTGGCCGAGGCGGCACCGGGCCCGGTGCTGGAACTCTGCGCCGGCGTCGGGCATATCGGTTTGGGCGCCGTGCGGGACTCGGACCGCCGCCTGGTCATGGTGGACGTGAACCCCGTGGCCGAGGAGTTCGCCCGGCAGAACGCGGCGGCGAACGGCCTGACGGAGCGCATCGACTTCCGCCTGGCCCGGCTGGAAGACGCCCTGGCGGAGGGTGAGCGCTTCGCCATGGTCGTGGCGGACCCGCCGTGGGTGCGCTCGGCGGACACCTCGCGGTTCCCCGCGGATCCGGTGCTCGCCATCGACGGCGGCGACGACGGCCTCGACCTCGCGCGGAGCTGCGTGGGCCTCATGGACCGGCACCTGGCCGACGGCGGCTCTGGCCTGCTCCAGCTCGGCACCACCGAACAGGCGGAGACGATCGCGGCCGAGGCAGCCCAGCGTCCGGAGGGCTCGGTCACAGTGGTCGAGACACGCGCCTTCGATCGCGGCGTGCTGGTGCGCCTCGCGCGCTGATCCACCGTTGCTTCACTGCTGATCTGCCGCTGACCTGGCGCCGGTCCGCGGCGCCAGGCGGGGATAGCATGGGTGCATGACTGAGACGGAGCAGGGCACCGCGAGCGAGTGGCTCTACGACCTTTTGCTCGACAGCCCCGACCTGCAGGCGTTCGTGGAGGACTTCACCACGGCGTTGCACGAGGGCATGTCGACCACCCCGGGAATGCTGTGGTGCTCGGTGACGGTCTTGCGCCAGAAACGCGCGGCCACCATGGCCTCGAGCGCTGAGTGGATCGACGATCTGGACGCCCAGCAGTATGAGTTGGGAGATGGGCCCTGCCTGACCGCGGCAGCCGAGTTGGTGCCACAGTTCGTCCCGGACTGCGCGTCCGATGAGCGCTGGCCCGCCTTCACGTCACTGGCGGCGGAAGCCGGAGTCAGTTCCGTCCTGGCCTTCCCCTTCGACCTGGCCGGTGAGGCCTCCGGTTGCTTCAATATCTACTTCTCCGATCACCAGAGTTATGACGCGGTCTCACGCCATGAGATCGAGAGCATCCTCGGCATCACATCCAAGGGTCTTCGGCTGGCGGTGCGGTTGGCCCGTCACCAGGAGACCCAGGCGGACCTGGACGCGGCCCTGCGATCCCGCACGTCCATTGACCTCGCGGTGGGCGTCATCATGGGTCAGAACCGGTGCTCGCAAGAGGAGGCCTTCAAGATCCTGACGGAGGTCTCCAGTCACCGCAACATCAAGGTTCGCGACCTGGCCACCAGCCTGGTGGACCAGGTGGGCCAGGCTCCGACCAAGACGCACTTCGATCGTTAGATCTACTGTCCCGCCAGGTCAGGCACGTGGTCTGGTGAACACGCCGACCGAGGTCATGTGGTGCGTGTCCGGCGAGAGGTCGAAGACCTGGACGGTCTCCAGCCTCCACCCGCGCTCGTTGAGACAACGGGTGTCCTGGGCGAACGCCGCCAGATCCCCGGCGACGTAGACGATCCTGCCGGGATGAAGCTCGTGAAGCCGGCTGAGCACCGCGCGTCCGGCACCCGGCCGCGCTGGGTGCATCACCACCGTGTCGACGTGGCGGCTGTGGAGACCGCCTTCCGAGAATCCGGAATCCGGCGCCTGCAGCCAGCCGCTCAGCACCTCAGCGGCTGTCCCGTTGAGCGCGATCGCGTGGGACACGTCCTGCAGGTTCTGCCGGGCATCACGGCTCGCCCGGGGATCCGCTTCGACGGAGAGGACTGCGCCCTTCGGACCGGTCGCTGCGGCGAGGAAGCGGGAGAACAGACCTGCCCCCGCATCCAGGTCTGCCACCACCTGGCCGTCCTGGACCTCGGCGGCGTCCATGACGGCCTCGACGAGGGTGGCCGGGGCGTCCCGGTGGACCGGCCAGGACCCTTCTCCGGTGACCCGGAAGGTCCGGGTGCCGAACCGCTCCGAACAGACGTCCTCCTGCACCCAGGAACGGCCACGCAGCAGGACGTCCTCCGCCGTGCCTCCGAGTGCCGTCTGGGTCTCGGTCTTCTGGCTCGTCTGATTCTTTCCGGCCTTGCCCACGGCGACCACGGCGGAGATCCGCTTCGGAAGCCTGGACAGCTGACGCCGCCAGACCGTCATATAGCTCGTCAGCGTCTCCGGTGAGTCGGCGATCTGCGGGAGCGGGGTGACGATGATGAGGGCTTCGCGGCAGTGGCCCGGCGTGGTGACCTTCACGCTGGCCGCGCCGGAGAAGTCGATCTCCCACAGGTGCAGTTCGTTGAGTTCCGGGACCGCCAGCGGGATGTTGCTCACCGGAATGGTGTTCCGGCCGCTGTGGACGGGCATGGACAACCGGCCCCCCGGGGAGACGGCGAAGGTGGTACGGGTGCGCCAATGGAGTCCGGAAGGTTCGTCGCCGGTCATCCCGTGGACGAGGACCTCCACGTCCTCCACCGTCTGCCGGCCCAACCGGACCATGGTGTCCCGGAAGACCTGTGCCTTGAGCCGGCGCTGGTACTCCAGCACGATGTGGCCGTATTCCGCGCCGACCACGGGCTGGCGGCCAGCAGGGTAGGAGCGCAGCGAGTCGGCCAGCTTCCACTGGTTCAGACGCCGGAACTCCGAGGGGCGAATCACCTTGACGGTGTCCGCCCGCCAGAACTGGTCCGAGGGCGCGGCGGCGGTCAGTTCCGCGATGACGGTCTCGCCGGGGATCGCGTGACGGACGAACACCGGCCTCCCCTCATGGCGAGCGACGCAGTGCCCTCCGTGGGCCATGGGCCCGACCTTCAGGATCAGCCGCATCGGATCAGGAGCCGCAGGCGAGGAGGGCTGTGGCGGGCTGGTGACGTCAGTCCGGACCGGTCCGGTCAGTACGGGGGCCTCAATATGGACACGCAGTGATTGCTCCACGATTCTCCTGAAAGTCGCTTCGGAAGAGCCCACTGCTAGACCCATCTGTCACGCTAACGGAAAACGCGTCGGCCGACTAGCCGTTCCGGCCAACCTGGTCACTGCCAGCCTGATCGACCCGGCGGCCCGAGCTCTCAACCGACGGTTGGGTTTGGTGAGAGCTCGGGCGTCAGGGACCGTCGGGGTCAGTCGCGTCGATCGCGACGGCCGGCGTCCGGGCCGTCTTCATCCACCTCGACGTCCTCGTGCTGCACGGTTCCGGCGACCCGCTCGGTGTCCTGGACCTGGGTCTTGTCCACGGTGACTTTCTCAGCCGTCGCCGTCTTGTTCACCACGGGGACCTCTTCGTGGGTGGTCACCTCCACCTCCTCGTCTCCGGTCCCGCGCCGGGCTTCCGCCGAGTTCGGGTCCACGGGCTCACGCTCCACGACGATCTCTTCCCGGCTCACCGGCACCTCGACCGTCTCCGTGTCGGTGTAGGCGTGCTTGCGCAACCGCACCCGGCCGGTCTCATGGACCTCGGTGCCGACGTTGAGCTGCTCGTTCCGTGCGGTGACGGACTCGGTGTCCGTGCCGACATCGCGGCGTGCATCGCCCCTGGTGTCACGCCCGGCATCATGATCAGCACCGGGGACGGCGCCCGCCGTGCCCTGGTCGGTGCCGACGGTGTCCCGGCCGGCGTCGGCGGTGTCCCGGCCCATGCCGGCCGTGTCCCGGCCGGTGTCGGCCGTACCCGAAGAGTCGATGGAGTAGTACTCGTAGATCCGCTGTTCCTCCTGCGGGGTCAGAGATCCATCGGCATCGACGTTCGGGGCATCCTTGACGAACGCCTTGTCGAAGGGAACCTGCAGTCCGTCCCGGGAGGGGCTGGCCTTCGAGATTGGGACGAAGGTCTCCTTGGCTCCGAAGAGTCCCGTTTTCACCGTGACGAAGGTGGGCTGGTTCGTGCGGTCATCGAGATACACCTGGCCGACGGATCCGATCTTCTCGCCATCAGTGCCGTAGACGGTCGCATCCTGAAGTTGCTCTACAGTGTTGAAGTCCTGCATGGCATGCTCTCCTGACTTGTAGCGTCCGGCGTGCGTCCACACGTCGGTGGAGTCGGGGTTCTTCCAGCGGGATGACCGCGGAGACCCTGCATCGGCCACCCCTCTGCCGAACCTCTGAGAGCCGGTCAAAGGTGGTGACGTGCGTTCAAGGTAGCGAGGGCTCAGGGCCGGTGCAATGAATGCGGAACGCCCATTAAAAGTGCGCTCGTGGGGCGGCCAGGGGGTGGACTCGCTCGCACACCGTCCCCCACCATGGGCGCCCCATACCGGATCGGTCACTCCGTCCGGCAACGGCCGGGGACACGCTTAATTACCGCGCTGGCGCAGCACCTTGTGCGTGCCGTCGCACCACGGCTTGACTGCGGAGGCCCCGCACCGGCAGACGGCGCTGACGGGGCGCCACGTGCGGTGCTCGTTGCCGTCCTCGTCCTGCACCACGTGGTCACCGCGCAGCAGCATCGGCCCTCCGGGACACAGGATCACGTCCGGGTGGCCCGGGGAGGGCTCTTCCGTCCCGCTCATGCCGCCCACCGTGTCAGCATCCGTTCGGCGTACCGATCCGCCAGATCGAGCGCCGAGAAGGCGCCGAAGTAGACGTCATCATGCAACTCCGGTTCCTCCTCCAGCAGGGCACCGCAGATGGTGCGCACCGCCAGCTGCTCGTGCACCG
>NZ_JALDXU010000045.1:0-26372 GCF_032154715.1 Citricoccus sp. | reverse complement strand
GATCCGTGTCATGACACTGGCCGCCGCGGCCGCCGTGGCGCTCACCGGCGTCGCGCTCGGCTGGCTCGTGGCCTTCGCCTGGCTCGGGCTGCTCGAGGACCAGCGGAACCAACCGGGCGTGGTGTTCCTCGGGCAGGTCTGCGGGGTGCTCGGCGGGATCGCCCTCGCGGTGTCCCTGCAGCGGATGCGCCCGGCGGCCCGCGCGCTGGCGTTCCTGGGCCGGCACACCCTGGAGGTATACCTCTCCCACACCACGATCGTGGTCACCCTGACCTGCGTGCTCTACCTGACCGGGTCACCCCTGCTCGCAGCCCCCTGGGCGGCGTGGACCGTGGTGGCCGTGGCCCTCACCGCGATCGGCGTGGGGCTGCTGCTGGGCCGGGCCGCCCGGGGCACCTGGCTGCTGGAGACTCCGGCGGCCCTGCGGCGGTGGGCGGGACCGCGGCGATGGCCGAGACCGTTGCGCCGAACCCCTGACTCCCCGGCCTCATCGGCCGCGACCGGCGTTCCCGCCCCCTCGGACCACCGGGACCCGGCGGTGCCGATCGTCCGTCGGTAGGACGGCCGTGACCGGTGGTGGGCGTCCGGAGTGCTCGCTACAGTGGGCGGCACGTGATCGACGACGGGAGACCACCATGACTCCAGCACCTGAGACGAACGCCGACCGCTTCCCGGAGCACATCCCCGCGCAGCAACAGCAGCCCCCGGGTGTGCAGTCGCAAATGACTCCTCTGCCGGACTGCGGTGAGACCAGCTACCGGGGTTCCGGCAAGCTTCAGGGCAGGGCCGCCATCATCACCGGCGGGGACAGCGGGATCGGCCGCGCCGTGTCCATCGCCTTCGCCCGGGAGGGTGCGGACGTGGTGATCGCCTACCTCAATGAGGACGAGGACGCGCAGGACACCGCCCGGTATGTCGAGGAGGCCGGACGCCGCGCCGTACTGATCCCCGGCGACCTCTCCGATCCGGCCCACTGCCGCAGCGTGGTGCAGCGGACCATCGACGAGTTCGGCCGGCTGGACGTGCTGGTGGCGAACGCCGCGTTCCAGATGAGCCATGAAAACCTCGAGGACATCTCGGACGAGGAGTTCGACCACACGTTCCGGCTCAACGTGGGCCACTACTTCTCTCTGGCCAAGGCCGCGCTGCCGCACCTGAAGCCGGGCGCCTCCATCATCGGCACCTCCTCGGTGAACGCGGACTCCCCCAGCCCGACCCTCGCGCCCTATGCGGCGACCAAGTCGGCCATCGCGAACTTCTCCGCCTCCCTGGCGCAGCTGCTCGGCCCGAAGGGCATCCGCGTGAACTCGGTGGCCCCCGGCCCGATCTGGACGCCGCTGATCCCGTCCACCCTGCCGGAGGATCAGGTGGAGGACTTCGGTCAGCAGGTGCCGCTCGGCCGCACCGGCCAGCCGGCGGAGCTGGCCCCGGTCTACGTGATGCTGGCCAGCGACGACGGCAGCTACGTCTCCGGGGCGCGCGTGGCCGTCACGGGCGGCTCGCCGATGCTGTGAGCGGGAAAGCTGCGATTGGGGAGGCTGTGAGTGAGGATGCTGCGAGCGGGCGCATGAATCTGGAGGCCCGCCGTGACGGCTATGTGGATCTGCGCTCCTATGCCGCGATCGGCAACGGCCGGACCGTGGCCCTGGTGGCACATGACGGCTCCGTGGACTGGTTCCCCGTGCCGGACCTGGACTCCGCCCCGGTGTTCGCCCGGCTGCTGGACGCGGACCACGGTGGCTGCATCGAGCTCCACCCGGACCAGGAGGCGCTCACCGCCGCGGGCGTGGACGTCGCCACCGACCTGCACACCCACCGGCAGTACGTCCCCGGCACCAACGTGCTCAGCACGACCTACCGCACCCCGGTGGGCACCGTGCGGGTCACCGATTCAGTGAACATGGGCTCCACCGGCGCCCTGCCCTGGACGGAGCTCGCACGCTGCGTGGAGGGCCTCGACGGCCAGGTCCCGATGCGGTGGCGCGTGGTCCCGGGGACCATGCTGAACACCGCCTCCCCGTGGGTGCAGCAGACCGACCAGGGTCCGGTGATCCGCGTGGGCGAGGTTTCCCTCGCCGTGCGCGGCGAGGACATCGGAGCGCACGACGCCGGCCCGCAGACCATCGCCGGACGGTTCACCTCCGGTGAGGGGACCGAGCACCTGCTGGCCGTCGTAGGGACCGCGGCGGAGCCGCTGCGGCTGCCGCAGACGCCCGCGATCCGCCGCAACGTGGACCTCAGCGTGGACCTGTGGCGGCGCTGGACGGATCTGCTGGAGTATGACGGTCCCTACCAGGACGAGGTACGCCGCAGCGCGCTGGTGCTGAAGCTGCTCGGCCACAGCCCGTCCGGATCGATCGCGGCAGCGGCCACCACCTCCCTGCCGGAGAACCGGGAGGGCACCAAGAACTACGACTACCGCTTCGCCTGGATCCGTGACGCCACCTACTCGCTGCACGCGCTCCTGAGGCTGGACGAGCAGGAGGACGTGCACGCCGCCGTCTCCTGGCTGCTGAGACTGGCACGGCAGCAGCAGCCCCGGTTGCACGTGCTGAACCGGCTCAACGGACACGTCCCGGAGGCCTGCACCACGGAGCTGGAGGTGCCCGGCTGGCGCGGCATCGGTCCCGTGGTGGCCGGCAACGACGCGGCCGATCAGTTGCAGCTCGGCGTGTACGGGGACATCTTCGACATGGCGACCCTGTACGTGGACGGCGGCAACGTGCTGGACGCCGAGACGGCCCGGATGCTGTCCGGGCTGGCGGACGCGGTGTGCGACCTCTGGATCCGCCCGGATGCCGGCATGTGGGAACTGCCCGAGCACCGGCACTACACCAGTTCGAAGATGGGCTGCTGGGTGGCCCTGGACCGGGCCATCACCCTCGCCGAGCGGGGCCACCTGCCCGGGACGGAGGACCGGTGGCGGGAGGAGCGCGGCCGGATCCGGGCGTGGATCGAGGAGAATGGCTGGTCCGAGGAGCGCGGTAGCTACGTCTGGTACCGCGGGAGCGATGAGCTGGATGCCTCCGTGCTGCTGCACACGATCAGCGGGTTCGACGCGGGACCGCGGATGTCCTCCACCATCGATGCCCTGCGCGAGGAGCTGGGCCGCGGGCCGTTGCTGTACCGGTACAGCGGGATGGCCGCGGAGGAGGGGACCTTCACGGCGTGCGGTTTCTGGTGCGCGGCGGCCCTGGCCCTGGTCGGCCGGCGGGCCGAGGCCCGGGAGCAGATGGACGCGATGCTCGCCGTGGCCAACGACGTCGGCCTGTACACCGAGATGATCGACCCGGCGGACGATGCGTTCCTGGGCAACATGCCGCAGGCCCTGAGCCATCTCGCCCTGCTGGTGGCCGCGCTGACGCTGAACGGGCAGTGAGCGGGAGCCGACGGCCTCAGGCTGGGGCCCGGCGAGCAATGCCCGATCCCGAGGGTGCTCGTTGCACAATACGGCATGATTCCGTAGATTAATTAGGCGTGCCTAACCTATGATCGTCAGACACGCGGAGGCCTCCGCCTCGATCCCTACGGAAAGCAGACCATGACCGCGACCGCGACGCAGACGTACCCTTCGACCCGTGCTTACCGGACCCGGGTGACGCGGATCAGCCGACTCGGCGGGCACTTCGTCCGGTTCACCTTCGCCGACGACGACCTGCGGTTCTTCGGCACCGGCGGACTCGATCAGCGCATCAAACTCATGCTGCCCCGGGCGGACGGCACCCTGCCGGACGTGGGACTGTTCGCCGAGCCCGCGCCCGCGATGATGGAGTGGTACACCCGTTGGCGTGAGCTGCCGGACGGCGAGCGCAACGCGATGCGCACCTACACCGTGCGCGCGGTCCGACCGGAGGTCCGCGAGATCGACGTGGACTTCGTGCTGCATGGCACCGCCGGGCCCGCATCGGCCTGGGCGCTGGGTGCCGCCGTCGGGGACGAGATGGTGATCCTGGGGCCGGATGAGCGCTCTGAGACGGGCGGCCGCGGCCGCAGTGGGGGCATCGAGTGGGACCCGGGCTCGGCACGCACGGTGCTGATGGTGGGCGACGAGACAGCCGCCCCCGCGATCTGCGCCATCCTGGAGACCCTCGACGCGAGCTTCAGCGGGCACGTGTTCATCGAGGTGCCGGACGCCGGGGACATCCTGCCCGTGTCCACCCCCACCGGGGTGCAGCTGAACTGGCTGGCCCGCGGTGACCGCCCGCATGGCCGGGCCGTGACCGAGGCCGTGCAGGCCTGGGGCCGCGAGTTCGGTGCGGAGGTGGCCGGCGCCGCTGCCACGGGCCTGGGCGCCGCTGGGACCGGAACCGACACTGCTGCTGGCACGGCCGGCGTCGTGGGCGAGACTGAAGCAGAGGCGGCCGATGCGGAAGCCACCCTGTGGGAGGTTCCCCCGGAAACCCCGCATGGCCACTGGTACGCGTGGCTGGCCGGTGAGGCCGGCACTATCACCGGGCTGCGCCGCCACCTGGTCAAGGGCCTGGGCATCGATCGGAAGTGTGTCTCGTTCATGGGGTACTGGAAGATCGGCCGGGCCGAGGGCTCCTGATCCTGACTCACCTGACGAAAACAACCGTCCGGGCAGAACGGACCGTTCCCGTTCTGCCCGCCCAGTGTGATGGCCCAGGCTCAGGAGGCGGTCCGCAGCTCGCCTCGTGATCGATCCTCCTTGTAGGGGGCAGGCCGCACCACGGCGCGGATCGGTTTCTGCGGATGACCGGGGGCACCCCAGATCACGCTGACGCGCGTGCCGATCTCCGCATGTTCCACGTTCACGGTCGCCAGAGACAGCATCTTGCGGAAGAAGTAACTGTAGCCGCGGGAGGTCGCGGTCCCCACGAGAGCCCCGTCCACCTCGATCCGGTCACACCACATGTATCCGCGCTGGTCACGGGGCATCTCCATGAAGTCATAGTGTTCGCCCTCCCCAAGCAGGGAGTTTTGCACCGCGGCCACGTCCTCGGCGTTCCACTCCAGGGTGCGCAGCACGCGACGCGGATTCGACTTCTCCGCGGCGAGGGCCCCGGCGCCGAGGTAGTCCGAACGCCGGGTGGTGACCACCTTGGCCCACCCAAGTTCGACGGGGCTGCGGTAGTACTCCGAGGGGTCCCGTCCCTCGAAGCTGCCGGCGATGTAGGCGGGCTGGGCGAAGGAGGGCATGGAGGTCAGGAAATAGTCCATGTAGTCGGCCATGTCCTCATCGAAGATGGCCGGAATGTAGTCGCTGGCAATAGTCGGGTAGGAAGCCTCGAGGTGATTGATCATCGCGATGCGCCCACCCATCTTGCGAATGTGGTGCTCCCGCCCGGCCTCCAGGACGGCCTGATAGACGTCCTCGCCGAACTCCTTCGGCCCCTGCAGCTCGAATCCAAGCTCACCAGCCATCCCCTGGCGCAGGGCGAAGATGTCATGACCAGCAATCCGCACTGGCACGGCGTGCATGAACTTCGCACTCAGCAGCACCTCGGCATCGGTGAGCGACTCCAGCACCTTGATCGCCCTCGGCCCTGAGACCTGGTACATGAACCAGTCGTCGCGGGTGACCTGGGCGTCATAGTCACCGTGTCTCAAGTTGAAGGACAACCAGTAGCCACCGCGGCCGTGGACCATGAAGTCCTCTTCGCCGAACTTGGTCAGCACTCCCTCGTGGATGACCTTGCCGTCCTTGTTCGTGTGGATGGCGTGCTTGGACTGCCCTATCTCGAACGTCTCGAAGCTGTTGACGGTGAAGTCCGCGATCAGCTTCAGGGCGTCCGGACCGGTGAAGCGGTGCTGCCAGAGGAAGGACCAGTCGCCGATGTAGCAGGACTTCTTCCATGACAGGCTCTCGTCCATCCAATCGGTGTACTCGGGCAATCCGAAGCGGCTCCAGGCGTAGCCCTCGGGCCCTTGGCGCATGTCCTGAACGGTATAGGCCATCTGATTCTCTCCTCGGTTTGTGGTGGTCTGCGGTGTTGGGCTCGAGATGTTCCGACGCCGGCCGGAACCTCGGCTGCCTCCGGCCGGGGCGGAAGGTCAGAGGGCGTCCGGCAGGACGACGTCCTCGACGGAGAGCCCCCCGTCCAGCAGTCCGTCTTCGGTGCTGATCTCGATCAGCCGTTCGAGCGAGTCGGCATTGATGTCGTCGGCCCAGCGCGGCAACCGAAGCTCCGCCGCGGTCTCCGGGGGAATCGAGGTATAGGTGTCGAGGATGGAGCGCGTCTCCTCCGGGTGAGACTCGGCGTAGTCCGCGGATTCGGCCATCGCGGCGTGGAACGCGGCGACCAGCTCCGGGTCTTCCTCGGCCAGGGCCCCGGTGGTGAAGTAGGCGGAAGCCATCAGGTCCGGGGATACCTCCATCCAGTTCCAGAAGACCGGTTTCATCGATTCCGCCAGACCCATGGTCAGGAAAGGCTCCACGAGGAAGGCCGCGTCAACGGTTCCCTGCTCCACGGCCGCGACCATGTTCGGAAAGGGCATCTCCACGAATTCGACCGCGGAAGGGTCTCCACCGTCCTGGCGGACCGCTTCCTTGACCGTGGAGTCCGAGATGTTGTTCAGAGTGTTCACCGCCACGGTGTGGCCTTCGAGGTCAGCGGCGGACTCGAAATCCGAGTCCGGCAAGACCACGGTAGCGCCGTAGTCTGTCGCTTCGTCCCCGGTGCTGGAGCCGCCGGGGGCGATCACTTTGATGTCCAGCCCTTTGGAAGCTGCGATCAACAGGCTGGTGGGATTGCTGAAGCCGAAGTCAGCCTGGCCGCTCGTGACGGCGGGAATGATGGCGGCGCCGCCCTGGGCGGTCTGGAGCTCCAGCTCCAGACCGTGCTTCTCGAAGATGCCCTGGTCGACAGCCAGGTGGAGCGGTGCCAGGTCCACCAGGGGCATGACGCCCACGGTGACCTTCTGCACCTCACCCGAGGCGCCGGTGTCGTCCGCCGCCCCGGTCGCCGTAGCGTCGCCGGAGGGCGAACCCCCGCCGCAGGCGGTCAAGGACAGGGCGAGGACGGCGGCGGCCGCACTAGACCAGAGGACTATGGAGCGGCGCTCAGAACGAAGGTTAAGACCCATGATGTCACCTCGGAGAACAGGGCTCCGTGGGGGTTGGAGCCGGTTTGGTGTGATGAAGAGCACTCTGGGAACAACGGTAGGATCGGAGGGACTATCAAGCCAATCAAAAGAACCAAACACAATATCGGAAACATCTATACAGAGGCTTGACTTGGAGGACCATGGACACGACGGAGTCATACGACATGAACCTGTTGCGGACCTTCGTGGTCGTCTACGAGACCCGCAGCGTCACCCAGGCCGCGCACGTGCTGTACCTCAGCCAGCCCTCCGTCAGTTATGCCCTGGGCAAGCTGCGGAAACTCTTCGCAGATCCCCTGTTCCTGCGCAACCGCGCAGGTTTGGAGCCCACTCCCGTGGCCGAATCTCTGTACCCACGGATGATTCAGGCCATCCAGTTGATGGACTCGGTGGTGCAGAGCGCCACAGAATTCCGGGCCGCTGAGACCACCCGCACGTTCCGCTTGATGATGACCGACCTGGCCCTGATGGCCCTCTTCTCATTCGTGGTCAAGGCCATCCAGGAGCAGGCACCGCTGGCCAAGATCGAGGTGACACTGCTGGACGTCGCCCAGCTGGAGGACCAGCTGCGCCGCAATGAGATCGACGGGGCTATCGCCGTGCCGTCATTCTCGCCGGACGTCGTGGTCCGCGACCATCTGATGGATATGCCCTATGTAGGGGTCTGCGCTGCGTCCCACCCCCGCCTCTCGGCGGCACCGACGGTCGCGGATCTGGCGGCGGAACAGCGAGTAGTGGTGTCCGGGGCCTTAGGTCACCAGCACGTGGAGCAGACACTCGGCCGGCTACCGGGAGACCACGAGTCCTCCATCGCCCTGCCGAACTACTCGGTGGTGGATGAGACCATTGCGGCCACCGAGTCGTACTGCGTGGTGCCGCTGTTCCTCGGGGACATGTTCGTCAAGCGCAGCCCGGTGCGGAAGTTCATCCTCCCCTTCACCCTGGAGCCCGGACACGTCGGCCTGCACACGCTCCGACGGGTCGCGCCTTCACCTTCGGTCGAATGGCTCCGCGAGGTCATTACTCAAGCCCTGACCGCCTATCCCTATCCGCAGCACATCGAGGACTACGACAACAGCTGGTTCATGTCGTAGCCGCACCTGGTGCAGTCACCGGACGTTATTTCAGTCGCCGAACCACGCGCGGGAGAGCTCGGCGTAGTGCCCGCCGGCCGCCCGCAACTCCTCGTGAGTTCCGGACTCCACGATCCGTCCGGCGGACATCACCAGGATCCGGTCCGCGGCCACGGCCTGGCTGAGCCGGTGCGCCACCACCAGCCCGCTGCGGCCGTCGAGCACCCGGGCCGCCGCGACGTCCAGCCGGCGGGCTCCGGCCGAGCTGGCCTCCGCGGTGGCCTCGTCCAGCACCACCAGTTGCGGATCGGCGAGCGCCACCCGGGCCAGGGCCAGCATCTGCAGCTGCATCGGGTCCAGACGGTAGCCACCCTCACCGACCTCCGTGTCCAGGCCCTGCGGCAGGTGCGCCGCCCAGCCGGCCCCCACGGACTCCAGTGCCGCCTGAAGAGCCGCGCGGTCGGCCTCCGGACGGGCCACGCGCAGGTTCTCGGCCACCGTGGTGGCGAAACCGTGCACCTCCTGGGAGACCATGGTGATGTGTTCGCGCAGGCTGCCCGGTTCGGCCTCGACCAGCTCGATCCCGCCCAGCCGGGCCGTCCCGGATGTCGGTGCCGCCAGCCCCGCCGCTATCTGCGCCAGCGTGGACTTGCCGGCCCCCGTGGTCCCGACGACGGCCACCACCTCCCCCGGCCCGATCGTCAGATGGACCTCGTGCAAGGCGGGAGTGCCGTCGTCGTACGTATGGGAGATGCCGGCCAGTTCCAGCGTGCCGCCGTGCAGCCGCGCGGTGCGCTCAGGCACCGGCAGGGAGACGACGCCGGCCATCCGGGCCAGGGAGGCCCCGGCGGACTGGACCTGGTCGAACATGCCCACCAGCGCACCGATCGGGTTGAACAGCCGGTGGAACAGCAGGGCCGCCGTGGTCACGGCGCCGGCGGTGATGTATCCGGCGGACACGAGCAGGAACCCGGTCCCCAGGATGGCCCCGAGCACCACGGCCTCGGCCCGGTTGTTCCGGCTGAAGGCGCGGGTGAGGAACCCGAACACCCCGATGGACAGATCGCGGGCCTGGGCGGAGGCGGCGTGGATGCGCTCGAGTTCCGGGCCCTGGGCGTCGTAGGCGCGCAGCGTCCGGGCACCGGTGATCCCTCCGAGCAGCCGGGAGGCTCGGGTGCCGAAGGCGGCCCGTTCCTCCCGATATATCGGTCCGGAACGGGGCAGGTACCAGCGCAGGGTGGTCCAGTACATCGGGACGGCCAGCAGTCCCACGAGCCCCAGCCTCCAGTCCACGGCAGCCAGGCCCGCGGCCGAGACCACGACCGTGAACAGGGACTGCACCACGAGGGGTACCACCGTGGTGGCCGCCTGACTGACCTCGCGGGCGTCCTCAGCCACCCGGGAGACCAGGTCCCCCGTCTCGGCGCCGTCCAGCCGCGCCGATCCGCAGGGCCCGGTCCATCACGGCCTCTCGCAGTCCCGCCACCGTGGGCTCGGCCGCCCTGGCCAGCCACGCCTGACCGGCCCACGAGCAAGCGGCAGCGATGAGGCCCGCTCCAGCCACGGCGGCTGCGGCCCACCACACGGCAGCGGCCGGGTCGACGTCGCTGGTGCCGGTGCTGGTGCTGGTGCTGGTGCTGGTGCTAATGCTGGTGCCGGTGCCACTGGTGCCCGAGTCCCCAGCGGCCAGCAGGACGTCCACGAGCCAGCCGATCATCCACGGTGCCACCAGGCCGGCGACGGCGGCCAGCAGGCCCGCGATCCCCACCAGCCACACGAACGCGCGGTGGCCCCCGGTATGCCGCCAGAGCAGCTGGAAAGACTCCGCCGGCCGGGCCAGAGGAAGGGCCAACGGCAGGGCGGTGTCCACTCGCTGATCACTCATCGGGCCACCGCCGTCTGGTAGGCATCCGACGTCTCCAGCAGGGAGTGGTGCGTTCCGGTGGTAGTAGTGCCGTCCCTGTGCACCTGCACCACGCTGTCCGCGACGGCCAGGAAGGCCGGCGAGGAGGTCACCACCACGGTGGTGCGCGGCGCGGCGCCTGCCGTGGCGGATCCGGAACGCAGCGACTTCACGTCCTGGGCGATCTGGAACTCCGTGACGGCATCCACCGCACTGGTCGGCTCATGCAGGACGAGCATCTCCGGATCGGCGTGCAGGGCGCGGGCCAGGGCCAGTCGCTGGCGCTGACCGCCGGAGAGGTTGCGGCCACCCTCGTCAACCCGGTGCTCCAGTCCGTCCGCGAAATGGCCGATGATCTCAGCGACGCCCGACGCGGCCAGCACCGCCGGATCGATGTCGACGCGGCCCAGGTCCCGGCCATCCGCGGTGATCAGGGCTGGACGCGTGATCTGGGGACGGTACGTGGCTGGGCGCGAACGGTCCGGTGTCTGATGGTGCAGGGTGATGTTCGAGCGAACGGTGCCGGCGAACAGGTCCACCCGGTGCGGCGCCACCACCAGGTGGTCGGCCAGCCGTGGCACCAGACGGCTGCGCGGATGCCCGCCGATCAGCACCGTTGCGGCCTGGTCGCCCAGGCCGTCCACGGCCCGCAGGATGGTCTCGGCCTGGGCCGGATCGTCCACCACCAGGCCCAGGAACCGTCCCGGCGGCACCTCCAGATTGAGCCGGGGTGGCCGTGCCGGCCAAGATGCGTCACCGCGCCGGAGGCCCGCATCCCGGGGAACCTGACCGTCGCGCTCTGGCGGAGCGCCGGCGTCGTGCCCGGGAGGGGTCGCCAGTGCCAGACCGGTGATGCGCAGCCCGGCGGTGTCCGGCACCTCGTCACCGGTGGCCTCGGCCGGGACCGCGGTGAGGAAGTCCGCGATCCGCCGGGCCGCGCCGTGCGAGCGGGCGAAGGCTCCGATCATGTCCGTGATGGTGCGCACCGGCTCCTGGAAGAACACCGCCACCCCGACCACGGAGATCAGCGTGCCGATGGCCAGGTCCCCGGACAGCACCCGCTGGCCGGCCACCACCAGGACCAGTGCCAGCACCAGGGCGGTCCCGAGGGCACCGATCGCCTCCAACCGCCCGCTGCGCTCGGCCGTCACGACGCCGGCCCGCCCGGCCCGCTGCGACGCCTCCCGGTAGTGCGCGCTCGCCCAGCGTTCACCGCCTCCGGCGCTGAGGACCCGCAGACCGGCCAGGATGTCGCCGGCGCGGCGGCTGGCCAGGCCGATCGCCTCCTGCTGCGCGGTGGAGTGCCGTGAGATGGAGCGGGAGGCCAGGGCCACGAGCAGCAGGCTGAGCGGCACGCCCACCAGCACCACGAGGCCGACCATCACGTCCGTGACCAGCAGGTAGACCGAGACCGCCACGAGGCCGATGATCGCGGAGCCGCCACCGGCGATCTGCCGGAACACCTGGGCGGTGACGTCCGCGTCCGCCGAGGACAGGGAGAGGATCTCGCCGGCGTTGGACCGGGATGCCACCGCGCCGGAGGCGAGCGGCACCTCGGCGACCTCCACCCGCAGCGCGTGGGCCTCCTCGTGCAGCGCGGTGTTGGCGAGCCGGGCGCCGAAGCGGTAGCCCAGGGAGAGCACGGTGAACAGCGCCGCGATCCCGAGCAAAGACAGGAGCATCGCCCGTCCGTCCAGGGGGACGATCGCCACGTCCACGATGATCCCGATGGCGATCGGCACGAAGGCCTCGCACACCTGCCACAGCGTCATCAGGGTCAGGCTTCCCGCCACGCGCGTCCGGCGGCGCCGGATCGCGCGCCACAGCAGCTGGCCGGCGGTGGAGGGCGGTTGCTGAGTCTGCGGACCCCGCGGTGCCTGCGGTGCCCGCGGAGCCCGTGGAGCCCGTGGAGCCCGCGGCTCAGGCGATGTCAGCATGCTCGGACTCCTTGGGGTGATGGCCAATCTGTCCATTGTCGTATGGAGTGGCCCTGGCAGTGACATCGAGAGCCCCGACGTCACCGGACGCAGCCCAGCACGTCACGCGGTGTCACTGAGGGCCAACCCCCGTGCGAGCCACCGGTGGCCCGTGTGACAGGGTCGGAGCAAGGTGGTGATGGCTGGTGGCCGGCAGGACCGCACCCGTGTCGGCGTTTCTACCGACATTGATGCAGGTCACGTGCGTACGGTGGGGGCGCCGTCTCAAGTCGACCACCACCAACGGTCCGTTCCTCGCGTGCTTCCCCGGCAGTCCCCCGCGAGATGGCGAGCCGTCGTGAATGGAGCCTGACGTGACAGACCACATCACCGCACCAATCCCCACGCCTGCACCGGCGTTCGCCCCCGAGCCCGCGGCTGCCGCCGCATCCGCTCCCGTGGCCGCCCGCCCGGCCCGCTTGTCCCGACGACGGCTGCTGCAGGGCACCGCCGCCCTGGGCGGTGTCATCGCGTTCGGAACCGCGATCTCCGCCTCCACCACCCCGGCGTTCGCCGCCACCGTGAGCCGGCCGGGCATCCTCTCCACGAGCGACTGGGGTGCCTCAGCCGCCAAGGGGTCACTCCCGACCCTCACGCGCCGGCCGACGCACCTGGTTATCCACCACACCACGCATGTGAACTCGGACGACTTCTCCGATGCCGCCGCCCAGGAGGTGGCCCGGCTGATCCAGCGGAACCACATGACCAACGGCTGGGCGGACACTGGCCAGCAGTTCACCATCGCCCGCGGTGGACAGATGCTCGAGGGCAGGCACGGCTCGCTCGACGCCGTGGTGGACGGGAACCGCTTCATCGAGGGCGCGCACGCCTATGGTTTCAACGACCAGTCAGTGGGCATCGAGGTGGACGGGATGTACACGAACGACGTCCCCACGGACGCGCAGTGGAGTTCCCTCGTGCATCTCAGTGCCTTCATCTGCCAGCGATACGGTCTCGACGTGGACCGGATCATCGCGCACCGGGATGTGCCCGGCGCCCAGACCCTGTGCTGCGGGGATGCCCTCTACGGCAAGCTGTCCGCCCTGCGTGACGAGGTGTCCTCGGCGCTGGCCAACGGGGTCGACGGCGGCGCGGGCCCCTCCGGCGACTACCCCACCGTGCGCCTCGGTGACGAAGGCGACGCCGTGCGCCGGGTCCAGGTCACCCTCGACGTCATCGGCCACGACCCCGGTGCTGCCGACGGCGTGTTCGGCCCCACGACCGAGAAGGCCCTGCGCGACTACCAGTCCTCGATCGGCACCGGCGTGGACGGCATCGCCGGCCCGCGCACCTGGGGCGCCCTTGCGACGCACCATGCCGCGGGCTCGACCGTGAGCTCCGGGGACAGTGGCACGGACGTCGAGTACCTGCAGCGGGGCCTGAAGGCGTCCAGCGGCGTGGATCTGTCCACCGACGGCCGGTTCGGGGATCGGACTGAGGCGGCCGTCGCCGCCTATCAGAAGGCCCGCGGACTGGCCGTGGACGGCGTGGCCGGCGCCGAGACCTGGCGTGCACTGAAACACGGCCAGTAGGTTCGGTTCCGTCACGGCGAGGTTGCTTGAAAGCCGGGTACCACACTGGAAGATCGGGACCCTTGCTCGGCTGCACCCGTGCAGGGGAACCGCACACACGCATGAAGCTCGTGACATGAGGCACACTGTTCACCACTCAGTGAGGGGATACTCGATGTCGGCCAGATCGCCCGAATCCGACCAGAACACCCCGAATCACCGACCACGGTGGAGGCGGGCAATGGCAGCATTGACGGCCTTGGGCCTGACGACGGGCTTGGTGGCGTCGGGATGGTCCGCCGAACAGGCCGCTGCCGAGACGGTCGTGTTCAATCCCTTCGCGGTCAATCAGGGCTTCACCATCCTGGCCGAAGGGGACCTTGTTCTGAACAACGGAGAGCTCGAAGGAGCGGCAGCCGCGTTCGGCACGGCGTCCTCCGGGAACCCGAACGGTTTCGGCCTCCTGCACGACTCTGCCGGCGTGCCGGACTACGCGGTACCGAGGATCGACGGAACACCTGTGAGGCTACTAGCCGAGTCGTTCATCGGCAGCGGATCATTCGACATCTCAAACAGGGATGACAGCGGAACCACCACTCCCGATTCCCCCGAAGAGAACGCCGTGGCGAAGCTCGTGGACATCGCGGGCCTCACCGGCCAATCCCGCAGTGGCGGGGTGGGATCGAACACGAGCGGTGAATTCCTGCGAGCCACGAACACCGAGGGCGGCTTCCTCGATCTGAAGGCGCTGCCCACTGAGGGCTCAGACGTGGCCGAACTGCAGACAGAACTGGGCACCGTCAGTGCCTACTTTGGAGACGTTGATTCCGCAATAGCCGGCACGAACCAGTGCTTCGAGTCGATGTATGACCCGGCGTCCGGGCTGGTCAACACCGTGACCGTGACCACCGAGGGCAACCTTGTCTACGTCGAGGATTTCGCCACCGACCGTCCCAATGTGATCGACTACGAGGATATCGCCGGGGAGACCATCAAGATGGACCGTGCGGACGGCTACCAGCCGACAGCCGAGGCGCCTCTGGTGGTTCACGTGGACGAGGGAACCACCGAACTGGGTCAGTTGGACTTCGAAGGGTGGTCCGCTGCACCCGGTGCCCAGCAGAACCTGTCCAACTACATCTTGTTGGACCTCTCCGCTGTGACCGGCACCGTCACCATTGATGGGCTGGAAATGGGTTCGATCTGGGCCCCGGACGCCGACCTGGTGTACAGCTCAGGAGTGACGACTAACGGCCAGTGGTTTGCCGATGACATCACCACCTCCGGGGGTGGAGAGATACACCAGCACACCTTCCAGGGACTGCTGCCTTGTTCCACGGACGACGAGGTGGTGCCCACCATATCGAGTTCCGCCGCCATCATCGGCTCGGCAGAGAACATCCTCCCCACGCAGGGGGGAACGGTCACGGACACCATCAGCTATGCGAACCTTACCGCTGGCCTGGAGTACGAACTGTACGGGTCCGTGCACACTGTGCCCGACGGCGAACCGATCGGCCTCGAATCCGCAGCGGCCTTCACCGCGGACACCTCGGACGGCACGGCGGTGCTCCAGTTCGAGTTCACCGCCGAAAAGGCGGCCGTATACGCCGGCCGGACACTGGTCATCTACCAGAGTTTGTCCCTGAACGGGTCCGTGGTGGCAGATCACCGCGACCCGAACGATGCGGCACAGCAGTTCGCCGTAGCGCAAACCGCGGAACCCACGCCTACGCCGACGGAGACGCCCACCACCACACCCACACCCACACCCACGCCGACAGCGACGCCAACACCGACAGAGACGCCCACAACCACACCCACGCCGACGCCGACAGAGACACCCACCACCACACCCACGCCAGTTCCATGGTCGCCGGAGGACATCAAGACGGACGAGGATCCCACCGAGGACTCGTGGTTGCCCGGGACTACAGGCGGCTCCAGGAGCGGTGGCGGAACGGATGGCGACGCCTACCGAGGTGATGAGTCGGCTGACACGCTCGCCGAGACTGGTGTTTCGACGTTCTGGTCCACGGCCACGGCGGCAGCCTTGCTCGCATCCGGCGTGCTCCTGGTAGCCCTAGGACGCCGCCGCGCCGGTTGACGTCTTGGCGCCACCTACGGCGGTGCGGCGTGGCCCGGCGTCATCACGAGACCTTGGGCCACGCGCCCGGGCACGCAGTCATGGCCGGACGGGGCCCGTCGTCGTCGTGTCCGACCGAGCGTCTACTCGGGCCCCGCACATACTTCCGGAAACAACTCTGCGGGCCGTCCCCGACGAAAGGGAACGGCCCGCAGAGTGCGAGGCGTGAAGCTAGCTGAAGATCAGCGCTTCGAGAACTGCGAGGCCTTGCGGGCCTTCTTGAGACCGGCCTTCTTGCGCTCGACGACGCGGGCGTCGCGGGTCAGGAACCCGGCCTTCTTGAGAGCTGCGCGGTTGTTCTCACGGTCGATCTCGTTCAGGGCACGGGCGACACCGAGGCGCACGGCACCGGACTGACCCGAGGGGCCGCCGCCGGTGATACGGACGATGACGTCATACGCGCCCTCCAGCTCGAGGAGCTTGAACGGGTCGTTGACCTCCTGCTGGTGCAGCTTGTTCGGGAAGTAGTTCTCGAGGCTGCGGCCGTTGATGGTCCAGGCGCCGGAGCCCGGGACCAGGCGCACGCGGGCGATAGCCTGCTTGCGGCGACCCACAGCGCCGCCGCCGACGGTCAGCGCAGGGCGCTCAGCGACAGCAACAGCCTCGGGGGCATTGGTGGACTCGGAGGTGTAGCTGGTCAGCTCCACTTCCTCGGTGGACTCATTCTCGTTGAGAGTCATGGTTCTCCTTGAAAGATTGTGGTGGTGCTGACCCGTTACTGGGCGACCTGGCCGATTTCGTACGTCTTGGGCTGCTGGGCGGTGTGGGGGTGCTCGGCACCGCGGTACACCTTGAGCTTGTGCAACTGCTCAGCGGCCAGGGAGTTCTTCGGGAGCATGCCGCGGACGGCCTTCTCCACGGCGCGCACCGGGTTCTTCTCCAGCAGCTCCGCGTAGGAGACAGAGGAGAGACCACCCGGGAAACCGGAGTGGCGGTAGGCGCGCTTCTTCTCGAGCTTGGCGCCGGTCAGGGCCACCTTCTCGGCATTGATGATGATGACGAAATCGCCCATGTCCATGTGGGGGGCGAAGGTCGGCTTGTGCTTTCCGCGCAGCAGTGTTGCGGTCTGGCTGGCAAGACGACCCAGCACGACATCAGTGGCGTCAATGACGTGCCACTGGCGGTCGGCATCGCCGGGCTTCGGGGTGTACGTACGCACGTTGTTTGCCTTCGTGTTCGGTGTCGGTTACAGATTTCCGGGCCGCAGCGGTGAGTCCGCGGGCCAGTCACTGAGTTCATCGGTGCGCAGCCGGTACGCCAGGTGAGGACTGGAGTGAGGCCGGGTCCGAAAGCTTCCCGGCGGCGCCCTGGGCTATCGCGACCATGCAACCAGGCCACCCGAGGGTACAGCGAATCCGGGAAAGGACACGCACAACGAAGGTCAATACTACCGTGTCCGCGCAGCTGGGGCAAAGCAGCTGGAAATCAGGGTAGAAGCCGTGCGAAGAGGAGGTGGCGGAAAGCGGAGCGAAGGTGGCAGGAAGCGTGGGAGGCGGCGGGAGGGCGCGGGAGGCGCAGGGCGCGGAGGGCACGGGAGGCGGAGGGGAAGCCGAGGAAAAGGGCGCAGGCCGAACTGCAGTTGCGCGCAGACCTCTACCCCGGCCCACTACTCCACAGAGGACTGATCACGGTGTGTCGTCCACAGATGTTCGGAAGCCCTTTCCGGCGCCCTCAGGGTGTGATCGAATGGACGTATTCGAACACATGTTCCCATGAGGCAATTGAGAGCCAGCCGGAGCCGCCCCACCACCGGCGGCTTACGAGGATAGGGAGAGGAGGACGGTCATGACCGAGGAGAACGAGCAACCCCACGGATTCGAACACCAGGACGGGGACGAAGGCGAGTGCAGGACCCACGATGAGCATGGCTCAACACCCCGACCCGCGCCTACGCTGCAGGAGCTTCCCCTCGGCCAGCTGACGGCCTTGCTGCACGAGACCACGCGAGCCATGGTGCATCGGTTGTCCAGCCCCGAAGCCTTCAGTGAACTGACGTCCATGGCCCCACCGGACCACGGCGGCGGCAGAGACTGGGGAGCCATGCTGTCCTCTCTTCCAGACGAGCAGGATTCAGACGCGGCAGCGGAGCTGGACTTGGCGTCTGCCTCTGCCTCCATACATCCCCCTGTCCCTGCCCCTGTCCCCGATCAGACCGGGCAGATCCCCGTTCAACCAGTTACCGTCACCCTTCCGCTGCTGCACCAGGTCCTGGAGACAGTCGGGCGCTCCGTTGCAACGGCCCAGATGACCTTGACGGGTCATACCGTGGAGGCCTTCAACAATCCACCAGAACGTCGTCGGCTGCTGGGACTCCCTGAAGGGAAGACCGCCTTCCGCGATGCAACCGATTACCTCAAGCTCGCCTTGCGCATCGATGGCACCGAAGCCCGGCGCCGGACGCGCTGGGCGGCCACCCTGCGTACTACCCGCACGCTGTCTGGCGAGCCCTTACCTCCCGCCCTCCCCAGATTGTCCGCCGTCGTCCATGAGGGGAAATTGGACCGTGCCGCCGTGGACATCATCACCACGGCCTTGGACAACGTCCGGCAGATGGCTCGTCGTGTAGAGGCCGACCCACAGGCTGTGTCCGAACTCCTCGATGACGGCGAGGATCGCCTGGTGGCGCAGGCCGAGTCCGTGGATCCCGGCACACTGCGCAAAGTCGCGGCTCACTGGCTGAAGTGGGCCGAAGCAGCCGTAGACCCCGACGGCTCCGAGCCGAATGACGCCACGCTGCCCCAGTTACAGGGCCTGATCCGAAAGGGGCAGCGCAATGGGCTGCACCAGTGGCTGCTCGCGGTCAATGATGAACAGAACGAGTACCTGCTGACAGTGGCGAACGCCGCTACTAATCCTCGGGCGCCCTACCGCGGCCAGCCGATGGAGGGCGGCGAAGGCGGCATCGCTGGGAGCGAGAGCGTGAATCAGCTGTTGACGGCGGAGACTCGGTCCGAGGGGAACGGTTCGGTGACGGCGGTCGCGGCCATCGACCCCCGCTCTACCCAGCAGAAGCAACTGGACGGGCTGATGGCGTGCATCGCCGGAGGCCTGGCCATGATCGAAACGGATCAGCTTCCCTCGACCGGTGGCACTCGCCCCCAGGTCTCAGTCCTGATCGACTTCCACACCTTGCTGGGCGATCTGGAGAAGGCCGGCACGATCACCGCAGACGAGCTCCTCCAGTTCGAGTCCTCCGCGACCTTCACCGGTCCGATTCACCCCACCACAATCCGGGCCATGGCCTGTGATGCGGACATCCTTCCGGTAGTGCTCGGATCGAGCGGCGAGGTGCTCGACGTCGGCCGGGCGCAGCGCCTTTTCCCCGCCCGGCTCCGGCAGGCAGTCGCCGTCCGCGATGGAGGGTGCGCCGCACCCGGTTGCTGGATCCCGGCACCATGGTGCGACGTCCACCATGTCGATCATTGGGAGCACGGCGGACCCACCTCAGTGGACAACGGGGTACTGCTCTGCAACCACCACCATCACGCCGTCCACGCCGGCGCGTGGGACATCGACATGGACTCCGGCCGGCCATGGTTCATACCGGCCCCCTATCTGGATCCACGGCGTCAACCCCAGCGCAATCGCTTCTGGCGGAGATAGCCCCGTGGAACACGGTCAGCAGTTATGCCACCGTTCGGCGTGCCCGTGTGCCAGCTGCACGGGAGGCCAAAGCGCGAGGGTCGGAGCCAGCGTCCGGGTATTCGACGTGCTCCAGGACCAGGGCGTGCGGCGGCGCGAGCCGGGTCTGCGAGTCACGGACCATGGCCTCCAGACGTTCGCTGACCCAACCGGCAGGATGGCGCCCCTCCCCCACCTGCACGACGGCCGCCACGAGCGCCCGGACCATGTTGTGACAGAACGCATCCGCCTGCAGTTGGACGGTGATCAGTCCGGACGGCCCGTCACGGGTGAACCCGAAGTCTTGCAGTTCACGGATGGTCGTGGCGCCGTCCCGTGGCTTGCAGAACGTCAAGAAATCGTGGAGACCGAGCACGGCCTTCGCCTCGGCGTCCATCAGCTCGGCATCCAGCGGTTCCTTGTGCCAATACGTGGAGCGACGGTTCAGCGGATCCCGGGTCTCGGAGGAGTCACTGATGGCATATCGGTAGGACCGCCACAATGCCGAGAACCGCGCATCGAACCCCTCGGGCGCTAGGGAGGCCCCCGTCACCACCAACGCGCCCCGTTCGCGGCTCAGAACGCCGCTGAGACGCCGCACCAAGGTCGACGCCGGCCCGGCCGCATCTGGATTCCGTGTCACCGCGTCCCATTCGGCCTCGGTCAGGTCAAAATGCACGACCTGCCCACGAGCGTGCACCCCGGCGTCAGTGCGACCGGCGACCACAGTACGGACGGGGCGGCGGATGATCGTGGCCAGACCCTCCTCGAGCGCGCCCTGAACGGTCGCCAGCCCCGGTTGAGTAGCCCAGCCCTTGTAGTCGGTGCCGTCATAGGCCAAATCCATCCGGACACGGACCAGGGCGGGATCAGACGGCGTGGGCATGGGGACCATTCTAAATCCCGGTCCAGAATGGGCGGAATGGAGAACCTTGAGCCGTGGGTGGCCTATCTGTTGACCGTGCTGCCCGGATTGCTGATGGTCGGCATCATCGTGGTCCTGTTGCCGCGGCAGGCGCACGGAGTGCGGATCCTCATGCTGGTCCTCGGGTTCGTCTTCGTCCGCGACGCGATGAGTCCCCACGGGTTGTGGACTTTCGGCATGGTGGGCCCGTCCGGCACCTCGACGGTCTCCGACGAGTTCGAGCTGCCCGTCCTGTGGTTGCGCTTCACTGACGACCCCGTCGCCCTCCTGGTGATGACCGTCGCATCGCTGGCACTCGTCGTGGCGATCGTGTTCGCCTGCCGGGACCTCCGCTGGATGGTGCTGTGGACGGGGCGGCGCTGGTGGGCCTCAGCACTCGTGGGCTTGGTGGGCACCGCGGTGATAGCGTTGCCCTCCCTGTACTTCTACGGCACCCTGCTCGAGTGGTTCCCCCTCCTGGAAGGCACGCCCTTCGACCGTCCCGTGATTCCCGTGGAGCAGCGCGGCGGGTCGGTGGCCGCCGGCGTCGTGGTCCTCCTGGCCATCTTCGCCCTGTGTGGAAATTTGGTGGAGGAGGTCCTCTTCCGTGGATTCCTCCAGGCCCATCTAGAGGACCACTTGCCGGGACGGTCCGGCCGCTGGCGCGCAGCACTGCTCTCCGCCCTGATCTTTGCCGCCGGCCACCTGTTCCTCGCCTACAACCTCACTGGCCTGGGTTGGCCGCTGCTCGCATTCACCCTGTTTGAAGGACTCGTCTGTGCCGTCATCGCGATGCGACACGGCGTCCTTGGGGCGACCGTGGCACACGGTGGCGCCATCTTCCTCCTGACTTCCGGGCTCATTTAACTCCTCCAACTCCTCTAACACTTCTGTCTTCCTCTCCCGTCTGCTCAGTTCCTCTTCCACGCCGGCCCACCGACCCACTGACCCGGTGCCCCACTGCCCCACTGCCCCACTGCCCCACTGGCCCACTGGCCCTCTGGCCATCTGGCCCTCTGGCCGGATGGTCCTCTGGCCCTCTGGCCGGCTGGCCCTCTGGCCGGATGGTCCTCTGGCCCTCTGGCCGGCTGGCCGGCTGGCCGGCTGGCCGGCTGGCCGGCTGACCGGATGGTCCTCTGGCCGGGTGACCCTGCTGGCCTACCGAGGGTGTGCCGGACCCTCGGAGGGGCGGGTAGTACCGGGAGGGAGGACCAGTGGCGATCCGCTGTCCAACGGAGCGGCTGTTGCGAACGCTACGTGTGCTCAGCGGGTTAAGCCCCTTAAACCGAACGACCCGTCCCTCCGCACGTGATGTGCGTCGGAACGGGTCGTTCGGATGGTGCCTGCAAAGTCCTCTGCAGACAGCCGGTTCAGACCGAGAGAATCACTTCTCTTCGGTCTTCTCCTCTGCGGCAGGAGCCTCAGCGGCTTCGGCGTCAGCAGCCGGGGCTTCAGCGGCTTCGGCGTCAGCAGCCGGAGCGTCCGACGCCTCGGCGGCCGGTGCCTCAGCCGCAGCCACGGGGGCCTCAGCCGGAGCAGCGGTCTCGGCGGCCTTCTCGGCTTCCTTGACCACAGCCTGCTTCGGGGACACCGGCTCCATGACGAGCTCGATGACTGCCATCGGGGCATTGTCGCCGTGACGGTTGCCGATCTTGGTGATCCGGGTGTAGCCGCCCTCGCGCTCGGCCATGGCCGGGCCGATCACCGTGAACAGCTCGTGCACGATGGTCTTGTTGGTGCGGTTCTTGGCCGAGATGATGCCCTGGACCTTGCGACGCGAAGCCAGATCGCCCTTCTTGGCGAAGGTGATCAGACGCTCGGCGAAGGGACGCAGGCGCTTGGCCTTGGTCACCGTCGTGGTGATCTTCTTGTGCTCGAACAGGTTGGCCGACAGGTTCGCCAGCATGATCCGCTCGTGGGCAGGGCCGCCGCCCAGGCGCGGTCCCTTAGTGGGGGTAGGCATTGGTGTTTCTCCTCAGATGGACCCTGACGGCTGCCGGCCATCAGGACACTATTGGTGGTGGTACAGCGAGTGAAGAGAGTGACTCACGACCCGGCCGAAGCCCGATCCCGGTTCACGACTCAGTACTCGCCGTAGGACTCCTCGGACTCCTGGGAGTGCAGCGAGGGGTCATAGCCAGCCGGGGAGTCCTTCAGGGACAGACCCAGTTCGGTCAGCTTTTCCTTGACCTCGTCGATGGACTTGGCACCGAAGTTCCGGATGTCCATGAGATCGGCCTCGGAGCGAGCAACGAGCTCGCCAACGGTGTGGATTCCCTCGCGCTTCAGGCAGTTGTAGGAGCGCACGGTCATTTCCAGGTCCTCGATCGGCAGTGCCATATCAGCGGCCACCGTGGTGTCCGTCGGGCTCGGGCCGATCTCGATGCCTTCGGCTTCCAGGTTCAGCTCACGGGCCAGGCCGAAGAGCTCCACCAGGGTGGTGCCGGCAGAGGCCACGGCGTCACGCGGAAGCATGGACTCCTTGGTCTCGACGTCGAGGATGAGGCGATCGAAGTCGGTGCGCTGCTCCACGCGGGTGGCCTCGACCTTGAAGGTGACCTTCAGGACCGGCGAGTAGATGGAGTCAACCGGGATCCGGCCGATCTCCGCGTCACCGGTCTTGTTCTGAGCTGCCGTGACGTAGCCGCGGCCACGCTCGACGATGAGCTCCATGTCGAACTTGCCCTTGCCGTTCAGGGTGGCAATGTGCAGGTCCGGGTTGTGGACCTCGACACCGGCCGGGGACGTGATGTCCGCAGCGGTGACGACGCCGGGACCCTGCTTGCGCAGGTAGGCAACCACGGGCTCATCGTGCTCGGAGGAGACCGAGAGCTTCTTGATGTTCAGGATGACCTCGGTGACGTCTTCCTTCACACCGGAGACGGTGCTGAACTCGTGCAGCACCCCATCCACGCGGATGCTGGTGACAGCAGCGCCCGGGATGGAGGACAACAGGGTCCGGCGAAGTGAGTTTCCGAGGGTGTAGCCGAAACCGGGCTCCAACGGTTCGATGATGAACCGGGAACGGTTGTCGGCAACGACTTCTTCAGTCAGCGTGGGGCGCTGTGCAATGAGCACTGACATTTCCTTTCGGCGAGCGTCCGCCATATGACGCACACGATGGGTGGAAACGAATGGGGTGGGCAGGAGTGCACCGATGCGCACGCCCCGGCTGGCCGGATGAGTCCGGAACCAACCGAGGGGCGTGCGCTCGGTACGAGGTCAGACGCGGCGGCGCTTGGCCGGGCGGCAACCGTTGTGGGCAGAGGGGGTGACGTCCGAGATGGAACCGACCTCGAGGCCAGCGGCCTGGAGCGAGCGGATCGCGGTCTCGCGGCCGGAGCCGGGACCCTTCACGAAGACGTCAACCTTGCGCAGTCCGTGCTCCTGAGCGGCCTTGGCTGCCTTCTCGGCAGCCATCTGTGCGGCGTAGGGGGTGGACTTGCGGGAGCCCTTGAACCCCACATCGCCGGCCGAGGCCCACGAGATGACAGCACCGGTGGTGTCCGTGATGGACACGATGGTGTTGTTGAAGGTGCTCTTGATGTGGGCCTGGCCCACGGTGATGTTCTTCTTGTCCTTGCGACGAGGCTTGCGGGTGACCGCAGCACGTGTCTTGGGGGGCATGTGTCTCTCCTACGAAAGCTGGTGTTGTGCGGAAGTGGCTGTCTTGCTGGGGAGAAGCCGGAGGCAACCGTGAAGCGGGGAGGCGGCGGGAGGCCGTCCCGTTCCGGGTGACTACTTCTTCTTGCCGGCGACAGTCTTCTTCGGGCCCTTGCGGGTACGGGCGTTGGTCTTCGTGCGCTGGCCGTGGACGGGCATGCCGCGGCGGTGGCGGATGCCTTGGTAGGAGCCGATCTCGACCTTGCGGCGGATGTCGGCTGCCACCTCACGGCGCAGGTCACCCTCCACCTTGAAGTTGGCCTCGATGTAGTCGCGCAGTGCAACCAGCTGTTCGTCTGCCAGGTCCTTGACGCGAGTGTTCGGGTCGATGCCCGTCGCCTCGATGGCCTGCTCGGAGCGGGTCTGGCCCACACCGAAGATGTACGTGAGAGCGATGACGACGCGCTTCTCGCGCGGGATGTCGACGCCTGCTAGACGTGCCATATGGCCGTCCTCCTTGTTCTTCTGAAGCAAAGGTCTGCATCAGCACGTCCCCTCCCCCGGGAATCTCTTCCCTGCGGTGCCCTGGTGACGGTTCCGGCGAAGTTCCGGAGTTTCATTCCGCCGACCGGCGTTGCCGCGGTTCGGGTCCCCGGCCCTTGCGTCCAGGGGTTGCCGTTCACCTCGGCCCCTGCTGGATCCCGGAGGGACTCAGAGGGGAATCCGCGGATTCCGGCTGTGCTGCTGTTTGGTCCGGTTGGACCTGGTCATCCGGTTGTGCTCCGGTCGACCTGAGGGTGCTGCGCGTGGACGATCCCGTCGAGAGACGAGGTCAGCCCTGGCGCTGCTTGTGGCGTGGGTTCTCGCAGATCACCAGGACGCGGCCCTTACGGCGCACCACCTGGCACTTGTCACAGATCCGCTTCACGCTCGGCTGAACCTTCATGGTTCCTCCTCCAGCGCTTGCTGTTTAGTGGTGGATGGGTTTACTTGTAGCGGTACACGATACGACCCCGGTTGAGGTCGTACGGGCTAAGTTCCACGACGACCCGGTCCTCGGGGAGGATTCGGATGTAGTGCTGACGCATCTTTCCCGAGATCGTGGCCAGAACAACATGCTCGTTCTGGAGACGGACGCGGAACATTGCGTTCGGCAATGCTTCACTGACCGTGCCCTCGACCTCGATGACACCTTCCTTCTTAGCCATGTCCTCCACTTACGTTGTGCCGGGCTCCAGGCGTCGGCGCGGGCGGTGCATCCGGGTCGCAGGCGACTCGAATACCCCACGTCCGTTGGACGGATGAAACCAGGCGGGGATGTTTCCGGCTGACCGCCAGGGCGCATTCCAGGGGTACCTCGGGAATTCCGAAGGAACTCCCCAGGACACGGCGCACCGCAGAGACAACCAGCAAGCAATACTACTGGCTTCGGGCACAGAAGTGAAATTCACCCGCGTCGCAGTTGACCGGCTCGAGGGAAAGGGGTACCAGCCGTGGGGAAAGGGCAGCGGCCGCGGCGAAAGGAGTAGCAGCCGCGAGAAAGGGGCATCAGCCGCAGGAAAGGGGTAGCGGCCGCAGGTAAGGGGCAAACCGTCGGGGAAAGGGGCAAGAGGCAGCAGCCGCGCCCTTGAGTTCAGGCGTGCCCGGCGCAGTCCAGCAACCCGTCCGGCCAGAACACCAGGCACGACGCCGGCCCGTCACCGGCCCCTCACCCGGCCGCGGTCCGCCCGGCTGCGGTCCACCATCCGGCCGCGGTCCGCCACCCGGCTGCGGTCCGTCACGCGGCCTCGGGCGGTGCAGGCTCGCACTACGGCTGTGCTCTACTGCTGTGCTCTACTGCTGAGATCTACTCGCCGATCGGGACGGGCACCACGCCGAGCGGGGCGAGATCGGCCGCGCCGCCGTCGGGCATGGTCAACACCCAGATTCCGCCGCGATGCCGCGCGACCGAGTGCTCCCACTGGCTGGCGCGGGCCCCGTCACGGGTCACCACGGTCCAGTCGTCCGCGAGGACGTCGGTTGCCAGGCCGCCGCGGACGAGCATGGGCTCGATCGCCAGGCACAGTCCCGGCTTGACCTTGGGGCCACGGTGGCGGGACCGGTAGTTCAGCACGTCCGGGGCCTGGTGCATGGCGGTGCCGATGCCGTGGCCCACGTAGTCCTGCAGGATGCCCAGCGGGGCCCCGGGCTGCGAGGTGACGAAGTCGTCGATGGCGTCACCGATGTCACCGATGTACTTGGCCGTGGCGAACGCGGCGATGCCGTGCCACAGGGCCTGGCGGGTGATCTCGGACAGGCGCTCGTCCTCGGGATCGGCGGTTCCGGCTGTTGACGAGCCCAGAACCACGGTGCGGGCCGAGTCCGAGTGCCACCCGTCGATGATGCAGCCACCGTCGATTTTCAGCACGTCTCCGGCCTGGAGGGTCCGACTTCCCGGAATCCCGTGCACCACTTCCTCGTTCACCGAGGCGCAAATGGTGGCCGGGTAGCCGTAGTAACCCAGGAAGTTCGGCGTGGCGCCGGCCTCCTTGAGAACCGCAGCGAACACGGCGTCGACGGCCGCCGGC
>NZ_JALDXU010000044.1:0-26584 GCF_032154715.1 Citricoccus sp. | reverse complement strand
CTGCAGACCTACCTCGTCCACATGCGCCACCCGCTGCGGCTGCTGCGGGAGCTCCACCGCACGGACCCGCGGTACACCCTGCACCTGCGCGGGCGGATGCCGTGGGAGTACCCGCACGAATGGCGCAAGCCGGTCCAGCGCGAGGCCTATATGGACCTCTTCGCCCGGCTGGGCGGCGATCCGGTACGCCATGCCGTGGCGTTTGAGCCCTTCGGCGCGGACATGGCCGGTTGGCTGCGCAAGATCGGCTGGGTGCTCTCGCCGAGCACCGTGGAGAGCTTCCACCTGGCACCGGCCGAGGGCATGGCCTCCGGTGCGTTGCCGGCGCTGTGGGACCGGCCCGGCGCCCGGGACATCTTCGGCGACGAATTCGTGGTGCCGGACACGGCCGCCGCGGCGCGGCTGATCCTGGAGACGGACGCGGACGACGACGCCCGGGCGGCTCGTCAGCGAACGGCACGTGAGCGGGTCGCCGGGTTCGATGAGAGAACCGTCACCGCGTCATGGCAACAGGTGCTTCTCTCCGGACGGTGACCCTGCCGACGTGGCGCAGATCACGGTTTTGATGGGTCCGGATGGCGCGGGAGAGCTCCCCGATCGGCGGGTTTGCCGGTGTTAGGCTGGCGTCTGGCCGAACCACCGGCGCACTCTGCGACCGTGGGCGTCGACGTCAACCCGCCGTCAAACCAAAGGATGGATGAACCGTGCTCAAGATCGCTGTCGTGGCGTTGGGAAAGATCGGACTGCCGCTGGCCGTCCAATTCGCCAGCAAGGGTCACCAGGTCGTCGGCGTCGACGTCAACGAGAAGGTCGTGGAGCTGGTCAACGCCGGCCAGGAGCCCTTCCCCGGCGAGGACCACCTGCAGGAGAAGCTCTCGGAAGCGGTGGCCAACGGCACGCTGCGCGCCACCACCGACTATGCGGACGCCATCCCGGGCGCGGACGCCGTGGTCCTGGTGGTCCCGCTGTTCGTGGACGAGGAGGCGCGGCCGGACTTCGGCTGGATGGATGCCGCCACGCGCGATCTGGCGGCCAATCTGACCCCCGGCACCCTGGTCTCCTACGAGACGACCCTGCCGGTGGGCACCACGCGGACCCGGTGGCAGCCGATGCTCGAAGAGGGATCCGGTCTGATCTCGGGCCAGGACTTCCACGTGGTCTTCTCCCCGGAGCGCGTCCTGACCGGGCGCGTCTTCGCGGACCTGCGCAAGTATCCCAAGCTCATCGGCGGCCTGGAATCCCACGGCGCCGAGCGCGCCCGCGTCTTCTACGAGTCGGTGCTCGACTTCGACGTCCGCGAGGACCTGGACCGCCCGAACGGCGTGTGGGACCTGGGCAGCGCGGAGGCCGCCGAGATGGCCAAACTGGCCGAGACCACCTACCGCGACGTCAACATCGGCCTGGCCAACGAGTTCGCCCGCTACGCCGGGGACAACGGCATCGACATCTACCGTGTCATCGAGGCCTCCAACTCGCAGCCGTACAGCCACATCCACCGTCCCGGCATCGCCGTGGGCGGACACTGCATCCCCGTGTACCCGCGGCTGTACCTCTGGAACGATCCGGCGGCGGACATCGTCCGCACCGCCCGCGCCGTCAACGCGGGGATGCCGGCCTACGCCGTCGGCATGCTCGCCGGTGCCCATGGATCGCTGAGCGGCCAGAAGGTCCTCGTGCTCGGCGCGGCCTACCGCGGCGGGGTCAAGGAGACGGCCTTCTCCGGCGTCTTCGCCACCGTCCGTTCGCTGGAGGAGGCCGGTGCGCAGGTCAGCGTCCACGATCCGCTGTACACGGACGAGGAACTCACGCGCCTCGGGTTCTCCCCCTACCAGTGGGGCGATCCGGTGGATGCGGCGATCATCCAGACCGACCACGCCGAGTACAAGGATCTCTCCGCGGACCAGCTCCCGGGGATCGCCACCCTGGTGGACGGCCGTAACATGACCGATCCGGCCAACTGGACGTCAGTGGCCCGCCGCGTCATCGGTGTGCCCGCCGAGACCGGGAACGATGCCTGAGATGACTGACAGCACCACCCCTGAGGACGTGGCGTACAGCGTCGCCCCGGGCGCCGACGTCTCCGCAGACGCCGTCATCGGCGCCGGCACGAAGATCTGGCACCTGGCACAGGTCCGCGAGAAGGCCCGGCTGGGCCAGAACTGTGTGGTCGGCCGGGGCGCGTACATCGGCACCGGAGTGACGGTGGGCGAGAACTGCAAGATCCAGAACCATGCGCTCGTCTATGAACCGGCGCACCTGGACGACGGGGTGTTCATCGGTCCGGCCGTCGTCCTGACGAACGACACCTATCCCCGGGCCGTCAATCCCGACGGAACCCAGAAATCGGCCTCCGACTGGGATGCCGTGGGGGTGTCCATCGGCCGTGGTGCGGCCATCGGGGCCCGGGCCGTGTGCGTGGCACCGCTGACGATCGGGGCCTGGGCACTCGTGGCCGCCGGTTCGGTGGTGACGCGTGATGTGCCCGACCACGCCCTGGTGGCCGGGGTTCCGGCCCGCCGGCTCGGATGGGTCGGCAAGACCGGTCGGAAGCTGGAGCCGTCCGAGACGGAACCCTCCGTCCTGGTGTGCCCGGACACGGGCGAGACGTATCGCGAGGAGGGCGACGCAATCGTCGTCCTGGACGGAGAGGAACCGAGAGCATGACCCAGGCAACACCCGATTTCATCCCCCCGGCCAAGCCGATCATCGGTGACGAGGAACGCGCCGCCGTCGACCGCGTCCTCCAGTCCGGCATGGTGGCCCAGGGACCGGAGGTGGCCGCCTTCGAGACCGAGTTCGCCGACGTCCTGGTGGCCGGCCGCCCCTGCGTCGCCGTGAACTCCGGCACCTCGGGACTCCACCTCGGCCTGCTGGCCGCGGGCATTGGTCCCGGTGACGAGGTGATCGTCCCGGCCTTCACCTTCGCCGCCACCGGCAACGCCGTGAGCCTGACCGGGGCCACCCCGGTGTTCGCGGACATCGACCTGGACACCTACTGCCTGGAGCCGGCGAGCGTCGAGGCGTTGGTCACGGACCGCACGAAGGCCATCATGCCGGTGCACCTCTACGGCCACCCGGCACCCATGGACGAGCTGGGACGGATCGCCGAGGCCCACGGACTGATGGTCTTCGAAGACGCGGCACAGGCCCACGGGGCGGCCTGGAACGGGCGGCCGGTGGGCACCTTCGGGACCTTCGGCATGTTCAGCCTGTACCCCACCAAGAACATGACCAGTGGCGAGGGCGGCATGGTGTCCGTGGACAGCGAGGCCATGGGCCGCGGCGTCCGCCTGTTGCGCAACCAGGGCATGGAACGGCAGTACGAGAACGAGGTCGTGGGCTTCAACAACCGCATGACCGACCTCCACGCCGCCATCGGCCGTGTCCAGCTGACGAAGGTCGGCGCGTGGACGCGCCAGCGCCAGGAGAACGCGGCGTTCCTCGACGCCGGCCTGCGCGGGGTGACCACCCCGGTGGTCCGCGAGGGAGCGGTACACGTGTACCACCAGTACACCGTGCGGCTGGCCGAGGACCTCGCCGGGGCCCGGGGCGCGATCCTGGACCGGCTCAAGAACGAGTTCGGCATCGGTACCGGGGTCTACTACCCGATCCCCACCAACGAGCTGCCGTCGTTCCAGCAGCCGGCCGACCTGCCCCACACGAAGATCGCCGCGGCGACCGTCTTCTCGCTCCCGGTCCACCCCTCACTGACACGCAGGGACCTGGAGCGCATCGTCGAAGCCGTGAACACCGTGGTCGGGGAGGCGCGCGCATGACCATCCGCACCGGACTGATCGGACTGGGTATGATGGGCCGCCACCACGCCCGGGTCATGCGGGAGATCGAGGGCACCGAGCTGGTGGCATTGGCCGACGCGATCGGGGACACGCACGGTGTGGCCGACGGACTGCCGGTGTACTCCTCCGTGGACGAACTGATCGACTGCGGCGTGGACGCCATCGTGTGCGCCGTGCCCACCGGTCTGCATGAGGAGGTCGGACTGGCGGTGGCCGAGGCCGGCATCCACATCATGGTCGAGAAGCCGATCGCCTCCTCGCTGGCTGCCGGCGAGCGGCTCGTGGCGGCCTTCTCCTCCCGCGGACTGGTCGGGGCCGTGGGCCACATCGAACGTTTCAATCCCGCCCTCCAGGAACTGCGCCGCAGGATCGACGACGGCCAGCTGGGCCGCATCCTGCAGATCTCCACCCGGCGTGAGGGGCCGTTCCCCGCCCGGATCGCGGACGTGGGAGTGGTCAAGGACCTGGCGACGCATGACATCGATCTGACGGCCTGGCTGGCCCGGTCCCGCTTCGCCTCCGTCTCCGCGCACACCGCCCGGAACGCCGGCCGGGAGCACGAGGACATGGTGGTGGCCATCGGCCAGCTGGACAACGGCATCATCACCAACCACATCGTCAACTGGCTGTCCCCGGTGAAGGAGCGGACGACCGTGGTCACCGGTGAGAAGGGTGTTCTGGTGGCCAGCACCCTGACGGCAGACCTCACGTTCTACGAGAACGGCAGTGTTCCCACCGAATGGCAGCCCGTCGCGAACTTCCGCGGGGTCACCGAGGGGGATGTCATCAGGTACGCCTTTCCCAAGAAGGAGCCGCTGCGGACCGAGCATGAGGCGTTCCGCGACGCGATCCTGGGCAAGGACAACCGGCACGTCTCCCTGGAGGAGGGGCTGGAGATCCTCCGGGTGGCGGAGACCATGCTCTCCGCAGATGCGGATCCGCGGCCCGGGAACGTGACGGCCCCGGAGGGCTCATGAACTTCAAGCGTGTTGCCCAGCAGCAGATCCGACGGGTCGGGTCGTCCCTGCCGCCCTCGCTGAAGACCTCGGCACGGAGGTCGCTGGACCTGCTGCCGGATGAGGTGTCCGCCCGAGTGCGGCGGGCCGTCCTGCCCGGCCAGGCGCGCGCGGGCGAGGAGAATGTCAACCAGTTGCTGTCCGTTCCGCCCGAGTTCGTCGGCTCCACCTACGGTGAGCATGAGGTCCTGCCGATGCTGGCCCTTGAGAACTCGGTGCTGCGGCGGAAGCTGACGGCGGCACTGGACGAGCTGGACACCCTGCGGGAGGTCGAGGTCCAGTATTCCGGGAGCCTGAGCAACGGGCCTGATTCGGAGGAGACTCAGGGGCCCGCGCCCGAGGAACTGGCGGACGAATACCTGTCCGGACAGGTCCTGCGCGCTGGAGCGCCGAGGCACCTGGTGATCGCCAATGACTACCCGGATATCGGGCGGGAGTATGGGAACGGTTTCGTCCACCGCCGCCTCCTGCACTACATCGACTCCGGTATCGACGTGGACGTGGTGCTGACCGCACCATCCCAGGAGCGTCGCGTCTACACCTTTGACGGCGTGCGGGTATTGGTAGGACACGGACCGGAGATCGCGGCCGTGCTGTCCCGGCAGGAGTATCGCAGCGTCAGCGTGCATTTCCTGAATGCCCTGATGTGGCGTTATCTGGTGCCGTTCCTTCCCGATCTCGACCTCCACGTGTTCCTGCACGGATACGAGTGCGACCGCTGGATCCGCCGCGTGTTCAACTTCGGCAAGGGCACCGACCTGGAACGGGGGATCGACCGGACCCTGGCCCTGCAGCGCTTCTGGCGGGACGTGGTGCGCCATCCCCATGGTCCTGCGTCCTTCATCTTCGTGTCCGAGTGGTGGCGGCGAGCTGTCACGGATGACATGGGACTGGTCTTCCCGGCCGCCCGGTCCAGGATCGTTCACAACTTCATCGACACGGAACTGTTCAGCTACGTCCCGAAGGACGAGGACCAGCGGTTCAAGCTGCTGTGGGTACGCAACGCCGGCAGCCGGAAGTACGGCAACGACATCGCCGTCCAGGTTCTGCAACGACTGGCCAAGGGCCACCACTGGTCCCGGATCGAGGCGACGATCATCGGCGACGGGAAGTACTTCCATGAGTTCGAGGACGCCCTCGGGCACCACCCGAACGTGAAGATCCAGCGCCGTTTCGTGTCGCAAGAGGACGTGGCCGCTCTCCACCGGGACCACGGCATCTTCCTGGTGCCGTCCCGGCTGGATTCGCAGGGCGTGTCCCGGGACGAGGCCATGTCTTCCGGCCTGATCCCGGTGACGAACGCCGTGACTGCCATCCCCGAGTTCGTGGACGAGGACTGCGCCATCCTGGGCGGCGACGAAGACGTGGACGCCCTCGTGCGGGGACTGAACCACGTCCTGTCCCACCCCGCGCTCTTCACGCGCATGTCCAGCGCCGCCTCCGAGCGGGCCCAGCGACAGTGTGGGGCGGACGCCACCGTTCGCCGGGAGCTGGAGCTGATGGGCCTGAGTAAACCGACGAAGGGAAACCGCCACCGATGAGCACGGTATTGCTGCTGACTCGAAGCCCGGGGCCCGCCGAGGCCCAGGTGTTCTCGTCCCTGCGGAACGCGGGGCACGAGGTCCACGTCTTCGACGTCAACGGCCAGTGGTTCCGTGGCGGCGACAGGGTGCCGCTGTGGATGAAGGGATACCGTCTGCGCCGCGGCGCCCTGGCGACGTCCTACATGACCCGATTCCTGGACGCGAAGGGCGTGGACCGGGTCATCGCCCTCGGGCTGGAGGCGGCGGCGTTCGCGGCCGAGAACGTGGTGGTTCCCTTCATCCCGTGGCTGATGCGCGGAAGCCTGGACTTCTCCAGTGCCCGCACGGCCCTGACCGAGGATTTCGCGGCGCTCAACACCGCCGCTGACCGGCTGCTGCTGGACGACGAGTGGGAGATGGACAAGGCAGGGGCCAAGGGCTCCACCGTCGCGCACCTCTTGACGCCGCTGCTGCTCGGGGACGGCCAGCCGGTGCTGTCGGCCGACGCCGAGACGCGCGTGGCGTTGATCCATCCGCACGCCATGGACGCCGGCCGGGTGGAGACGTACCGGGAGAACCTCTCGGCAGCCCTGGATGGTGCTGAGGTGGTCCCGGTCGAGGCAGAATCCCTCTACCGGGGGCGGGATCTCTCCCGTGGCCGTCTGCTGGCCCCCACCCTGAGAACCCGGCTGGAGGGGTTCTCCCATACCGTGTTCGTGGGGACGTCCCGCCACCACTCTGCTGTGCTGGGGAGCCTGGCCGGCCAGTGGGACCGGGTGATCGTGGAGGAGACCATCGGCAACGGCAACCTCGCCCGTGACCTCGGGCTCCCGACGGTGGCCCGAGGGCTGCGGATCTCGGCCGAGCTGCAGCGGATGGTGGCGGGCGGAACCCCGGACTCTCCCGTCGAGCGCACGGCATCTCCCCGGGCCGTCAGGCATGACGAGGATGTGGTCTCGGCGCTGGACCGGATCATGGACCGGCCCGTCTCCCGCGATTTCGAGGAGCTGCGGGCACTCCGGGGAACGGGCCCGCTGGACGTCTTCTACTCCGTGGCTCCGTTGCAGGACCGGACCAACGGGGCCCGGCCCCAGCGCATCCGGAACATGGCCGAGGCCTTCGACCGTCCCGATGCGGCGATCCGCCTCTACTCCAGCGGCGGGGGCTTCCGCCGCAGGGCAGCAGCCGTGCGCCGTCTCATCGCCGAAGGCCGTCCGCTCGGGGTGTTCTATGGAGAGAACTCGACGTCCCCGATCGCGTCTGAAGAGGCCGTGGACGACCTCGAGCGACTCATGGACGAGATCCGTCAGGCGGGGGGCCGGTGCGCCTGGTTCGTTCGCGACCTGCACTGGCTCGACGAGGTGGACGGGTATCTGGATGATGAGGCGATGCGCACCGAGCTGACGGCCCGGGGCCTGCAGGAACTACGCCAGATCGGTGACCGCGCCGAGATGCTGCTGGCACCGAGCGAGGCCTCCGGGGACGGGTTCAACCGCCTCCTGACCGCCCATGGCGAGGCAGAACGGCAGTGGACGCCCCTGCCACCCGCAGTCGCCGAGGCCAACGTGGTCGATGCCGGTGGTGTCCACCCCGTGGACGGGGGGACGACCCTGCTCTATGCCGGTGGCATGAACAGTGTCTACGGGATGGACGACTACCTCGCGGCCGTCAGCGACGGTGGCACGGGATATCTTCTCGATTTCGTGGTCCGGGACGAGGAAGCCGACTATCTGCGCACCTGCCTGAGCCGCCATGGATTGCTGGACCAGGAGCGGGTGCGGATCCTGACTGTCCCGCTCGACCTGTACCGGCCGCGCACGGAGGTCTGCCTCGGCATCGTTCTGCTGGACAGCGACTACGCCCGGTTCAGTTTCCCCTACAAGACCGTGAGCATGATCGAGCGTGGGTTCCCGGTCCTGTGCTATCAGGACATGGGAATCGCGGACTTCGTGCGCGAGCACCGTGTCGGCCTCGGTTGTGAGCGCACCCCGGAGTCGATCCGAGAGAGCATTGAGCGCCTCTCCGCGGACGGTGCCCCGGGGCTTGACCACACACGCACACGTGAGACGTGGGACGGCCGTGTCCGCGCGGTGCGCGAAGGCCTCGCCCGCCAGGGCGGAGCCGATCAGTCCTGACAGGACCAGCCCCTTTCGGCGTCAGTTCCGAGGGACTGGTCCGGAGGGGCGCTCGGGTTTTACCGCTGGCCGTCCAGCACTGTCAGGATCCGTCGCACCGTGAGCCGGCCGTCATGGACCGATTCCGCGAAGGCGCGGCCTGCGGTTCCCGCCTCACCTCGCTGATCGCTGGAGTGTGGGTGGGCCAAGGCCATCACCGTCTCGACCACGGTGCTCGGGTCTGCGGCCACCAGCGGATTCTCGGGCAGTTCGACGCCACGGATCGGGGTGCCGGCCCGGCCGACGACCAGGCGGGCGGCGGACCAGGCCCACGCTGATGCCTCGCTGTACCCACCCGTGGTCAGCGTGTCCACGACGATGTCGGAGAAGACGGCATCAGAGGGGTGGAACTTCTTGGCACGGGGACGCGCCACACGGTAGCCGGCCGCCGTCGCCGTCGCTTCCAGGGTGTCCAGCGACGCCAGCTCCTGCGAGGAACGCAGCGCCGGGATGATGAGGACCTGCGGAGGGCGGTCCTCCGTCTGAGGGGAGGCCGGTTCGTCCGCGAACGCTCGGGGCCCGGCCACGGGGGACGGAACCCAGTGCACATCGGTCAGCAGGTCGGCCGCCGTGGCGTCAGTGGTGAAGATCGGGACGCCGAGGTCCTGCAGCTCGAGGAGGGGGCGGGATCCACGGTGCACCTGACGGCGGTACCGGGTGAGCTGCTCCGTGGTCCACTGGGCCAGGGGGTGGTCCGGATGGGCTCTGAGGAGCAGGCGCGGATCGACGAGGGGGGCCGAACCCGTCCAGATCCCGACCTTCTTGCCGCGCGCCATCAGGGAGCGCATCTCCGACGAGACGGGCCCATCGTCTCCACCGCCGGCGGAGACGTGACCTGCGTAGAGGACGACGTCGGCATGACGATTGATGTCAGACCACGTGGCGAGCACCTCGGGAAGGTCTGCGTCGCCCGCCGTCTCGCTGGGTTCCAGCCCGGGGTGCGCCATCGCGGAACCGGCGTGGCGCGTCCACACGTGAGCCAGCAGTTCCTGGTCGCCGGCACCGATCAGATCGAGGGCTGGGCCCGGTGCGCCATCCGCCGATGTGCTGTCCACCGAGGCCCCCGACACGAGCGCACCGTTCACCGGACCGCCGGCCTCCGTGGCCGGCGTCGCGGGCGCACAGAGCCGAGTCCACGTGCGGATCAGCTCCCGTTCGGCGTGGTCCCACGTCTGCAACGTCCGGACCTCTCCCTGGTGCACGGCCCGGTGGAAACCCTCCAGTCCCTCGAGGAGCTGATGGGTGGCCGCAGCAAGATCGGCGGGGTCGCCGGCGGCGAAGACGGTGCCGATGCCATGGTCCCGGACGAAGGCGGCCTGAGCCTTCATGTCGCTGACGATGACCGGAAGTCCGGCTTGGACGTACTCGCTGATCTTGGTGGCGATGGCCAACTGGTGAGCCGGGGTGGACAGGAGCGGGCTGATGCCGCCCGTGGCCGATTCGATGTACCAGGTGACCGAGGAGGAGGGGACATAGTCCTTGAGATGCACTCGATCTGCGACACCGAGCTGCTCGGCCCGTTCCATGATGCGTTGCCGGATCGCCACGTCGCGGGACCCGATGAAGGCGATGTGGGTGTCTGGCAACAGGGGGAGCGACTCCACCATCGTGAGGACGCCGCGACGCTCGCTCATCTTGCCGACGTAGACGAACAGGGGAGTCTCAGGACCCAGCCCGCACTCCTCACGGATGGGCCGGCGGACTGCCGGGTCCATGGGCGTCCGGGTCAGGGCCGGAGCGTTGATGACCGTCCCGGGCCGCTCCTTGAGGTGGTGCCGCTGCTGCATGCGGGTGGCGAGCTCGTCGGAGACCGTGAGCACTGCATCGGCGTGGTGGATCAGTTCGGCCTCGGCGGCGAGCCATCCGGTCCGGGCGGCGGTCGGTCCCGGCAACTCCTGGCCCGGTAGCCATTCATGGGCGTCGTACACCCACGGCACCTCCTGCCCCAGCGACCGCTTCCAGGCGGCGTAGGCGGCGGCACCCGGCAATGGGTGGCGGTCGTGGACGTGGATGAGGTCCGGGTCCAGCCGCCGGAGGACGTCCAGGAAGGCATCCTCGTAGTCCGCGATATGCGGCCAGACGCGTCGCCAACCGCGGGGCAGGGCCGCCAGGGAACGGTCCCGCACCTGGCCGACGGCCTGAGCCACCCGCGTGGCACGGTGATCAAGGTGCTTCCCGAGCCGGGTCCTCACGGCGTGTGTGGCACGGTCCACCCGGTCCACGGTGGAGCGGACGCTCCACGCCGGCGCATCCTGGACCCGGCCCCAGCAGGCCAGCGGGTCAGCGTCCTCCGGCCACCGTCGCGGCTTGAGTTCTTTCCACTGACCCGAGGTCACGTGGCGGGCGAAGTCCGCAGGAATCCGGTAGAGGGGGATCCCCACATACTCACCGATGTGGAACGTGCTTCGGTGCCTCGTGCCGACGATCGTCACCCGATACCCCGCCTTGACGGCGCTGACGGCGCTCTTCTCCACCCGGGAATCACCGACCATATGGTTTCCCACCAGCATGACCATGTGGGGTCGGAGGGCGAACTCTCTCGGGGCGCTGTCGGTCACGCGTGGACTCCTCTATAGATACGAAGGCGAGTGGGTGGTGTGATCGGCGGAAGCAGCACCGGTTCAGCGGCGGGCACGTGGAGCCGTTCTTCTCAGAGGCCCCATACGCCGCGCAGACCCGCAACGGCCATCTTTCCACCGTAGATCGACTCGGCGAAATCCCGCCCCTGCTGACGGGTCGCCGCCGCTTCCGCACCGTTCAGGGCCTGGGCCAGGCCCAGGACGGTGTCCACGATCTCAGGCACGGACGATTCGAGCAGAGGTGGAGCCGCAGCCGTCACGAGAGGGGCGACCGGGCTCGTTCTCAGCGACTCCTCGAGATGCCCGACGACGAGCCGGGATGCCGACCAGGCATGCGCGGCACTGTGGCCCCACTCCCCGAGGGTGAGTGCCTCGACGACGATCTCCGCGTGACCGGCCTGGGAGGGTTCGTACCGGGAGTACCGGGGACGTCGGACCGTGAAGCCCTCTCGCGTGGCCTCCGCCACCAGCCGATCGAGCTGTTGGTTCTCGGCCTGTGACCGGATGGTCGGCACGATCAGGATGCTCACCGGCTCCGGGGTGGGGGACGGTTCCTCGAAAGGGGGGAGTGGGAAGGGCAGGGGGGTGGGCACCCAATGCACCCCGTCCAGCAGGTGCGCATGGCGCTGGCTGGAGGTGAAGAGGGGGATGCCGTGCTCCAGCATCGTCAGGAAGGGGCGGGCCTGTTTCAGGGCCCGCCGGCGGTATCGGTTGAAGACCTCGGGGTCCCAATCGCTGAGGGCGTGCCCGGGACGTTCCCGCAGTAGTTCAGCATCCACCAGGGGTGCCTCCGTCAGGACCCCCACCTGCTTCCGGCGGCGTTGCAGGGACAGCACCTCGGACAGGGAGCCGCCGTCGACGTCGCCATGTGCGCAGGTCAGTCCGTGGTACAGCACGGCATCGGCGTACTGGTCGATCTCCAGCCAGGAGTCCAGGGCCGCGGACATCGACGGACCGTCCCCGCCCGCGTCGGGGCCCGAGCCGGCCTGACTGCGGGCATCGCCGGCATGCCGGGACCATGCCTCCGTCCAGGGGTCGGACGCCGAACCACCGACGACGACGAGCGTGGGGTGCCGCTCGGCCTGCGTCGGTGATGCGTCGGCGCCGGCCGGGGCCGCCGAGCGGGGTTCGGGCGGTGGCAGCGGCACCGGGCACAAGGAGTGCCAGGTGGCCGCCAGGGCCGTCTCGTTGCCCTCCCAGGTCTGCGAAGCGAGGAAGTCCGGGTCCCGGACGGCGCGCCGATACGACTCCTGATCGTCCAGGAGGCGGTGGAAGGCGGCCGCCAGGGACGAGGCGTCTCCGGCGGTGAAGAGCGTGCCCACCCCGTGTTCCGCGACGAAGGCGGACTGCGTGTCCAGATCGCTGGCGACCACCGGCAGTCCGGCCTGGGCATACTCCCGCAGCTTCGTGGGCATCGCGAGCTCATGGGCCGGGTAGGGCATCAGGGCACTGACACCGCAGGTCGCAGATTCGATGTACCAGGTCACGGAGTGGGACGGAACATAGTCCAGAAGGTGCAGCCGGTCCCGCACCCCACTCGTCACCGCGCGGTCATGCAGCTGCTGGCGGACGGCGTCGTTCTGCGAGCCGACGAACGCCACGTGGACGCCCGGCATCTCGGTCAGCGCGTCGACGATGGTGAAGACCCCGCGGTGCTCGGCCAGCATGCCCACGTACACGAGCAAGGGCGTCTCCGGGCCCACGCCGCACTCCTCGCGCAGGGGGCGGCGCTGATCCGGGGGCAAGGCGTACCTGGCACCACGCGGGGCATTGATGACCGTCCGTGGGCGAGACTCGAGCCGGTGCCGCGAGTGCAGCTCGCCCGCCACGTGGTCTGTGACGGTGATGACGGCATCCGCAGTGCGGATCAGTTCGGCTTCCAGGGCGACCCAGGCTGTCTTGGCCTTCGGCGGTCCGCCGATGATGGTGCCCGGTACCCACTCGTGGGCGTCGTAGACCCAGGGGACCGGGGTTCCCGCGGCCCGTTGCAGGGCGGAGTAGGCGGCGGCCCCGGCCATGGGGTGCCGGTCATGGGCATGGACGATGTCTGGTCTCAGCCGATGGAGGATTTCGAGGAAGGCCTCCTCGTAGTCCAGGGTCTGCGGCCAGACCGTTCGCCAGCCCCCGGGCCGGCCGACCCGGAAGGACTCCCGCGCGGTGTCGAACCGCTCGCCCCAGGAGCGGTTCAGGCGCTGCCATGCTCGTTTCGCCCTGTGCACCGGGCTCGTGCCGGAGACTTCCGGTGCCCTGGTGCTCTTCCGCCGCCGGTTCTCCCTCGTCCAGGCCTTGTGTCGGGTGAAGTCAGGGGGGATCCGATAGATCGGAATGTGCTCGTAGTGATCGACGCGCGGCGTGCTGGCATTCCCGATCCCCACGATCGTCACGCGGTATCCCGCCCGCACGGCGCTGAGGGCGCTCTTCTCCACCCGGGAATCGCCCACCACGGGATTGGCCACCAGCATGGCCAGGTGGGGCTGATCGGATCGTGACGCGGCCGTGTTCATGGGCGGTCCTCCGGGCGGGGCCGGCCGAGGACCACGTCGGCGAGCTCCGGCAGGACGCGGTCCGCGGCGAATCGTTGGATGACCAGTTGACGTGCCTGCGTCGCCTCTGCCTGCCACCGGGTGGAGTCGTGGGTGGCTTCGCGGATGGACTCCGCGAGGGTGGCGGCGTCCGGGGCCAGCCAGCCGAGGGGATAGAGCAGGTCGGCACCGGGCCAGGACAGGGAGCGCGGAAGCACGCCGTGGGCGGCTCCGTCCGGGAGCGTGAAGTGGAAGGACTCGAAGTCGCTCGTGGACAGGGCGACCCCGATCCGGCTGAACCAGGCGTCCATGTCCGGGCCGAACGGCTCGAAGTCCACCGCCGCGCCCAAGAGGGGATCGTCCTCGATCCGAGCGAACTGGTCCCTGAAATAGTCGCGCTCAGCGGGGCGATCGGCCATCCACGGATACTCAGACGGCCTGCGGCCCTTGATGCTGAGCGTGTAGCGGCCGTCGATGGAGCGCAGCCGGTGCAGGACGTCGAGAGCCGTATGGAGGCCCTTGCGGGACGGGACGATCCCCACCAGACCGAGCCGGAACCGGCACTCCGGTCCTGCGGCGTGGTCTGTTGTCTCGGGGATGGTGACAGCGTTGGGCACCACCAGGCTGCGCGCCGCCGGCCACGTGAAGTCGCGGACCACCTGGCGGCGTAGATGCTCGGACACGAAGACCGCAGCATCGAACCGGTCGGCTCGGACGCGAGCGGGGAAGCCGGTGGCGGCCTCCTGAAGGTGCAGACGGACGGTCAGCCGGGTGCGGTCCGGGACGTGACGCGCGTACCAGACCGCATTGCCCAGGGCCCATTCACACAGCACGGCATCGGCCCAGCCGGCCAGATCCCGGCTCCGCCGCGGATCGTGGCGTTCATGCCCGGCCCACTGGTCCAGTCGGACCTCATGCCCCTCACCGCGGAGGTGCTCGATGAGTCCCTGCGCGAATTTGAGGTCATGCCCCGCGAGCACCACGCGGCGTCGCTCGGTTCCGACCACGAACCCCGAGGAACGGGGACGTTCCGGCAGCGGACCGGGCACCGGCTCCAGCACCGTCGGATCGGCGTTGACGAGGGCATGGCGTGCCACGCGGCCGGCCACTCGTCGTTCGGACGGCAGACCAAGATCGCACGGCAGCGGTGCGGGGGCCGTATGCGTGAGAAGGGCCACCCCGGCGGCACCGGCCTCCCGTGCCCAGGGTGACCGCAGGGGATCCGTGCCGGCCGGGACGGCGACGGCGGCGCACAGGCTGAGCAGGGCCGCGCGGCGCTCGCTGCCGGGATCGTCGAGGATGAGGCAGCCACGGTGCGCCCCGGCCTCCCGGAGGGCCTGCGCCACGTCACCAGCGGTGCCGTCGGCCACCACCACGACGGTGTGCGGCCCGCGGCCGGCCTCTGCTGGGTCTGCGGCGTCTGCGGCGGCACGATGGGAGACACGACGGGCGGCACGCCCGGCGAGGAGCGCGACGGCGTCGCCCGAGGCAAAGCAACCATCGTTGCCGGGAGTCGGGCCCGTCGGGGTGAGGTAGACGGCCAGCAGACCGGAGGAGCGGTCGCCGCCGTCGTTCCTGTTTCCGGTGTCTGTCCCCAGCCAGCGGGACAGTCCCCAGGCGGGCGGCAGGGGCATCAGGCGGTTGCCCAGGGGTGCTGTCGGTCCGGGGGAGTCCTGCGTGGCCGGCCAGACGTCGTCGGGGACGCCGAGGCGTCCGGCCCGGTCCCAGCGGGCCCGCCTGGCGGCCAGGACGGCGTCGGCCGAGTGCGACGCCACGGCGCGTGCGGCCCGCCGGGTGCGGGTGGCCACGGCGCGGACCAGACGGCTCATGGGCAACCGGTCACCGGGTGGCCGAGGAGGGGGAGCGTTCGTCATTCCAGACGATGGTGGTGCGGACGAGTTCGCTGCGGCACTTCTCCCGGAGGTCCGCGGCCTTCTTGTCGTGCTTCTTGCCCATATGGCCGGCGTACTCCTGGTAGCGTCCCGTGACCTCCTCCGGCGTCCCGTCCATCAGCAGCTCGCCGCGTTCGATCCAGATGGCTCGGGTGCACATGTCACGGATGGTGCCGAGGGAGTGGCTGACGAGGAAGACACAACCGGCCTGCTCACGCAGCACATTGATGCGCTGGCGGGTGCGCTCGCGGAATTGGGCGTCACCGGTGTTCAGGGCCTCGTCGATCACCAGGATCTCCGGGTCCACGCTGGTGGCGATGGCGAATTGCAGGCGGGAGGCCATGCCGGAGGAATAGGCCTTGAGCGGCAGATGGAGCGAGTCCTTCAGGCCGGACAACTCCACGATGGAATCGAACTTCTCCTCCGCCTGAGAACGCGTCATGCCCATGGCCAGGCAGCCCAGGATGATGTTGTCCTCGCCGGAGATCTGCGGGACGAGGGCGGCGTTGACCCCCAGCATGATGGGCGTGTCCGTGGCGTAGACGGATCCAGTGGTGGGGGCGAGTTGGCCGGTGACCAGTTTCATCAGGGTGGACTTGCCCGACCCGTTGGTGCCGATCACGCCCACGCTCTCGCCGTGCTCAACCACCAAGGACAGGGGCTTGAGGGCCTCGAGGTGGGAGATCTCGACGCCGGACCCGGCGCGGCTGAGCCGGGCCCGGAGGGTTTCGTGCCGTGGGGCCGGACGGATCGACCGCACCACATAGGTCATGGCGGCAGAATCGATCACCACGGCCGCCTGGGCCGAGGGTGACGCGACCGCGTGGGGGGCGACCTCTGCTGCAGTCATCACTTCTCCTGTCCGTAGCTTTCCTCGGCCTGCCAGAACAACACCGTGCCCACGACCAGGAGAACCAGCGTCCATGCGCCGAGGACGAGCCACCGGTTCGGATCCGGCCAGGCGTCATACAGCAGACTGTCGCGGGCGATCTCCAGGATGCAGTACATCGGGTTCAAGTGCATGATGAAGAGGACCGTGGGGTGGTCCGCGAAACGGTCGATGCTGAAGAAGACGGCGGACAGGTACAGCCAGATCCTGGTGCCGAAGGTGATGAGGTTGGTCACGTCGTTGAAGCGGGTGACCAGGCGGGCCAGGATCAGGCTCAGACCGAGGTTGAACAGGAACTGCACGGCCACCAGCGGGATGAAGAGCAGCCACTTCCAGGACACGATCTCGAGTGGGGGGAAGGCGAGGATCAACACGAACATGGTGATGAACGCGGGAACCTGCACCATGAGTTCCCGGACGTTCACCGCCAAGGCCAGGGTCGCCCGGGGGAAGGAGAAGGCGCGCACGACGGAGCGGTTGCTGATGATCGCCTTGGACCCGCTGGTGATGGCCGAGGAGGTGAAGCGGAACATGAACACGCCGATGATTAGGTAGGCGATGAAGTTCTCGATGCCCCGGCCGGTCCCGAGGAGCAGGCCGAAGACGAAGAAGTACGTGGCCCCGTTGAGGATCGGGTTCAGCACCAGCCAGATCTGGCCCAGCGAGTTGGTGCTGTTGCCCCCGGCGATCCGTGACTTGGAGTCGAAGAGGACGAAGCTCCGGAATTCCCAGATCTGCCGCAGGTACCGCCACAGGCTGGGCCTGGCGCCGACGCGGATCAGACCGTTCCGATCAAGGGCGATCGTGCGGGTTCCGGAGTCCCCGGTGTCTTCGGTGGTGTTCACCTAGGTCCTTCCGTTCAAGTGCGGCTCACGCCATCCTGCCGGCGCGGCAACATGGCTGACGCCGACGGACAGTATAACAACGCGGACCACGCCTTTCCTGGGACCCGCACCGCGCCGCCCGGGTCACGGCGGGTCGGAATCCATAGTCTGCCCCGTAGGCTGGGAGGCAACAAACGGCGGGCTGCCACCCGCACCGGAATGAGGAGTGCGTACACACCGTGAACCAAGGACAGTTGAGGATCATGCCGATCTACGGCACCCGCCCGGAGGCCATCAAGATGGCCCCCATCATCAAGGCTCTGCAGGAGTCGGATGACATCGAGTGCGAGGTGACCGTCACCGGCCAGCACCGGGAGATGCTGGATCAGGTCAACGAGCTCTTCGACATCGTCCCGGATCACGACCTCAACATCATCCGTCCCCGCCAGACGCTCAACGGTGTGATGACGCGGACCATCGAAGGCCTGGACGCCCTCTTCGAGCAGGTGCAGCCGGACGCGGTGGTGGTCCAGGGTGACACGACCACCTCGACCGCCGGCGCGATCGCCGCGTTCTACCGGGGCATCCCCGTGGTGCACGTGGAGGCCGGGCTGCGCAGCTTCGACCTCTTCTCGCCCTTCCCCGAGGAGGCGAACCGCAAGATGACCACCCAGGTGGCCAGCCTCCACCTCGCGCCGACCACGACGAGCCGGGACAACCTGCTGCGCGAGGCGGTCAACCCCGAGGACATCGTGGTCACCGGCAACACGGTGATCGACGCGCTGTACGAGGTCGTGGAGAAGGCGGTCCCGTTCTCCGATCCGCAATTGCAGGAGCTGGCGGACAGCGGACGCCGGCTCGTGCTGGTGACCACGCACCGGCGTGAGAACCAGGGTGAGGCCATGCGCGGCGTCGGCCGAGCCCTGGCCCGGTTGTCGGAGCAGTACCCGGACGTGGACTTCGTGCTACCGGCGCACCGCAACCCGGTGGTCCGGGAAGCCATCCTCCCGGAGATCGAGGGCCGGACCAACGTCATCGTGACCGAGCCGCTCGCCTACGGGGAGTTCACGCACCTGCTGTCCGTGTCCCAGGTGGTCCTGACGGATTCCGGGGGCGTGCAGGAGGAGGCCCCGGGCCTCGGCAAGCCCGTCCTGGTCATGCGTGAGAACACCGAGCGCCCCGAGGCGGTGAGCGCCGGAACCGTGAAGCTGATCGGCACCGACGAGGAGCGCGTGGTCACCGAGGTCTCCACGCTGCTGGACGATGCCGAGGCCTACGCCGTGATGGCCAATGCGGTGAACCCCTACGGCGATGGCCGCGCCGCGGCTCGAACCGTGGCCGCCGTGCGGGCCCTGCTCGGCCGCGGGGAACGCCTGCCGGACTTCGCCGACTGACCCACCATCACGAGACCCCACGCCCATGTACCTGAAGACGTTGACGGTCCGCGGCTTCAAATCCTTCGCCTCGGCCACCACCTTCCACTTCGAACCCGGTGTCACTGCCGTGGTGGGCCCCAACGGCTCGGGCAAGTCCAACGTGGTGGACGCCCTCTCCTGGGTGATGGGGGAACAGGGGGCGAAGAACCTGCGCGGCGGGAAGATGGAGGACGTCATCTTCGCCGGCACCTCCGGGCGGGCCCCGCTGGGCCGCGCCCAGGTGTCCCTGACCATCGACAACGCTGACGGCGCCCTGCCGATCGAGTACTCGGAGGTCACCATCTCCCGCACGCTGTTCCGCAGCGGGGGATCCGAGTACGCCATCAACGGCAGCTCCTGCCGACTCCTCGACATCCAGGAGCTGCTCTCCGACTCCGGTCTTGGCCGAGAGATGCACGTGATCGTGGGCCAGGGCCAGCTGGACCGGATCCTGCAGGCCAGTCCGGAGGAGCGCCGCGGCTTCATCGAAGAGGCCTCGGGGGTGCTGAAGCACCGCCGGCGCAAGGAGCGCAGCGTCCGCAAACTCGAGTCGATGCGCACGAACCTGGACCGTGTCCGGGACCTCTCCGAGGAGGTGCGCCGTCAGCTCGGGCCGTTGTCCAAGCAGGCCAAGACCGCCCGCAAGGCGCAGCGGATCCAGTTCGACGTCCGTGACGCCCGGTCCCGACTGCTCGCGGACGACCTGTTCCGGCAGCAGGCGGCCCTGGAGCAGCTGGGTGCCGGGGACCAGGAGCTCGAGGAGGCCGTGGCCGCCGCCGAGGCCGAGGTCACCCGGGCCGAGGAGGCCGCAGCCGAGCTGGCCACGGACGTCGCCACGGCCGGTCAGGCCTCCGCGGCCGCCCGCGACCACTGGTACCGGCTCTCGACCCTGGCCGAACGGTACCGTTCCCTGAGTGCCGTGGCCGCCGAGCGGGAACGCTCTCGCCGTCAGCCGGTCCCGGCGCCCTCGGGCCCGGACCCGGACACGGCTCGAAACCTCGCCGATCGGGCCGGGACCGAGGCGGCCGAGGCCGCGGCCGCGGTGGTGACGGCCCAGGCCGAGCTGGAGCGCGCCTCCACAGAGCGTCAGCGTGCCGAAGCCGCGGCGCGGACGGCATCGGACACCTACACGCGACTCCTGCAACAGGCCGCGGACCGGCGCCAGGCGGCCGCCGTCGCCGCCGGTCGCATCGAGGCCGCCAGGGCGACCGAGCAGTCTCTCCGGGTGCAGTGGGAGAAGGCCACCGCCCGGATGGCGGACAGTGAGCAGGCCGCGGAGTCCCTGCGCGCCGAACTGGCGGACCACCAGAACCGTCTGGCCGGCTCACTCGATTCCGAGGAGGAACTGGACGCGACCTACGAGGCCGCCGCCGAGACGGCCGATCGGCTGCGCGAACGCCTGGCCCGGCTCGACGAGGCGCTCGCCGCGGCTGAATCCGCCCACGGCGCCTCGCTGGCCCGACGGGATGCCCTGGCCGAGGCCCTCCAGCCGGAGGCCGACGCCGCGGTCACGGCTCTCGGGGACCTGGCCCCCACCGCCCTCGCCGAGGTCCTGGCCGTGGAGGGCGGCTGGGAGGCCGCCATCGCCGCCGCCCTCGGCGGACCCGCGGAGCAGCTCGTCCGCCACCAGCGGCCCTGGGGCAGCTGGTCTCGGACTCGCCGCACCGGAGGAGGACCTCCCCGAGGGGGTGACGGACGCGGCATCCGTGGTCCGGCTTCCCGCAGGAGACCCTGGGGCCACCGGCGGCACCGCGGAACCGTCGGGGGCGGAACACTCGATCGCGGACACCGTGCGGTCCCTGCTGGCCGGGACGGTGCTCGTGGAGGACCTGGCCATGGCCACCGCGCTCCTGGACGGCGGTTTGCTTCCGGCGCTCCACCGGGGGGTGCCGGTCCGCCTGGCCACCCGTGACGGGCACGTGGTGGGTCCGGGATGGGCGGACGGCCGCGGTGCCGGCACCGGCAGTCGGCTGGAGCGCCAGGCCGCGGCGGACCAGGCGGCCGGTGTGGCGGAGCAGGCCACCCATGAGGTCGAGCGGCTCCGGTTCCAGCGTTCCGGACTGGCCCAGGAGGTCGGGGAGGCCATCGCAGCCGAGACCGCCGCCCTGGAGGCCCTCGATGCCTCCGATGCCCGCTTCACGGCGGTCACCGAGGAACTGGCCCGGCTCAACCAGCAGCTGGCCCATGCCGACGACGGCGCGGAACGCCAGCGTGCCGAGCTCACGGCGCTGCGGGAGCGCCTCACGGAGGCGACGGCCGGCGTCAGGCGGGCCGAGGACGAGGCTCGGCAGGCCGAGACCGCCGCCACCGCGGAGCCGACCAGTGCGGAAGAATCGACCGCGGACGCGTCGACCGAAGACACGGCGGCCGTTCCGGACCCGGAGGCTCGGGACACGGCGGAGGAGCAGGCCGGCCTCGCCCGGCACCAGGAGACCGAGGCCAGGTTGGCCCTGCGGGCCGCCGAGACCAGCCGGTCCCAACTCGACGCGCGGGCCGATCAGGCACGCCGTCAGGTCTCGGCGGCCACGCTGGCCCACCAGGAGCGGGAGCGGGCCGAGCAGAAGCGGCAGGCCTGGCTGACCCGGATCTCAGCGGTCTCGCAGGCCTTGGCAAAGGCACTGGAAGGGGTGCAGGACGCCGTGGCCCGCGCCGATCGCGATCGCACGGAACTGGACCGCCGAGGCGAGGAACTGGCGGCACGGCGCCAGCAGCTCCAGCGCACCGCCGACCACCACCGCTCGGCGGTGGCCCAGGCCAAGGACCGGCTGCACGCGGCCCGGATGGCCCGCCAGGAACAGCAACTCAAGCTGGACCAACTGCGGGACAAGTCCCTCGATGACCTCGGCATGACCGGGGACTACCTGCTCGAGCACTTCGGGCCGCACCTGCCGGTCCCGCTGGCGCCTCCCGTGAAGGGGCTGGGCGGGACGGACGGCGAATCCGATGCCGTCGACGAGCCGGATGCCGTGACCGAGCCCGGGACGGTGCCGTACGACCGTGCGGAACAGCAGAAGCGGCTGCGCCGGGCCGAGAGGGAACTGTCCGCGCTGGGCCGGGTCAACCCGCTGGCGCTGGAGGAGTATGCCGCCGTGGAGGAACGGCACCGCTTCCTGTCCGGTCAGCTCGAGGACCTGGACTCCAGCCGTCGGGACCTGCTGAAGATCATCCAGGATGTGGATGACACGGTGCTGCGGGTGTTCTCCGCTGCGTTCGAGGACACCGCCGCCCAGTTCCAGCACGTCTTCGCCACCCTGTTCCCGGGTGGTGAGGGGCGGCTGTTCCTGACGGATCCGGACCACCTGCTCGAGTCCGGCATCGAGGTGGAGGCCCGGCCGGCGGGCAAGAAGGTCAAGCGGCTCTCCCTGCTCTCCGGCGGTGAGCGCTCACTGGCCGCCGTCGCCATGCTCGTGGCGATCTTCAAGGCCCGCCCCAGCCCGTTCTACGTGATGGACGAGGTCGAGGCCGCGCTGGACGACACCAACCTCGGGCGGCTGCTGGAGATCTTCCGCGAGCTGCAGCAGGACAGCCAGCTGATCATCATCACCCACCAGAAGCGCACCATGGAGATCGCGGACGCGCTCTACGGCGTCTCCATGCGCGGTGACGGCGTCAGCACCGTCATCAGCCAGCGTCTGGAGGCGCTGCGGGCCGCTCCGGGGGACTGACCTTCGGCAGGGCACCCGTCCGGGGGCCACCGGGCGCCACCGGGAGGTTGGTCTCCGGGGCGAAGGTCCATGAGATGGCACCCACGGCGAGGATGCCGCCGGTGAGCAGGAAGGCCCAGCCGAAACCGGCCGCGTCCACCACCAGACCGGCGATCAGAGGACCGGAGATCGCCCCGAGGTCGGAGGCCATCTGGGCGGTGGACATCACGGGACCGGCCTTGCGCTCCTGGCCCACGATGTCCGCCACTGCGGCCTGTTGTGGCGCATTGAGCGTTCCCGTGCCGGCTCCGGCCACCACGCACAGGGCCAGGAACAGCCACGGATTGTCCATCCAGCCGATCACGGCGGTGCCTGCCGCGGCCACCAGGAGGCCGATGATGATCAGGGGCTTGCGGCCGTGCACGTCGGACAGCCGCGAGGAGAACGTGACCGCGGCGATGTTGCCGACGGCGAAGAGGGACAGGGCGGCACCGGCGATCTGCGGTCCGTCGAGCCAGAATCCGGTGCCCGTGAAGGCGGTGGCGGCCAGCAGCGGCGTGAGGGAGTTGCGCACCCCGAAGGTCGCCCAGCCGTTGGCGAAGAACGAGGTCAGCGCGGCGCGGAAGGCGGGACGCTCCCACGCCTCGGCCAGCTTCATGTCCGGCCGGGTGTCCGGCTTGCCGCGGTCGGCGAGCCGGGAGTCGCGCAGCAGGAAGAACACCAGTCCGGCGGCGACGACCAGGGCCGTGCCGTAGATCAGGAAGGGCACCCGGTATCCGAAGACCGCCAGCACCGAGCCGACCACCGGACCGGCGATGTTGCCGATCAGGAAGGCCGAGGCGTAGGCCCCGGAGACCCGGCCGCGGATGCTCGGGGGCGACTTCCGGGCCAGGAACGCCATCGCGGACACCGTGAACAGGGTGGAGCCGATGCCGCCGAGCGCACGGAAGGTCAACAGCTGCCAATAGTCCTGCGAGAACGCGATGAGGAACATGGACAGAGCGACGATCAGCACACCGCTCATGTAGGCCGGAGTCTCGCCGAACCGGCTCGTCACACGCCCGGAGAAGGGTGCGAACAGCAGCCGGGTGAGTCCGAACGCGGAGACCACGGCGGAGACGGCCGTGGCCGAGGCGTTGAACGACTGGGCGTATTGGGGCAGGACCGGGGCGATGATGCCGAAGCCGATCGCGATGACGAAGGCGGCGACGATGAGGACCTTGATCTCCGGGGGGATGGGAAGATGCTCCCGCTCCTGCCCGGTGTTCCTCGTGCGCGCCATGCCTTCCATCTTGCCACCTGCAGTCCGCCGGCCCGTCCGGACCATGACGGACCACTGAAGGGCCACTGATGGGCCACGGACGGGCGCGGCGTACCATCGCGAGTCACCCGGAGAGCTGTGACAGACTGGTCCGGTGGATCCGATCATCTTGATTTCGCTTGCCTCTGTCCTGCTCGTCGGCCTGGTCCTGCTGGCCTTCGTCGACCGCAGGCCCGCACCGCCCCGGGGTGGCTACCCGAGCACCCGGGACGCCAATGACCCGGCGCCGGAGGACGCCTCCGGCCAAGGGAGCACGGCGGTCCTCGATCGTCCGGAGACGGACGACGCCGGCCCCGCGGGGACCGCGGTCGCCGAACCCGAGGCGCCCGTCACCGCCCCCGTGCCAGCCAGGGACGCGGTGGAACCCGAGGCGCCGACCGCCCCCGAGCTGGAGACACCGGCGCCGGTGGCCGGCCGACTGGCGCGGCTGCGTGCACGCCTGGCCAAGTCCAACAGCATCTTCGGCAAGGGCCTGTTGGCGCTGCTGTCCACGGACAACATCACCGATGACGTCTGGGACGAGGTGGAGGAGACCCTCCTGCTGGCCGATCTCGGAACCGAGCCCACCATGGAACTCGTGGACAACCTGCGCGAACGCGTCACGGTGGAGGGGTCCCGCGACCCCCAGCAGGTCAAAGCCATGCTCCACGAGGAACTGGTCAAGATGGTCGATCCGACCATGGACCGCCGCCTGGATGCCTCCCGCAAGGACGGTCGCCCGGCCGTCATGATGGTCGTCGGCGTCAACGGCGTCGGCAAGACCACCACCGTCGGCAAGATCGGCCGGGTGCTCGTGGCCGAGGACCGCACGGTCGTCTTCGGGGCCGCTGACACCTTCCGTGCGGCCGCCGCCGAGCAGCTGGCCACGTGGGGGGCCCGCGTGGGCGTGGACACGGTCCGTTCCCATGAAGATGGTGCCGACCCGGCCTCCGTCGCCTTCGAAGCCGTGCGGACGGGCATCGAGACGGAAGCCGACGTGGTCATCGTGGACACGGCCGGGCGCCTGCAGAACAAGGCCAACCTCATGGACGAGCTGGGCAAGATCAAGCGCGTCATCGAGAAGCAGGCCACCGTGGACGAGGTGCTGCTCGTCCTGGACGCCACCACCGGACAGAACGGCCTGGCCCAGGCCAAGGTCTTCGCCGAGGTCGTCAACATCACGGGCATCGCCCTGACCAAGCTGGACGGCACCGCCAAGGGCGGCATCGTGGTGGCCATCCAGCGTGAGCTCGGCGTCCCGGTCAAGCTCGTCGGACTGGGCGAGGGTCCGGACGACCTCGCTCCGTTCAACGCCGAGGGCTTCGTGCAGGCCTTGCTCGACTGAGCCGCACGGCCCGGACTCTGAGGACCCGGAGGCCGGGAATCGGGTTGAACGAGGACGGCAGCACCATGGCCCGGGCGTCACCGCCCGGGCCATGGTGCTGTCTGCGGCGAAACATGCTGTTTACCGGCGCGGGACGATTGTCATCTCGGGGAAACATTCTGACGAGGACCGTGAAACACGCCACGCGCATTCTCTTAAGCGGGACCGGTCGCAACCCGTCGCGACACCGCACGATCTCCCGGGCCATCCCCGCCCGGGAAGCACGGGTGGTCCTTCGGCGAGAGGATGAACAGTGGAAACGATTGAACTGACATCGGGGCATGTCTGGACCATGGTGTGTGCCGCCCTGGTGCTGCTGATGACCCCCGGACTGGCCTTTTTCTATGGCGGTCTAACCCGTGCCAAGGCCGCCCTGAACATGATGATGATGTCCTTTGTGTCCATCGGCCTGGTGGCCGTGGTCTGGGTGCTCTGGGGTTACAACATGACCGGTGGGGACGGCATCGCCGAGATGTTCGGCAACCCGTTCGCCGACTTCGGGCTCTACGGCGCCCTCGGCACCGAAGATCTGATCGGTATCGGTTTCGGCGCCACCTTCGCCATCATCACGGTCGCCCTGATCTCGGGGGCCGTCGCCGACCGCGCCAAGTTCAGCACCTGGGTGGTCTTCGTCCCGATCTGGGTCACCGCCGTCTACTGCCCGCTGGCTTTCATGGTCTGGGGTGGCGGCCTGCTCTCCGCTGACGGGGCCATCGGCAGCGCCGTGGGCGAGGCCGTCGACTTCGCCGGTGGACTGGTCGTCCACATCTCCGCCGGTGTGGCCGCCCTGGTCATCGCCCTGCTGCTCGGTAAGCGTCAGGGCTTCGGCACGGACCCGGGGCACCGCCCCCACAACATCCCCTTCGTGATGCTCGGCGCCGCCCTCCTGTGGTTCGGCTGGTTCGGCTTCAACGGCGGCGCCGCCGGCGATGCCACCGAGGCGGGCCTCATCTGGGTCAACACCCTCGCTGCCCCGGCCGCCGCCATGCTCGGCTGGTTGCTGACCGAACGGATCCGCGGCAAGCGTGCCACCTCGATCGGCAGTGCCTCGGGCATCGTGGCCGGACTGGTGGCCATCACCCCGGCCTGTGCCTTCGTCGATCCCGTGGGTGCCCTCATCATCGGCTTCCTCGCCGGTGCCGCCTGCGCCCTGGCCGTCGGCCTGAAGTACAAGCTCGGCTTCGATGACTCCCTGGACGTCGTCGGACTGCACCTCGTGGCGGGCATCCTCGGCACCGTGATGATCGGCCTGCTGGGCCTGCCGATGGAGGACGGCCGCGCCGGCCTGTTCTACGGCGGTGACGCCTCCCTGCTGCTGGCCCAGGTGGTGGCAGTGCTGTTCGCCGTCGTCTATGCCGGCGTGGTCACCTTCGTGATCGGGATCGCCCTCAAGGCCACCATGGGGTGGCGCGTCACCGCCGAGGAGGAGGTGGCCGGCCTGGACCGGTCCCTGCACAGCGAGAACGCCTACGAGTTCGGCGGCGGCGGCATGGGAACCTCCTATTCCGAATCCCCGGACACCGGGGAGCAGGAGGCGGTGGCCGCTGCGGCCCTGGCAGACCGGGACACCACCTCGGTCGGTGTGAAGTAGGCAGTCACGTCCACCAGGGGGCCCCGCCAGTGAG
>NZ_JALDXU010000144.1:0-4966 GCF_032154715.1 Citricoccus sp. | reverse complement strand
CGATTGCTCATTAGCGCACGCCTGTCTACATTATTTAGGCAAGCCTTACCTGATTGTGGCCCGACTGCGGAGCCACGTCGCCCGTATCAGACCAGTGTCATCAGAGTGGAGTCATCATCGTGCGCACCTCCCGCCCCTTCGCCGTCTCGGTCGCCGCCTTCGGCCTCGTCCTCGCCCTGTCCGCCTGCGGGTCCGGCACCGCCGATCCGGCTGCGGACTCCGCGTCCTCGACCGGCTCCTCCGAGGCCGCGGCGGACCAGCAGTTCCCGATCGAGGTGGAGCACGCCTTCGGCACCACCACCATCGAGTCGAAGCCCGAGCGGGTGGCCACCGTCAACTGGGCCAACCACGAGGTGCCGCTGGCCCTCGGCGTGGTCCCGGTCGGCATGGCCGCCGCCAACTTCGGTGACGATGACGGCAACGGCGTGCTGCCCTGGGTCGAGGACGAGCTCGCCGAGCTCGGCGCCGAGACCCCGGTCCTCTTCGACGAGACCGACAGCATCGACTTCGAGGCCGTCGCGGACACCGATCCGGACGTCATCCTGGCGGCCTACTCGGGCCTGACGCAGCAGGACTATGACACCCTGTCCGAGATCGCCCCCGTGGTCGCCTTCCCGGAGACCGCCTGGGGCACCGACTGGCGGGACATGATCCGCCTGAACTCGCAGGGCATGGGCATGGAGGCCGAGGGTGACGAGCTGATCGAGGACCTCGAGGGCCAGATCGCCGAGACCGCCGCCGAGCACCCGGAACTCGAGGGCACCTCCGCGATGTTCCTCACCCACGTGGACACCGCCGACCTGTCCACGGTGAACTTCTACACCGGCCATGACACGCGGACCATGTTCTTCGAGGACCTCGGCATGACCGTGGCCAAGTCCGTGCAGCAGGTCACCGACGAGACCGACCAGTTCTCCGGCACCGTCTCCGCCGAGCAGGTGGACCAGTTCGACGACGTCGAGGTGATCGTGACCTACGGCGACCAGTCCCTGGTGGACACCCTCGAGGCGGATCCGCTGCTGTCCCAGATGCCGGCCGTTGAGAACGGGGCCATCGTGGCCATGGACGGCACCGGCCCGCTCGGCACCGCCGCCAACCCGACGCCGCTGGCCCTGCCCTACGTCCTCGAGGACTACGCGGATCTGCTGGCCGAGGCCGCCGCCGCGTCCGAGTGATCGTGCCCGAGTGACCCTCACCGCCGCCCCCGCACCGACCGCACCTGCCGCGCTGCCCCCTGCCCTGCGCAGGGGGCAGCGGCACCGCCTGGCCTGGCTCGGGGCCGGGCTCGTGGTGCTGGCCCTGCTCTGCGCGGCCTCCGTCGCCATCGGCTCCCGCACCGTGGGCCTGCCCGCCATCGTCGAGGCGCTGGGCTCGCTCGGCGAGCCGGTCGAGGGACTGGACCAGGCCGCCGTCGTGAAGCGCATCCCGCGCACCGTGCTGGCCCTGGCAGTGGGCGCGGCGCTGGGCGTGGCCGGAGCGGTGATGCAGGGCGTGACCCGCAACCCGCTGGCCGATCCGGGCATCCTCGGCGTCAACATGGGCGCCTCGCTGGCCGTGGTGGTCGGCATGGCGTGGTTCGGGATGTTCGCGGCCCACCAGATGATCTGGATGGCCATCCTCGGCGCCGCCGTGACCGCCGTGCTGGTCTACGCCATCGCCTCGGCGGGCCGCAGCGGGGCCTCCCCGCTCAAGCTGGCCCTCGCGGGGGCGGCCCTGACCGCGGTGGCGACCTCCTTCATCACCGCCGTGGCCCTGCCCCGTGGTGACATCTCCGCGAACATCCGGTCCTGGCAGATCGGCGGGGTCGGCGGCGCGGCCTGGGACTCGATCGTGCTCGTCACTCCCTTTCTGGGGGCCGGACTGCTGCTGGCCCTGGTGAGCGCCCGCAGCCTGAACTCCCTGGCCCTGGGCGACGACCTCGCCGCCGGCCTGGGCGAACGCGTCATGCTCGCCCGCGGATTGGCCGCCCTGTCCTCCGTGCTGCTGGCCGGCGCGGCCACCGCCGTGGCCGGCCCCATCGGCTTCGTCGGACTCGTGGTCCCGCACGCCTGCCGCCTGCTCGCCGGCCCGGATCACCGCTGGCTCCTGCCCTACTCCGCCGTCGCCGGCGCGGCCCTGCTGCTGGCCTCGGATGTGCTCGGCCGCATCATCGCCCGCCCCTCCGAGATCGACGTCGGCATCCTCACCGCCTTGATCGGCGCCCCATTCTTCATCCACATCGTCCGCCAGCGGAAGGTTCGCGAACTGTGATGGCACCCTCCACGCGCTCCGCTCCCGCTCCGGCCCACGACGCCGTCCACGCACCCCAGGCGGCCAGCTCGCCCGCCGCTCGCGGCACCGTCCCCACCGCGCTGACCGCCGGTTCTCCCGCCGGCACCCGGGCGAAGGTGACGGGCGCACGGCAGGGGCGGCGCCGGCGTCGCGCGCTGGTCATCGGCCTCCTGGCCGTGCTGGTGGTGGCGGTCTTCGCCGCGTCCCTGATGGTCGGGCGGACCTTCTACGGCCCCGCCGAGGTACTCGGGGTGGTGTTCGGGCAGGACGTGGACGGGGCCACGTTCACCGTGGGCACGCTGCGGCTGCCGCGTGCGGTGCTCGCCGTGGTGGCCGGCGCCTGCTTCGGGCTGGGCGGCGTGACGTTCCAGACCATGCTGCGCAACCCGCTGGCCAGTCCGGACATCATCGGCATCTCCTCGGGCGCCTCCGCCGCGGCGGCGTTCGCGATCATCGTGCTCGGCATCGACGGCCCGGCCCGCTCCGCGTTCGCCATCGCGGCCGGCCTGGGCGTGGCCCTGCTGATCTACCTTCTCTCCTCGAAGGGCGGGGTGGCCGGCACCCGGCTGATCCTGGTGGGCATCGGGATCGCGGCGATCCTCACCTCCATCACCAACTACCTGCTCTCGCGCGCCGGCTCCTGGGACCTGCAGGAGGCGCTGCGGTGGCTGACCGGCTCACTCAACGGGGTGGGCTGGGAGCAGGTCCTGCCCACACTGGTGGCCCTGCTCGTGCTCGCCCCCGTGCTGCTGGGGCAGTCCGCGAACCTGGAGTCCCTCACCCTGGGCGACGACACCGCGGCCGGGCTCGGCGTCCGGGTCAACCGCACGCGCCTGTTGGCGGTGATCGCCGCCGTGGGCCTCGTGGCCTTCGCGACGGCGGCCTGCGGCCCGATCGCGTTCGTCGCCTTCCTCTCCGGTCCCATCGCGGCCCGGCTGCTCGGCCCGAACGGCTCCCTGCTGGTGCCGTCCGCCCTGGTGGGGGCGCTGCTGGTGCTCGTGGCCGACGTGGTGGGCCAGTACGCCATCGGCACCCGCTTCCCCGTGGGCGTGGTGACCGGCGTGCTCGGGGCGCCCTTCCTGCTGTACCTGATCGTCCGCCAACACCGCACCGGAGCCACCTCATGACGACCGACCTGAACCTCGCGGCCAGCACCCACGAACTGCGGGCCGAGACCTTGGCCGTCGGCTACGGCGAGCGGCACGTGCTCAGCGGCCTGGACCTGGAGATCGAGCCGGGCACCGTGACGTCGATCGTGGGGGCTAACGCCTCCGGCAAGTCCACCCTGCTGCGGACCCTGTCCCGGCTGCTCTCCCCCGCCGGCGGCCGGGTGCTGCTGGACGGCCGCTCGGTGCACTCCATGCCCTCGAAGGAACTGGCCCGGGTGCTCGGCCTGCTGCCCCAGTCCCCGGTGTCCCCGGACGGGATCACCGTGGCGGACCTGGTGGGCCGCGGCCGGCACCCGCACCAGCGGATGTTCCGCGCCTGGAGTGCGGCCGACGACGCCGCCGTGGCCCACGCCCTCGACGCCACCGCCACCGCGGACCTGGCCGACCGCCCCGTGGACGAGCTCTCCGGCGGCCAGCGCCAGCGGGTGTGGATCGCCATGGTGCTGGCACAGCAGACAGACCTGCTGCTGCTGGACGAGCCCACCACGTTCCTCGATGTCAGCCATCAGATCGAGGTGCTGGATCTGCTCGCCGATCTCAACCGGGAGCGTGGCACCACCATCGTCATGGTGCTGCACGACCTCAACCTCGCCGCCCGCTACTCCGACCGGCTCGTGGCGCTGGAAGGTGGCAGGGTCTACGCGGCCGGACCGGCCACCGCCGTCCTCACCGAGCAGTGCGTGCAGGACGTGTTCGGGCTGCGCAGCCGGATCATCGACGATCCCGTCTCCGGCGGTCCCCTGGTGGTCCCGGTGGGCCGGCACCACGTTGCCGGCTGACGGACCCGGCCCGGGGTACCGTGGACTGTTGCCCGTCCGGCAGCTGTTGCTATCCCCAGCCGAAAAGTCCTCATGTCCCTGCCCCGGCCCCGCGCGTACCCCCGTGTCCGTCCGCCCTCCCAGCCACGTGCCCAGTGGGTGGACACCGCCAAGGGGATCTCGATCCTGCTGGTGGTCCTGCTGCACACCAGCCTCTGGCTGCGCCAGGCGGACATGGACCGGATCCCCGCCTTCAGCGTCCTGAACACGGCGTTCGAGGACCTGCGCATGCCACTGTTCTTCGCCATGTCCGGGTTGTTCGCCGCGAAGTGGCTGACCGCGGGCTGGGGCGACTTCCTCCGTACCAAGGCCTCGCTGCTGGTCTGGGTGTTTCTGCTGTGGCAGATCCCCGTGATCGCCTACCGGATCATCGGCGGACACCTGCTGCCCGGCATGGTGCACACGGACCTGGGCACGCAGCTGGAGACCTGGGTGTGGTCACCGCTGCGGGCCAACGCCGAACTGTGGTTCCTGTGGGCCCTGGTGCTGTTCCTCCTCGCCGGTCGCTTCCTGCGGACGGTCCCCACCGGGTGGGTCATCGGCTCGGCCGCGGCGCTGTCCGTGGTGTGGTCCGGCGTGGTCTGGCCGGGTTCCACCGGGCTGGAGGGCGGCGAGCTGCGGCATCTCGTGGGCACCGGCCTCTATGAGGCACCCACCTATTTCCTCTTCTTCATCGCTGCCGCGCGCGGCAGCTCCTGGGTGCGCGAC
>NZ_JALDXU010000143.1:0-4977 GCF_032154715.1 Citricoccus sp. | reverse complement strand
CGGCCCCATCGTATAGCGGCCTAGTACGCTGCCCTCTCACGGCGGTAACGCGGGTTCGAATCCCGCTGGGGTCACCAGCTGAGAAGACCCGGTCCATCAGGGCCGGGTCTTTTTCTGTGCCCTCCGGACCCTGCTGTGCTCCGGTGCCGCGTTCCGGTGCCATGATGGGATGCGTGAGCACTGATCCCACCCCCGTCCCGCCGCCGCGAACGGTCCAGGCCGTGGACCTGCTGAGCCGGCTGCGCGGCGGACTGGCCGGGGTGGCCCTCCCGCTCGGGATCGACGGCGCCGCCGAGGCCGCCCGGATGCGGGACGCCGCCGTCACCCAGCTGGACGACTACGTCCTGCCGCGGTACCGCAGCCTGGACGCGCCGCTGCTGGCCGTCGTCGGGGGATCAACCGGTGCCGGCAAGTCCACCCTCGTCAATGCCCTGGTGGGGCACGCCGTGACCCGGGCCGGTGCCATCCGTCCGACCACGCGGCAACCGATCCTTCTGCATCACCCGGAGGACGTCGACTGGTTCACCACCGCCCGGGTGCTGCCGAACCTCTCCCGGACCGCCGGCCACCGCTCGGTGCCGGAGACTGCGGTGCCCGCGGAACGCGCGGGGGTGGAACCGGACCCCGAGGCCACCGAATCCCTGGTCCTGGTGACCGAACCGGCCCTGTCCGCCGGCCTGGCCCTGCTGGACGCCCCGGACATCGACTCCATCGCGGATGAGAACCGCCGGCTGGCCGGTCAGCTGCTCTCGGCCGCCGACCTGTGGATCTTCGTCACCACCGCGAACCGCTATGCGGACGCCGTCCCCTGGGAGCTGCTCCTGGACGCCGCCGCCCGAGACATCACGGTCGCCGTGGTCCTGGACCGCGTTCCGGCGGGCGTGGAGGACGAGGTCGCCACGGACCTGCGCGGTCTCCTGGAGCGTCAGGGGCTGGGCTCGGCCGGGCTCTTCGTCGTCACGGAGTCCGCCCTGGACGCCCAGGGAATGCTCCCCGCGGGCGCCGTGCGGCCGCTGCGCGAGTGGCTCGAGTCCATTGCCGGCGATGCCGGTTCCCGTGCGGAGGTCGCCCGCCGCACCCTCCACGGGGTGGTCCGGCAATTGGCGGAGAAAACCTCGGTCCTGGCGGCGGCCGAGGACGACCAGCGCCACGCGGCGGCCCGGCTGGCCGGTGACGTGGACTCCGCCTACGAGCAGGCGCTGGCGGGCGTGCTGGCCTCAACCCAGGACGGGACCCTGCTGCGCGGCGAGGTGCTGTCCCGTTGGCAGGACTTCATCGGCACCGGGGAGTTCTTCCGGTCGCTGGAATCAGGGATCGGGCGGCTGAGGGACCGGGTCACCTCCTTCTTCCGGGGCCGGCCGGCCCCGCCCGAGGAGGTCGAGACGGCGATCGAGACCGGATTGCACGCCGTCCTCGTGGAGCAGACCGCTGCGGCCTCGGAGGAGTCCGCCCAGCGCTGGCGTCAAGATGCCGCCGGACGCGCACTCATCACCGGCCAGGACGTTGCCGCGCTCCCCGCCGACTTCAGCGACCGCGCGGCCGCCGAGATCCGCAGCTGGCAGGGGGACCTGATCTCCCTGATCGAACAGGAGGGTGCCGGCAAGCGGACGATGGCCCGCGTCGCCGCGCTGGGCGTGAACGGTGTGGCCGTGACCTTGATGATCGTGTCCTTCGCTGCGACCGGCGGGCTGCTCGGGATCGAGGTCGGGATCGCCGGCGGGACCGCGGTGGTGGCGCAGAAGTTGCTCGAATCGATCTTCGGCGAGGACGCCGTCCGCCGGCTGGCCCAACGTTCCCAGGAGAATCTCGTGGACCGGATCACCGGGCTGCTGCAGTCGGACGCCCGCCGGTTCACCGCGTTGCTGGAGGGGATTCGCGACCCCGAGGAAACCGATCAGTTGCGGTCCCTCGTGCCCGACCTGCGCCGACTGGCCGGACGGGAGGCCTGACCCATGACGACGCACCGCGATGGTCCCCTGGACCACAAGCTCGCCGCCCTGGAGACCGCCGCCCGGCTGGGTGAGGGCCGGTTGTCCGAGGAGGCGCTGGCCACAGCCCGTCATGTGGTGGAACGGGCCGGGGAACGACGCCGGCTCTCGGCCGACCACACGGTCGTCGGCTTCTTCGGCGCCACCGGTTCCGGCAAGTCCAGCCTCTTCAACGCGGTCACCGGTCACCCGCTCGCCCGCGCGGCGGCCACCCGGCCCACGACCTCCGAGCCCCTGGCCGCCGTGTGGGGCGCCGAGGGCTCCGAACCCCTGCTCGACTGGCTGGAGGTCTCCCACCGTCACCAGCTGGACGGTCCCGCGGCCGGAGCCGAGCCCTCGGGCCCGTGGTCCCGGTTGCTCCGCCAGCGCTGGGGCCGGCCTCGCGAAAGACAGGGCGGTCGCACGACCAGCCGGCAGGGCGACCAGCCGGGAGGCCTGATCCTGCTTGACCTGCCTGATTTCGATTCGATCGCCGTCCGGCACCGGGAGATCGTGACCCGGCTGGCCGGTCAGGTGGACGTGCTCGTCTGGGTCGTCGACCCGCAGAAATACGCGGATGCCGCCCTCCACCGGGAATTCCTCGAGCCACTCGCCGCCCACCGCGGCGTTACCCTCGTGGTCCTGAACCAGATCGACCGGCTCGCCGAGGCGGACGTGGAGACCGTGACCGCGTCCCTGCAGGGCATCCTGGCCCAGGACGGACTCGCCCGCGTGCCCGTCTATCCCGCCTCGGCCTCCACGGGCGCCGGCCTCGAGCCCCTCCGATCCGCCATCGCGGAGGTGGCCGCGCGGCGGAGCGCCGTCAGTGAACGGCTGCTCTCGGATGTGCGCACGGCCGCCAGGGCGCTCGGTGCCGGGGACGCGGGAGGCGTTCCGGCCGGCGTCGGGACGGGGGACGAGGCCAGGCTCGTGGACGCGTTGACCGAGGCGGCCGGCGTCAACACCGTGGTGCGGGCCGTGCAGCGCTCGTACCGGCTCGAGGGGGGCCGCCGCACCGGATGGCCCCTGATCCGGTGGGCCACTCGCCTCCGTCAGGACCCGCTGCGCCGGCTCGGACTGCGCCGAGGGGACGATCCGCGGCGCGGGATGAACCGGGCGCCGGGAACGGCGACCGACGACCCTCGACTGCACCGGAGCTCACTGCCCGAGCGCAGCCCGGCCCAGCGGGCGCAGGCCGACGGCGCCCTCCGTGCCTTCGCCGAGGCCACGGGGGCCGGCGCCCCGGACACGTGGCGGTCCTCCATCCGCCGTGCCGCCCGCAGCCATGCAAACACGCTCCCGGATGAGCTGGATCAGGCGATCACCTCCACCGATCTGGCGGCCGGGAAGGGCTCGTGGTGGTGGCACGTGGTCAACCTCCTCCAGTGGCTCGCCCTGGTGGCCGTCCTGGCCGGCCTCGCCTGGCTGGGCGTCCTCGCCCTGGCCGGCTACCTCCAGTTCGAGGTGCCACCAGCCCCGGACGTGGAAGGCTTCCCGATCCCGACGTTGCTCGTGTTCGGCGGACTGGCCTTCGGGCTGCTGCTGGCACTGCTGATGGCCCCGTTGGTGCGGCTGGGGGCGCGGAACCGGGCGCGCCGGGCGCGACGCCGGCTGCGCGCCGCGGTCTCAGCAGTCGCCCGGCAGCGCGTCGCCGAGCCGGTGACGGAAGAGATCGAACGTTACGGCGCGTTCCGGGAGGCGCTGGCGGCGGCCAGCGGACGCCATTGACCGGGCCCGGCGTGACACCGAACCCGCGAGCCCGCCAGAGCGTCGGCGGGTTGGGTGAGTCAGGGATCCTGCGGATCCTGAACCGCCGTTTCGCTGCGGTACCGGCAGCGGGAGACTGGCCGGAGGGGACCGTCGGCCCCGGGGACGACGCCGCGGTCGTGGCCGCCCCGGACGGCCGGTTCGTCATCACCACGGATGCCATGGCGCAGGACCGCGATTTCCGGCTGGAGTGGCCGGCTGTGCACCGTGGGACGTTCGACGGTCACGGCTTCGCCGGAGGCTATTCCACCGGTTGGAAGGCTGCCGCCCAGAACCTCTCGGACATCAACGCCATGGGCGGTGAGCCCTCCGGACTGCTCCTGGCCCTGACTATGCCTCCCACCACCCCTGTGGCCTGGATCGACGGCCTCGCCGCCGGGATCGCCGGTGCGGTGCGCCACCTCGGGGCGGACTGTTGCCGGATCGTCGGCGGAGACCTGGGATCGGACGAGCGCATCACCGTGGCCGTCACGGCCACGGGCGACCTGGACGGCCGGCCGGCGGTGCGGCGTACCCTGCCGCCGGCAGTCCGCGCGGTCACGGCTGGCCTGGACCTCGTCCTGTGCGGCCGGGCAGGCTGGGCCGCCGCCGGCCTGAAGGTGCTGGAGACGCCCCGCGGGCGGCTGGACGAGCGGTTGCGCGCTGCTGAACAGGCAGAACTCAGTGTCCGGCGACTCGCTGCACTGGCGGCTGCCGCACAACTTCGACCCCGGCCAGTGCTGGGAGCGGGACGGGTGGCGGCCGAGGCCGGGGCGCTGGCCATGATGGATGTCTCCGATGGCGTGCTGAAGGACGCCGGCCGCCTGGCCACGGCCAACGGCCTGCGGGCGGAGCTCGATCCGGAGTGGGTGCGTCGCGAGGCCTCGACCCTCGTGCCCCTGGCCCGGGCCCTGGATCCCGCCATCGGGTGGCAGACTGCCGAACGCTGGGTGTCCTCCGGCGGGGAGGACTACGGCCTCCTCGCCGCCCTGCCCACGGGGGCCACGGTGCCCGCGGGATTCCGGCTGATCGGACGCCTGGTGGCCGAGCCGGGAGCTCCCGCGCCAGCGGAGAACGCCGGCAGCACCGGCAGTACCGGCCGTGCTGGCGGCACGGGCCGTGCTGCCGACACTGACGGGTGGGACCACTTCACGGATCGGTGACCGGCCGGCGTCGTGGTCCGCGGCGTCATCCTGACGTCTCTGGGGCGAAGCGGTGGCCGAGGGCGGCGTGGGTGAAGCCGGCGGCCTGCCAGGCGGTGGGG
>NZ_JALDXU010000142.1:0-4985 GCF_032154715.1 Citricoccus sp. | reverse complement strand
GCGCAGCGCGGCCTCGTTGTTGCCGCGGCCGGCCAGGACCGAGGCCACCAGGGTGCCGTGCTCGGACATCTCCCCGACCGGCTCGGTGCCGGAGTCGTTGCCCGCACCGGAGACGTCGATGCCGCCGACCACCTGCCCGCCCAGGTCGGGATGGTCCGCGTCGATGCCGGTGTCGATCACCGCGACCGTGACGCCCTCGCCCTGGCTGGTGCCCCACGCGTCGCGGAATCCGTACTCGTCCAGCCAGTACTGCTGGTCCCGCCATTCATCCGCCGAGGCGGCGGGCAGGGCCGACCAGCCCAAGTCAGCGGGCGCGCCGGGCTCGCCGGACCCGGTCCAGTCTCCGGCCGGCGGCGGCAGCAGCACGGGTCCGCCCACGAGGGCCGCGGTGAGCATGGGGACGGCTAACCGAGACGCCGTGGTCAGGCGGGGCTGCCGGCCGCCGAGGCGTGGCGCCCTCCCCCGCCGGCCGGACCGGTGGTCGCTCATGCCGTCTGGGACAGGGCGATCCCGTCCAGGATGTCGTGCTCGGACGTGATGGCCGTGGTGACCGCGCCATGGCCGGCCTGGGCCACGCGGCGCAGGATCATCGACCAGATGAGGGCGCCTGCCCCGATCACGTCGACGCGGCCCGGGTGCATGTAGGGCAGCGCGGCCCGTTCGGCCCGGGTCGCCGCCAGCAGTCGCCCGGCGGTGTCACCAATGACGTCCACATCCAGCTCCGTGGCGTGGATGGCCCCGGGATCGTAGGCGGCCAGGCCCAGCGCCGCGGCGGTCACGGTGGTGACGGTCCCGGCCACACCGACGACGGCGGCCACCTCCCCGAGCGGGATGCGCGCCTCCACCTCGTCCAGGACGGCCGCGATGTCCCGCATCGCCGCCTGGATCTCGGCATCGGTCGGTGGATCGGTCCGCAGGTGGCGTTCGGTGAACCGGACGCAGCCCATCTTGACGCTGAGGGCGTGGGTGACCTGTGGCCCACCACTCTCCGGGTCGGCCAGCGTGCCGAGGACGAATTCGGTGGATCCGCCCCCCAGGTCCACCACCAGCACCAGCCCGGCGGCCGCGTGACGGGCCTGACCGGTCAGGCTGGCCGGTCGCGCACGCTCGGGCGTCGGGAGGGGGGTCGAGGCCAGGACGGAGGCCGCGCCGGCGAAGGACAGTGCCGCCTCCTCATCCCCCGTCACGATCTCGGGCTCCACCCCCAGTCGTTGACGGATTCCGGCGGTGAAGTCGGCGGCGTTGGCGGCATCGCGGCTGGCAGAGGTGGCCACGAACCGGAGGGAGGTGGCCCCGAGGTCGCGGATGATCGCGGCGTAGTCCTCCGTGGCGGCGAAGGTGCGCTGCATGGCGGCCTCGGACAACCGGCCGGTGGCGTCCACGCCCTCCCCCAGCCGGACCACGCGCATCTCGCGGTGCAGGTCCACGAGCCGGGGGGCGGCGGTGCTGCCGGTGCCCCCGGTGCCCCCGGTGCCGGGCTGATCCGTCGGAGATTCGAGACGTGCCACGAGCAGACGGATGGAGTTGGTCCCGCAGTCGATCGCTGCGACAGTCCGGCCCGGGCCGGGGACACCGCTGTCCCGCCGGATGTGGGCTTCGGAGTCCTCACTGGCCGGTCGGCGTGGCGTTGCGCCGGACAGGGGGCCCTGCACGGGGTTCCGCTCCCCCGCGAGCCGCTTGACGTGGCGGCTGAGGTCCCTGCTGGGCACGGGTGCCCCGGGGTCCCAGGCGCCGGCACACCAGCAGGTCTCCGCGGTCCAGTCCTCCCGGATGCGCCCGAGTGCCTCGTCCCCGAGGGGGTTCACGCCGGGCCCTGCTGCTAGTGCATGAGCCACCAGAACGTGCAGGCACTTGACCCGTTCGGGCATGCCGCCGGCGGAGATGCCCGAGATCTCGGGGACCCCATCCGTCCCGGCCACCCGGCCCACGCGGTCACGCTCGGTCAGGTAGGCCTCGTGCGCGCTCCGGTAGCGGGCAGACAGTTCCCCGTCCTGCTGCAGCCGTTCGGACATCTCGGCCATCGCACCGGACGCCTCCAGCCGGGAGACGGCTGCCGTGACCACGGGGTGGGTCAGGTAGAACGTGGTGGGAAAGGGGATGCCGTTGGACAGCCGCGGAGCGGTGGTGGCCACCAGCGGATTCCCGCACACGCACCGGGCCCCGATCTCGACCACGTCACGCGCTGGCCGGTTCAGTTGCAGGCTGATGGTGTCCAGGTCCTGCTGCGAGGGGGTGCGGTCCAGGTTCTGCGTCATGGTGATGATCTTGCCTCAGTCGGTGCGTTGGTGCCGGTGACAAGTGCTCCAGCCTAGTCGGTCCCGGCACGCACCACCGAGTCCAGCAGGGCGTCCGCCCACGGCATGTCCTGGTTGACCTGGCTCGGGCTGGCCGGCGGCGGCACGGGGTCCTCCACGGCCTCGTCGCCGCCGATCACCATGTAGGTCTGCTCCCCGGGCATCACGAGATTGAAGCGTTCACGCGCCTGCTGCTGGATGTAGGCCGGGTCGTCCCAGCGGGCGATCTCGTTCGTGAGGTCCTGCTGCAGCTGCTGCTCGGCGGCGATGTCCTCCTGGACGGCCCGAAGCTCGGCCTGCTGGTCCAGGAACACCCGCAGGGTCGGCGCCAGGAGCACCGCGGCCACGAAGAGCACCACCAGGAAGGCCACGGAGCGGCCGGTGAGGTTGCGGGCCGGAACGGGTTCGACCGGGGCCAGGGCCGGACCGGGCGCCGGCGCTGCCGCCGCCCCGCTGGAGGCACGGCCCAGAGCACGGCCACGGGGCGCGGACCGGCGCAACAGGTCGCGGCGCTCGTCGGCCCGGCGCTGCCCTGGAGTCGGTTCCGGGGTCGGCTCCGGTGACGGACCGGCCGAGATGACCTCCGCAGCCGTCTCGGCGTCCAGGTCGGCGGCGGATCCGTCCGGGGCCTCCGCGTCGGCGAATGCCGCGGAGCCGCTCAGTGCCCGGGCGGCGGGCCGCTGATCGGCAGACTCCCGGTCCGTCGGCTCCGGAGATGCACGGGATTCGAGGGATTCGAGGGATTGGCGCGACGGTGCCGCATCGAGGGGGATGACTTTGGCGGAGTGGCCACCCACCAGATGTGGTGCCGAGCCGGGTCCGGCGGTGCCCGTGCCCTGGGCGGCGCCGGCCCCCACCTCGGCCAGCTGGCGCTGGGACGTTTTGGGGACGCGCGGACGACGAGTTGCCACCTGTACCTCCGAGCCCATCCTGAACAAGACCTGTAGTGAGACCGGGCCATCTCCCCGGGTCCCTCTGACGATAACGGCTGAGCGGCCCGGCGTCGGGACAGCGCGCCGAGCGGTTTCCCCGGCGTTTGCCGGGCTTTCGCCGTTAACCACCGCAACCCCGCCCCTGGGAGAACCGGGAACGGGGTTGCGGGGCGGCCGGTCAGGCGCGGGCGGTGAACCGCGGGAAGGCCGAGGCGCCCGCGTAGCTCGCGGAATCGCCCAGCTCCTCCTCGATACGCAGCAACTGGTTGTACTTGGCCACCCGGTCCGAGCGGGCCGGGGCGCCGGTCTTGATCTGGCCGGCATTGGTGGCCACGGACAGGTCGGCGATGAAGGTGTCCTCGGTCTCGCCGGAGCGGTGGGAGATCATGCAGTGGAACTGGTGGCGCTGGGCCAGGGAGATCGCGTCGAAGGTCTCGGTCAGGGAACCGATCTGGTTCACCTTAACCAGCAGGGCGTTGCCCGACTGCTCGTCGATGCCCCGCTGCAGGCGCTCCGGGTTGGTGACGAACAGGTCGTCGCCCACGAGCTGGACCGTGGCCCCCAGGGAGGCGGTGAGCTGCTGCCAGCCCTCCCAGTCGTTCTCGTCCAGCGGGTCCTCGATGGAGATCAGCGGATAGTGCGCGGCCAGCTCCTCGTAGTACGCGATCATGTCCGCGGCACTCTTCTGCTCGCCCTCGAACGTGTAGGTGGCGTTCGAGCAGAACTCAGAGGAGGCCACGTCCAGGGCCAGGGCGATGTCCTCACCCGGGGTGTAGCCGGCCTGGGTGATGGCCTCGGTGATGAGGTCCAGGGCGGCGCGGTTGGACGGCAGGGACGGGGCGAAGCCGCCCTCGTCTCCCAGTCCGGTCCCGAGCCCGCGCTCCTGCAGCACCTTCTTGAGGGTGTGGTAGACCTCGGCGCCCCAGCGCAGGGCCTCGGAGAAGCTCGGGGCACCGATCGGGGCGATCATGAACTCCTGGATGTCCACGTTCGAGTCGGCGTGGGCGCCTCCGTTGAGGATGTTCATCATCGGCACCGGGAGCACGTGGGCGTTCGGGCCGCCCAGGTACTTGAACAGGGAGAGGTCCGAGGAGGCGGCGGCGGCGTTGGCCACAGCCAGCGAGACCCCGAGGATGGCGTTGGCGCCCAGAGTGCCCTTGTTCTCAGTGCCGTCCAGATCGATCATCAGGGTGTCGATGAGACGCTGGTCCGTGGCGTCCTCACCCTCGAGCTCGTCCGCGATGTTCTCGATGACGGCGTTGACGGCACCCAGGACGCCCTTGCCGAGGTAGCGACCCTGGTCACCATCGCGGCGCTCGACGGCTTCGAACTCTCCCGTGGAGGCGCCGGAGGGCACGGCGGCGCGGCCCAGTGAGCCATCGGTCAGCAGGACCTCCACCTCAACGGTGGGGTTACCGCGGGAATCGAGGATTTCACGGGCATGGATGGCGTCGATCAGGGCCATGTGCGGTCTCCTTTGAAGACTGTCGGTGGGTGGACCGTCAGAGCCGGTGTGGCTTGACGGTCCGGGCGGGCGCCGTGGCGCAGGTTGCGGTACCTCGGGGGCGATGCGGGTTCAGCCTAGCCCGTCGGGTCCGTCCCCGAGAGGTCGTGACGGAGCGCGGCCAGGTGTTGGCGCAGCGCTCGCTCGGGATCGAGCCCCGCGGCACGGGAACGCTGGACCAGCCGGAACAGCTCGGCGCCCAACTCCCCCTCGTCCTGCAGCACCAGCGGATTCGTGCCCGACGGCGGCGGGCCG
>NZ_JALDXU010000043.1:0-26832 GCF_032154715.1 Citricoccus sp. | reverse complement strand
CACCCGCACCGGCCGGCGACGTCGGCGCCTCGGCTCCCGCGGCGGCGGCACCCTCCGGGTCCGCCCGGTTGACCAGCGCCTTGCGGCGCCGGAAGAACGGCATCTGCGGGACCACCAGGGCGATCACCACCAGCACGGCCGAGACGAGCTTCATGTCGTTGGGGTCCAGGCCCACCGTGAGGGCCAGTTGGATGGCCACCCGGTAGAGGACGGATCCGGCGATGACGGCCAGCACGGCCACCAGGATCGAGCGTGTGCCGAAGATGGCCTGCCCGAGGATCACGGACGCCAGGCCGGCGATGATGAGGCCGATGCCCATGCCGATGTCCGCGAAGCCCTGGAACTGGGCGACGACGGCACCGCTGAGTCCGACGAGGGCGTTGGACAGCGCCAGGCCCAGGATCTTCTGGTTGTCCGTGTTGACGCCGTAGGAGCGGATCATCTTCTCGTTGTCGCCCGTGGCCTGCATCGCCAGGCCGAGGTCCGTGTGCAGGAACCAGGCCAGGATGAGCGCCAGCAGGATGGCCACGGCCGCGAAGATGCCGATGGAACCCCAGCCGCCGATCAGTCCAGCCTCCTTGAGCGGGCTGATGGCCGTCTCCTCCCCCAGCAGGGGGACATTGGCCTTGGCCATGATCCGCAGGTTGATCGAGTACAGCGCGATCTGGGTGAGGATTCCGGCCAGGAGGCCGTTGATGCGCCCCTTCGTGTGCAGCAGGCCGGTGATCACGCCCGCCAGGAATCCCGCGATGAAGGCCAGCAGGAAGGTCAGGAACGGGTTCACCCCGTTGACGATCGAGATGGCGGCGACGGCCGCGCCCGTGGTGAACGAGCCGTCCACCGTGAGGTCCGGGAAGTCGAGGATACGGAAGGTCACGTAGACCCCGAGGGCCATGATCGCGTAGATCAGACCCAGTTCGATAGCGGTGTTCATGAGTGGACGTTTACTCCTGACCCACCACGTGGTCGGCCTCGTCGATCATCGACTGCGGGATCTCCACGCCCATGGCCTCGGCGGCAGCCGGGTTCACGTACAGCTCCGGTTCGGTCAGGGTCTCCACCGGCATGGCGGCCGGGTCCGCGCCCTCGGTCAGGATGCGGAGCGCCATGTCCGCCGTCTGCGCGCCGAGCTGGTCGTAGCTGAGGCCGTAGGTGGCCACGCCGCCGCGTTCCACGGAATCGCCCTCGGCGGGGATCAGCGGGATCTGGCGTTCCTGGGCCACACCGATCAGCGTCTCCAGGGCGGAGACCACGGCATTGTCGGTGGGCACGTACAGGGCGTCCACGTCGGAGAGCGAGTTCGCGGCCTGCTGCACCTCGGAGGAGTTGGAGACGGTGGCTTCGACGATCTCCAGCCCCAGTTCCTCCGCGGCCTCCTTGGCCCATTCGACCTGGACCTCGGAGTTGACCTCACCGGAGGAGTAGACGACGCCCACCGTCGTGGCCTCCGGATCCAACTCGGTCAGCAGGGTGAGCTGCTCCAGCACGGGGTTCGCGTCGGAGGTGCCCGTGACGTTGCCACCGGGGGCCTCGTTGGACTCCACGAGGCTGGCCGAGACCGGATCGGTCACGGCGGTGAAGAGCACCGGGACGTCGGTGATGGCCTGGGCGGCGGTCTGTGCCGACGGGGTGGCGATCGCCAGCACGAGATCGTGGTCGGCGGAGGCGAAGGAGCCGGCGATGGTGTTGGCGGTCGCCTGGTCGCCCTGGGCGTTCTGGACGTCCAGGGTGATATCCAGTCCGGACTCCTCGATCCGTGTCTCGAACCCGGCGCGCGCCGCGTCCAGGGAGGCATGGGAGAGGAACTGGGACACACCGATCGAGTAGGACTCGGAACCGTCGCCGCCCTCGGCGGGGGCGGAGCCGCCGTCGCCTCCGTCATTGCCACAGGCGGTCAGGGCGAGTGCGGAAACGGCGAGCACCGCTCCTGCGCGGAGTCCGGTGCGGTTCTTCTGACGACCGAGCATCATGTAGGTCCTTTCACCACCGCGTACTCCGGGTGGACGCTGATGCGCCGGTGCGAGGGATCCGGGGTACGACGGTTACCCACCCTAGTCGCGATTGACGTAACACGGATCACTTATCGGACCGTCTGTCCTGCCCGGACGGTCCGGACCGCCGTTTCGTCCACCGTCTCGGCTCGATCTGGCCCTCCCGTCCAGATCTGGCCGTGGGTTAGTACGGCTGTTCGAGGTCGGCTCGTGGCCCGCGTGACGCGCCCACCGTCCCGCACGCCCCGTAGACTGGCCGGTGCCATGTCCGATGCCACGACGCACCCCTCCGTGCACGCCTCCACCATCCGCCTGGAGTACCCACCGAACCTGCCGGTCTCCGCCGAACGGGACCGGATCATGGATGCCATCCGCGACCACCAGGTCGTCATCGTGGCCGGTGAGACCGGGTCGGGGAAGACGACCCAGCTGCCCAAGATGCTCCTCGAACTGGCTGACGAGGGCGTGCTGGAGGCCGAGCGGATGATCGGGCACACCCAGCCCCGGCGCCTGGCCGCCCGTTCCGTGGCCGAACGCATCGCCCATGAGCTCGGCACGGAGATCGGCTCCGACGTCGGTTATCAGGTTCGCTTCACGGCCCAGACGTCCGCGCGGACGCGGCTCAAGGTGATGACGGACGGCATCCTGCTCGCCGAGATCCAGCATGACCAGCTGCTGTCCCGATACTCCGCGATCGTCATCGACGAGGCCCACGAACGCAGCCTCAATATCGACTTCCTGCTCGGATACCTCAAGCGCCTGCTGCCCCGGCGCCCCGAGCTGCGCGTCATCATCACCTCCGCGACCATCGATCCGGAGTCCTTCGCCGCCCACTTCGCGCTGCCCGACGCCACGGGCCAGGACGAGCCGGCGCCGATCATCGAGGTCTCCGGCCGCACCTTTCCCGTGGAGATCCGCTACCGTCCCCTGGACGCCGTTGACGCCCTGGACGTCGACGCCGATGCGGACGCCGAGGAGGAGTCCCGCGACCCGGTGGACGCGGTCTGCGACGCCGTCGACGAGCTGGCCCGCGAGCCGGACGGGGACATCCTCGTGTTCTTCTCCGGCGAGCGCGAGATCCGAGACGCCGCGGAGGCCCTGGCCCCTCGCGTCGCCGCCAACCGCCGCCTCGGGAACGCGGAGATCCTGCCGCTCTACGGGCGCCTGTCCATGGCGGAACAGCACCGCGTGTTCTCCACCGGCCCCCGGCGGCGCATCGTCCTGGCCACCAACGTGGCGGAGACCTCGCTGACGGTTCCCGGCATCAAGTACGTGATCGACACCGGCACGGCCCGCATCTCCCGGTACTCCCACCGCACCAAGGTCCAGCGGCTGCCGATCGAGCGCATCAGCCAGGCCAGCGCCAACCAGCGGTCCGGGCGGTCGGGCCGCACCTCGGACGGCATCGCGATCCGCCTCTACTCGCAGGAGGACTTCGAGTCCCGCCCCGAGTTCACCGACCCGGAGATCCTGCGCACCAACCTCGCGGCCGTCATCCTGCAGATGTGCTCCATGGGCGTGGCCACCACCCCGGCCGACGTCGGCGACTTCCCCTTCCTGCAGCCGCCCGACTCGCGGCAGGTCACCGACGGTGCGGCCCTGCTGACCGGGCTGGGGGCCCTGAACAGCGGCCAGCCGGACGCGCGCGGCCGGTCCTACCCCAAGGGCACCATCACGCCGATCGGGCGGAAACTGGCCCGGCTGCCGGTGGACCCGCGCCTGGGCCGGATGATCGTGGAGGCCGGTGAGCGCGGCTGCGTGCGTGAGGTCATGGTCCTCGCCGCCGCCCTGACCATCCAGGACCCCCGTGAACGCCCCACCGAGCAGCGCGCCCAGGCCGATGAGCAGCACGCCCGATTCAAGGACGAGAACTCGGACTTCTCGGCACTGCTGAACCTGTGGGCCTACCTGCGCGAGCAGCAGAAGGAGCTCTCCGGGAACCAGTTCCGCCGGATGTGCCGCACCGAGTACATCAACTACCTGCGCGTCCGCGAGTGGCAGGACCTGGTCCAGCAGCTGCGCCAGCTGGCCAAGCCCCTGGGCATCTCCGTCTCCGCCGGTCCCGTGGACCCGGTGGGCCAGCACGAGCCCGTGCACCGCTCCCTGCTGACCGGCCTGCTCTCCCACATCGGGGCCTGGGACGAGCGCAAGCGCGACTACCAGGGCGCCCGCAACACGCGGTTCGCGGTGTTTCCGGGCTCGGCACTGTTCAAGAAGAGGCATGCCTTCGTCATGGCGGCCGAACTCGTGGAGACGTCCCGGCTGTGGGCCCGGATGGTCGCCAAGATCGATCCGGTCTGGGCCGTGGAGGCCGCCGGCGCCCTGGCGAAGAGGACCTACAACGAGCCCCACTGGTCCCGGAGCTCCGGTTCGGTGGTCGCGCGGGAGAAGGTCACCCTGTTCGGCGTCACCCTGATCCCGGACCGCCAGGTGCAGTTCTGGCGGATCGACCCGGCCGGCTCCCGTGAGCTGTTCATCCGCCATGCCCTGGTGGAAGGCGACTGGAAGACCCGCCACCACTTCTTCGCGCGCAACCGCGCAGCCCTGGCCGAGATCGAGGACCTGGAGACGCGGTTGCGCCGCCGCGACCTCCGCGTCTCGGACCAGGACCTCTTCGACTTCTACGACGCGCGCGTCCCGGCCACCGTCGTCTCCGAGCGCCATTTCGACTCCTGGTGGAAGAAGACGCGCCAGAAGGCCCCGGACCTGCTGGACCTCGATCAGCAGTCACTGCTGGCCGTGGGCACCGAGGAGCTGGACACGGACCAGTTCCCCACGGTGTTCCACCACCCCACGGACGGGGGCGGCATCGACCTCGAGTTGTCCTACGACTTCAACCCGGCGGCAGGAACGGGCGAGTCGGACGGCATCACCGTCCTCATCCCGATCCTGATGCTCAACCAGATGGACCCGGAGCGGTTCCGCTGGCTCGTCCCGGGACTGCGCGTCGACCTGGTCACGGCGCTGATCCGGTCCCTGCCCAAGGCCGTGCGCAAGAATTTCGTGCCGGCGCCGGACGTGGCGCGGGCCGCCGTCGAGCAATTGGACCAGGACGCGGACCCCGCCTCGGACGGCCTGCTGCCCGCCCTGGAGCTGACCCTGCGCCGGATGAAGGGTGTGGTCGTCCCGCCGGGGTCCTGGGACCTCTCAGCGATCCCGCCGCACCTGGTGCCGGACTACCGCGTGGTGGACGGCCGCGGTGCTGTCATGGGCACCGGCCAGGACCTCGCCGCGCTCCAGGACCGGCTGGCGGGGGCGAACCGCACGGCCATCGCGGAGTCGCTCTCCCGCGCCGGCGGTCCGGACCATGGCACAGTCGGCGGCTCCGCACCGTCCCCGCGGAACGTCCGGCGCGATGGGCACCCCCGTCCTCCCGGCGGCTCCGCCGACGGCCCGGCCGAGGCTGCCGCCCGGACCACTCCGTCCGCGGCGGCCTTCGCCGAGCGGCACGGCCTGACCGACTGGGTGGTGGGGGACATCCCCCGGAAGGTGGACACGGAGATCTCTGCCGGCTCGGGCACGCAGCGGATCACCGGCTATCCGGCTCTGATGGCGGAGACCGCCCGGGACGGGTCCTCCGCCGCCGGACTGTCCGTGTTCCGCACCGAGGAGGACCAGCAGGCCGCGCACCGGGCCGGCGTCGTGAACCTGTTGCTGGCCCTGGTGCCCAGCCCGCAGCGCTACGTCCTGGACCACCTGGACAACCGGGAGAAACTGACGTTCACCCAGAACCCCCACGGTTCGGTGGAGCAGCTGATCAACGACTGCACCCGCGCCGCCGTGGACCGTCTGGTCCCGGAGTCCCTGCCGTTCACCGAGGCCGAGTTCCGCCGCCTGTTCACCACCGTGCGGGCCGAACTCATCGACACCGTCTTCGCGGTGACGGCCATCGTGGAACAGGTGCTGTCCCGGGCCACCCAGGTGCGCAAGGAGCTCAAGGGGTCGGTGTCCCTGGCCATGGCCCCCGCCCTGAATGACATCAAGGCCCACGTGGAACAGCTGGTGTTCCCGGGGTTCGTCGCGGCGACCGGGTGGGCGCACCTGCAGCATCTGCCCCGGTACCTGCAGGGCATGCTGCGGCGGATCGAGAAGCTCAAGGCCGGCGGCCAGGTGCAGCGCGATGCCCGGGACATGGCCGTGGTGCAGGGTCTCGAGGACGCCTTCGATGCCGAGGTGCAGAAGCTGACCGCCGGGAAGGCCGTCCCGCCCGCGCTGGATGCGGTCCGGTGGCTCATCGAGGAACTGCGCATCAGCTACTTCGCCCAGGACCTCGGAACCGCCGTCTCCGTCTCGGAGAAGCGGGTGCGCCAGGCCTTGAAGCAGGCCGCCGGCTAGACCGCATCCCCCACCGGCGTCTGCGCCGGTTCCGTCACTCCTGGATCGGGTCAGTCCTCGGGCACGTACTCCGTGTGACCGGCCACGCGCAGTCCGGCCCGGATCCGTTCCGCGGCCTCGTCCAGGTCCTCTGGCTCGGGATGGTTGTCCACCTGGTCCAGGTCGAAGTCGTCGAGCGAATTCGAGGGCCACACGTGCACGTGCAGGTGCGGGATCTCGTAGCCGGCGACCATGAGGCCGGCCCGGTGCGCGTTGAAGGTCTGCACCTGGACCTGGCCGATGGCCTGGGCGACGGCCATCAGGTGGGAGACCAGCTCGGGTTCGGCGTCGGTCCAGAGGTCGACCTCAGCGCGGGGCACCACGAGGGTGTGGCCCTGGGTCAGGGGTCCGATCGAGAGGAAGGCCACGCACGTCTCGTCCTTCCAGACGAACCGGCCGGGCAGTTCTCCGTTGATGATCCGGGTGAAGACGGTGCTCATGGTGTGGCCTCCTGGGACGGGACTGGTGCTCACTGCTGCTTCGATCTTCCCCCGCGGGACCGGCATCGGTCCACGCGGGGACGGCGTCACGGCTGTTCCCCGGTGGCCACGGGCCGGCCCGGGGTGTTGGACCACGCCGACCAGGACCCGGGGTACAGGGCGGCCGGGACCCCGGCGACATGCAGTGCCGCGATCTGGTGGGCCGCACTCACCCCTGAACCGCAGTAGGCACCCACGACGCCGGCGTCGTCCACGCCCAGCGCCCGGAACCGTTCGGCGAGATCGCCGGCCCGCCGGAAGTGCCCGCTCTCGTCCACGTTGTCCGCGGTCGGGGCGCTGACCGCCCCGGGGATGTGGCCGGCTTGGGGGTCCAGCGGCTCGGCCTCGCCGCGGTAGCGCTCCACCGCCCGGGCATCGAGCAGCACCCCGTCCTCGGGGAGTACCGCCGCGTCATCCATGGTCAGCACCGGCATCTGCCCCCACGTGGTCCGGGCCCGCCCGGGCCGGGGAATGACGTCCCCGGCCTGCAGCGGCAGGTTCGCCGCCCGCCAGGCGGACAGCCCGCCGTCGAGGAGGTAGACCTTCTCCACCCCGGCGTGCCGCAACAGCCACCAGGCGCGGGCCGCGGAGGTGCCGTGGGCGTCGTCGTAGACCACCACGGTGTCACCGTCGTTGAGGCCGAGCATGCGGACGGTGTCCCCGAACCGGGCCGGGTCCGGCAGCGGATGGCGGCCCTCCCGCGGTCCGTAGTGGCCGGCCAGGTGGCTGCCCATGCTCACGTAGACCGCCGCGGGGATGTGGCCGCGGAGGTATTCCTCGTGGCCGTTGCCGGAGCCCAGCGGCGTCCATCGCACGTCCAGGATCTTGAGGGTCTCCTCCGTCGGCGCGGGCTCACGGCCCACGAAGCCGGCCGGCGACGCGGCAGGCCCCGTGTGGTCACGGCCCTGCCAGGAGGCCAGGACCCCCACGCTGACGAGGACGGGGGGCTGGGACGCTAAATGCACGTGCTCTCACCTTCCTCCAGGACGGCCAGTTCGGTCCCGTGGCGCTCGGCGAAAGTCGCCGCCTGCTTGCGGTACATCGGCAGCCCGCGGTGGTTGAGCAGCCCGTCGTGCACCGGGATGGCCTGGCGGGGACGGACGGCGGTGATGAAGTCCACCATCTCGGACAGCTTGCTCCAGGGGGCGCTCAGGGGCACCAACAGGGTGTCCGGGGCCGGGCCCGAAGGGACGATGTAGCTGTCCCCCGGATGGTAGACGAGGCCGTCGATCAGGTAGCCCGTATTGGCCACCACGGGGATCTGAGGATGGATCACGGCGTGCTGGCCGCCCACGGTCTGCACCGCGAACCCGGCCGTCTCGAATTCCTCCCCGGGACCCGTGGAGATGATCCGGTTCGGATCCACACCGGCGGACGGCGCCGCATCGGTCAGTCGGGCCACCGCAGCGGCGGGCGCCCGCACCGTCACGTCCGGGTGAGCCGCCAGGTGCTCCAGGACCGGGCCGTCGTCGAGGTGGTCGGCGTGCTCGTGCGTGACGAGGATGTGCTCGGCGCCGTCGAGGGCCACGGGGACATCGGTGAAATTCCCCGGATCGAGGACGAGGCGACGCCCGTCCTTCTCGAGCCGGATGCACGCATGGCCGTACTTGGTGAGGACTATCTGGGTAGGCACTGCTCCACCCTATCGGAGGAAGGCGATCCACGTCAGGCGGATGTCGCGCCGGTCCGGCGCCCAGCGGCGCACTCCGTCCGCCCCACGGGGTGAGGACGCTGGTAGCCTTGCCAGGATGAACGCCGGACCCGTGAAAAGCCGCTCCACCCGGCAGAAGACCGCCGTGAACCGGGCGTTGGACGAACTCACCGACTTTGTCAGCGCCCAAGAGCTCTTCGCCGTCCTCAAAGAGCGCGGCGAGCCGGTCTCCCTGGCCACGGTGTACCGCGTTCTGCAGCAACAGCAGCAGGACGGGTTGGTGGACGTGCTGAACCCGGACGACGGCGAATCGCTCTTCCGCCGTTGCGAGGCCCAGACCCACCACCACCACCTGGTGTGCCGCCGCTGTGGCCGGGCCGTGGAGATCGAGGCGCCCTCGGTGGAGCAGTGGGCCGCGCGAATCGCGGCCGAGCACGGTTTCGCCGAGGTAGAGCACACGGTGGAGATCTACGGGATCTGCCCCGACTGCTCCCGTTCCTGAACCTCTTCCGCCGTGCAGTCCGGGTCCACGAGGACCGGGGCGTCGTCGTCCGCGGAGCCGTGCAGGGAGCCCAGGCCGTAGACGGCCTCCAGGTTCGAGCGCGTCATGACGTCCTCGGGCCGGCCGGACGCCACGACCCGGCCGTGCACGAGGATCACATGGTCTGCGGCGCGCGCCTCGTCCAGGTCATGCGTGGTGAGGACCACGGAGTGCCCGTGGGCGGTCTCGGCGTGGATGATGCGGTCGATCGTGCGGGCCGAGGTGATGTCGAGCCCGGTCATCGGCTCGTCCAGCATGAGCACCTCGTGACCCTGGGCCAGCCCCTGGGCCACGTAGACCCGCTGCCGTTGCCCGCCGGAGAGCTCATCCAGGTGGCGGCCCGCCAGGTCCTCGACCTTCATCTGCTCCAGGGCGTCCCGCACGGCCGCTCGGTCGACCTTCGTGAACGGACGCAGCCAGCCCGCGGCCGGATAGCGGCCCATCCGGACCACATCCCGCACGGTCATCGGCGTGCCCACCGGGAAGACCACGGACTGCATGACATAGGAGATGCGCTGCCGGCTGTCCCGGACCGAGCCACCCAACACGGTCAGGCTGCCCGACGCCGGCTCCAGCACCCCCGCGATCGCCTGCAGGAGCGTTGATTTGCCGGATCCGTTGGGTCCGATGACAGCGGTCACCCCGCCTAGCGGGACCCGGAACGACGAGGAATGCAGGGCGACCTGGTGGCCGTGGGAGAGGACGAGGTCGCGTGCCTCGACCAGGACGCCGCTCATGCCCTCACCGCCGTGTCCAGCTCGCCGTTGAGCGCGCTCTCCTGCGGATGCGAGGGATGTGACGGATCGACCGGGCGCCCCCGCCGCCGCACCCGGCGGACCGCCTCTCGGATGGCCAGCACGAGGAAGAACAGCACGATCGGCACCAACGCCATGGTCGCCGAGCCCGCCGTGCCCCAGTAGTAGCTCAAGGTCAGCCCGCACCAGACCGAGAACACCGCGATGGCCACGGACCAGGTGATCATCACCGGCACCGTGCGGGAGACGAGAGCCGCGGTGGCGGGTGGCCCCACGAGCAGGCCGAACACCAGCAGCGTGCCCACGGCCTGAAAGCTGCCGATGACGGCCGTGGCGATGAGCACCAGCAGCAGCCCGTGCGTGAGTTTAGGGTGCATCCCCAGCGACTGGGCCTTGGCCGGGGAGAACGAGAGGGACATCAGGGGCCGGTACAGCAGCACCGCGAAGACGATGACCACCACGGCCATCACCGTCTGCGTGCGGATGTCCTCCCAGCTGACACCGAGGGCGTCGCCGAAGAGGATGGCCGTCAACGAGCCCGTATAGGACTCGGATTTGGAGATCAGGACCACGCCGAGGGCCATCATGCCCACGAACAGCAGGCCGATCGAGGTGTCCTCCTTGAGCGTGGTGGTGCGGTAGATCAGCTGCATCCCGCCCACCATGGCGGCTGCGGCGATGGCGGCGCCCACGTACGGGGAGAACCCGAAGAGCACGGCGGCGGCGATGCCGGGGATCACCCCGTGGACGAACGCGTCACCGAAGAAGCTCATGCCGCGCAGCACCAGCCACACGCCGACCACGGAGCACATCACCGCGGCCACGAGGCCGCCGACGAGGGCACGCTGCTGGAAGCCCAGGGCGAAGGGCTCGACCAGCCAGTCCACGGAGAACACGGAGAACAGCACGGCACTCACTGTAGGGCCTCGGCGAGGGTGCGGGCGTTCAGCACCATCGCCTCTGCATAGGTCTCGGCACCGGAACCCTCGGGGCCGACCCCACCCTCGTAGAGTTCCACGACCGGGACCTCTCCCCCGGTTTCGGCGGACAGGGCGCTGACGAGCTTGTTGCCGGCCCCGGCACCCGTGACGAGGGCATCTGCCCCCTCCTGGTTCATCTGGCTCACCAGCCCGGCCAGCTCGCCGGAGGACGGCTCGGCGTCCGTGGAGCCCCCGGGGACGACCACGCCGGCGATCTCGAACCCATAGGCCTCGGCGAAGTAGTTGTAGGCGGCATGGTCGGTCACCAGGGTGCGACGGTCCTCGGGGACCGTCTCCAGGATCTCCCGGACCTCGGCGTCCACCGCCACCAGCTCCTCGGCGGTCTGCGTACCGCAGTCCGCATACTGCCCGTCCCCGGTGACCTCGGCGAGCTCTGCCCCGATCAGCTCGGCCGCCTGACCCATGCGGGCGACGTCCATCCAGAAGTGCGGGTCATTGCCTTCATGAGAGTGGCCTTCAGGTGAGTGGCCTTCGGCAGACTGGTCCTCCGGGGAACCGCCCTCATGCCCGTCGTGCTCCGCGAAGGCCAACGGGTCCACCTCGGGGGCCACCTCGACCAGGTGAGCCCCGTCCGCAGCGGCATTGTCCAGCGCCGTCTGCATCCCCGCCTCGAGGCCGAGTCCGTTGGTGACGACCAGGCCGGCCCCGGCCATCTCGGCGATCTGGCGTGAGGAGGGCGAGAAATCATGCGGGTCATCACCGGGGCCCATCACCGTGGACGAGGCGGTTCCGGCACAGGTGGTGATGCTGTCCAGGATGCTGCCGAGCTGGGTGGTGGTGGCCACGGCCACGGGCTCCGCCCCGTTCGAGGCGCCCTCCGGCTCGGAGCCACCGCCCGCACATCCGGTCAGGACGGTGCCGGCCAGGGCGAGAGCCGCCAGGGGCAGGGCGCGCCGGCGCGCGGTGGCGGGCCCTTTCCGACCGGACAGCCCCAGGGCTGATCGGGGGGCGGGCGACGGGGTCTCGTGCATGGGGGCCTTCCGGGCGGTAAGATCTATTGAGAACGGATGTCAACTTAGCATGATGCGAACCGTTGCCAATAATCCGGGGTGCGACCACCCCGGTGACCGCCGCCCGGCCCCCTGAGGGTGCACAGCCCCCCGCTAGCGTCCCGGGGCCTGCAACTTCACGGGGTTGTTGGACTGGGTCGCATCGTGGATCTCACCCACCAGGATCTCAAGCACGTCCTCGAGGAACAGCACCCCGACGGTCTCGCCCTCGGCCGAGATGACCCGGGCCACGTGGGAACCGGTGCGCTGCATGAGGCTCAAGGCGTCCTCGATCTCGTCCGTGACAGACACGTTGGCCATGGACCGGACCTTGGTCACCGGCACGGGCTCCCGGTACCGCTCGCCTGGAACCGTCATGACGTCCTTGAGGTGCAGGTAGCCGGTGTAGGACCCATCGCCGTCCTCCAGCACGAAGCGGGAGAATCCGGTGCGGCCCACCGCCGTCTCGAAGGCCTTGGGTGCCACGTCGGCCGGCAGGGAGACCACGTCGGAGACCGGCACCATGACGGCCTCGGCCGTGTAGTCCGAGAACTCCAGGGCACCGGAGATCAGGCCGGAGCCGTCGTCCACGAGGCCGGTCCTGGTGGACTCGGCCACGATGGACTGGACCTCCTCGAGGGTGTAGGTCGAGTTCACCTCGTCCTGCGGCTCCACCTTCAGGCCCCGCAGCACGATGTTGGCGGCCCAGTTCAGGGCCACGATCACCGGGTGCAGGACCTTGTTGAGCCAGACCAGCGGGGTGGCCAGGAGCATGACCGCCTTATCGGCCATGGAGACGGCGGCATTCTTCGGGACCATCTCGCCGAAGGTGACGTGGAGGAAGGTGACCACCAGCAGGGCGATGATGAAGGCCGTGACGTCCGCGGCCGCCGTCGGCACCCCCATGCCCTCCAGGGGGATGACGAGCAGGTGGTGAATGGCCGGTTCGGACACGTTGAGGATCAGCAGCGAGCAGACCGTGATGCCGAGCTGGCACACGGCCAGCATCTGGCTGACGTGCTCCATGGCGAACAGGGCGGTCCGGGCCCGGCCCGAGCCGGCATCGGCCTTGGGCTCGATCTGGCTGCGGCGGGCACCCATGACGGCGAACTCGCCGGCCACGAAGAAGGCGTTGGCGATCAGCAGCACGACCAGCCACACGATGCCCATGACGTCGTTGTTGAGCTCGTTCATCGGTGGGCCGCCTTCCGCTGACCGGCCGATCCGGTTGCACCGGCTGAACCGATCGCAGAGGCCACCTCGGCCGCCGCGAGGTTCGGGGCGGCCGGCACGAACTTGACCCGGTCCACCCGTCGCCCGTCCATGCGCTCCACCACCAGGGTGCCGCCATCGGCCGCCACCGTATCCCCGGCCTCGGCCACCCGGCCGAGCACGGCCATGATGTAGCCGCCGACCGTGTCATAGGAACCGTCCTCGGGCACCTTCAGCGCCGGGATCTGCGCACCGACCTCGTCGGGGCGCATCAGTGCCGGGAAGTACCACTTGCCGGAGGCGGTCTGGAGCACGCCCGGGGTGACCCGGTCGTGCTCGTCGGAGACCTCGCCGACGATCTCCTCCACGAGGTCCTCGAGGGTGACCATGCCGGCGGTGCCGCCGTACTCGTCCACGACCATGGCGACCTGGAGGCTGGAGGAGCGCAGCTCCGTCAACAGCTGGTCCAGGTGCACGGTCTCCGGCACCCGGCCGACGTCGGTCATGATGGTGGCGGCCACGAGCTCCTGTCGCTTGGCACGGGGCACCGCCACGGCCTTCTTGACGTGGAGCACCCCGCGGACGTCGTCCGGGGAGTCACCGATGACCGGGAACCGGGAGTAGCCCGTGCGGCGGGCGGTCTCGATGACGGCGTCCAGGGGCTCGTCGACCTCGATCGACTCCATCCTGATGCGCGGGGTCATCACGTCGGCCGCGGTGCGAGCGGAGAACCGCAGGGTGCGGTCCACGAACACGGCGGTCTTCTCGTCCAGGGTGCCCATCTCGGCGGACCGGCGGATCAGGGAGGAGAGCTCCTCCGGGGTCCGCGAACCGGAGATCTCCTCCTTGGCCTCCATGCCGAACAGGTGCAGCACCCGGTTGGAGAAGCCGTTCAGGATGAAGATCACGGGCCGGAAGACCAACGAGAACGCCAGCATGGGCCGTGCCAGGGCGCGGCCGACCTGCATGGACCGGGCGATCGAGAGGTTCTTCGGGATCAGCTCGCCGATGAGCATCGAGGCCAGGGTGGCGGCCACCATGGCCACCACGATCGAGACGGTCGAGGCCGTCGCCTCGTTCAGCCCGAGGGCTGCCATCGGCCCCGCCAGGAGGGCCCCGAGGGACGGCTCCATCAGGTAGCCCGTCAGCAGGGTCGTCAGCGTGATGCCGAGCTGGCACGCGGAGAGCTGGGTCGAGAGGGACTTCAGGCACTTCAGCAGCGGCTCGGCGCCGCGGTCGCCGTCATCCACCAACCGCTGGACCGTGGGGACGTCCAGGGCGATCATCGAGAACTCCACGGCCACGAAGAAGCCGGTGCCGAAGACCAGCAGCAGGCCCAGCGCAAGGAGGAGCCATTCCACGTCAGCACCCACCCCCCGCGGGACCGTCAGCGGCCGGCTCGTTCAGGGGGCACGTACTAGAGGGCTCCGTTCCGGCCACGGCGGAATCCTGAAGGGATCCCCGGCGGCGGGCGGTGGCACCAGATCGGTGTCTGTCCATAGTGCTCCCAGTATACGGAACACTTCCCGTGGGGTCTCACCACGACTGCCGGACCGGCCGCCCCTCCTCGTAGCCGGCCGCGGACTGCACCCCGACGACGGCCCGCTCGCGGAACTCGGCCAGGTCCCCCGCGCCGGCGTAGCTCATGGAGGAGCGCACCCCGGCCGTGATCATGTCCAGCAGGTCCTCCACGGAGGGCCGCTCCGGGTCCAGGTACATCCGCGAGGTGGAGATGCCCTCCTCGAACATGGCCTTGCGGGCCCGCGAATAGGCGTCCTCCGCCTTGGTGCGGTTCTGCACGGCGCGCGCCGAGGCCATGCCGAAGCTCTCCTTGTACTGGCGCCCGTCGGCGTCGGCCACCAGATCCCCCGGGGACTCGACCGTCCCCGCGAACCACGAGCCGATCATCACCTGGCTGGCACCGGCGGCCAGGGCCAGGGCGACGTCCCGCGGGTAGCGGACGCCGCCGTCGGCCCAGACGTGCTTGCCCAGGTCCCGGGCGGCCGTGGCGCAGTCCAGCACCGCGGAGAACTGGGGCCGGCCCACGGCGGTCATCATCCGGGTGGTGCACATGGCCCCGGGCCCCACACCGACCTTGACGATGTCCGCGCCCGCGGCCACGAGCTCACGCACGCCCCCGGCCGAGACCACGTTGCCGGCCACCACGGGCACCGGCAGATCCAGGGACTTCACGGCAGCCAGGGCGTCCAGCATCTTCTGCTGGTGGCCGTGCGCGGTGTCCAGCACGAGCACGTCCACGCCGTACTCCACCAGGGCCGCGGCCCGTCCGGCCACATCCCCGTTGATCCCGACGGCGGCGCCGAGGCCCAGCGCACCGTTCCGGTCCAGGGCCGGGACGAACATCCCCGAGCGCAGGGCACCCGAGGGCGTCATCACGCCCACCAGCGACGTGCCGTCCAGGACCGGGGCGTACGCCACCCCGGCCGTGTCCAGCTGGCCGAAGGCCTCCTGCAGGGAGGGAAAGGTCCCGGCCTCGAAGGTCAGCGCCGGTGAACGGAGCACCGAGGCCACCGAGGAGAAGCGGTCCACGCCCTCGCAGTCCTCACGGCGGACGATGCCGGCGAAGACCTCTTCCTCGCCCGGCCCGTCCTCGACCACGCAGACCGCGGGGTGGTTGCGTTTGCCGAGCAGGTGCAGCACATCCAGCACGGTGTCGGTGGGACGGACCCGCAACGGCGTCTCGAAGACCGGGTGACGGTGCTTCACCCAGCCCGCCACCTGCTCGATGACGTCCAGGGGCACATCCTGCGGCAGGACGCCCAGTCCGCCGCGCCGGGCCATCGTCTCGACCATGCGGCGTCCGGTCACGGCGGTCATGTTGGCGGACACCAGCGGGATGGTCGCCCCGGTGGCGTCGTCCGCCGAAATGTCCACGTCCATCCGGCTCGTGACCTCGGATTTCGAGGGAACCAGGAACACATCCGCATAGGTGAGATCGGTGGTCGGCATCGTGAGGAATTCCATGGTCCCATGATCCCACGAACCGATTCGCGGGTGGTTCGCGGGTGGTTCGCCGATGGTTCGCAGGAAATCCCGGCGTGCGTTGGAACCTGACGCCGAACTATCACTATGCTTGGGGAGGCGCGCCAACAGAGCGGACCGGAGCAGGGCGCGCAGCAGGGATGCACCCGCCGGTGAACCAGACAGAAACTTACGGAAGAGGCGTTACCACCGTGCCAGAACTCACGTCCGACCGGCTTTCCGCGGAATTTCCCGGAAACGAATGGCTCGTCGCGGAAATCTACGACAAGTACAAGGCGGACAAGTCCTCCGTAGATGCCAAGTGGGTCCAGATCTTCGAACGGCTGGAGGCGGACACCCCGGCGGCCGCATCCGCACCGGCCTCCTCGGCCGGCAAGGCCTCGCAGTCCGTGAAGGACACCGCCGTCGACGTCGGCAAGCGCGCCGATGCGAACGGCTCGGGCCAGTCCGCCGGCTCCGGTGAGAAGAACGAGAAGACCGCCAAGACAGCAACAGCTCAGCCCCAGAAGGCCGAGGACTCGAAGAAGTCCGCCGCCCCGTCCGCCGCCTCCGCCTCCCCCGCCGTGAAGAAGTCCGGCGCCCCGGCCACCGCACCGGTCCCGTCCGAGCCGGAGAAGACCAAGAAGAAGGGCTCCGAGGAGACCACCGAGGACAAGGTCTCCCCCCTGCGCGGCATGTCCCGGGCCGTGGCGAAGAACATGGACGCCTCGCTGTCCATGCCGACCGCGACCACGGTGCGCGATGTACCCGCCAAGCTGCTCATCGACAACCGGGTGGTCATCAACAACCACCTCAAGCGCAGCCGCGGCGGCAAGGTCTCCTTCACGCACCTGGTCGGCTACGCCCTGATCCGAGCGTTGGCCCAGTACCCGGCCATGAACGTCCTGTACCGCGAGGTGGACGGCAAGCCCTCCATCGTGGAGCCGGCCCACATCAACTTCGGCCTGGCCATCGACCTGCCGCAGAAGGACGGCTCGCGCACCCTCGTGGTCCCGAACGTCAAGGGCGCTGAGTCCATGAACTTCATCGACTTCTGGCGCGCCTACGAGGACCTGGTCAAGCGTGCCCGGGACAACAAGCTCGGCCTGGACGACTACGCCGGCACCACCGTCTCTCTGACCAACCCCGGCGGCATCGGCACCGTGCACTCCGTGCCGCGCCTCTCCGAGGGCCAGGCCGCCATCATCGGCGTCGGTGCCCTGAACTACCCGGCCGAGTTCCAGGGAGCCTCCGAGAAGACCCTGAACCGCCTGGCCGTCTCCAAGACGATCACGCTGACCTCGACCTACGACCACCGCGTGATCCAGGGCGCCGCCTCGGGTGAGTTCCTGAAGATCATCCACGGTCTGCTGCTCGGCGAGCAGGGCTTCTACGAGGAGATCTTCGAGTCGCTGCGGATCCCCTACGAGCCGGTGCAGTGGAAGCCGGACGTGCAGGTCAACCCGGAAGACCAGATCAACAAGGTCGCCCGGATCCAGCAGATGATCCACTCCTACCGCGTGCGCGGCCACCTGATCGCGGACGTGGACCCGCTCGAGTACACGATGCGCAAGCACCCGGACCTGGACATCCTGGAGCACGGGCTGACCCTCTGGGACCTGGACCGCGAGTGGCCCACCGGCGGCTTCGGCGGCCAGCCCATGCTGCCGCTGCGCAGCATCCTCGGCGTGCTGCGGGATGCGTACTGCCGCAACACCGGCGTGGAGTACATGCACATCCAGGACCCGACGGAGCGCAAGTGGTTCCAGGACGAGCTGGAGCACCCCTACGCCAAGCCCACGCGTGAGGAGCAGCTGCGCATCCTCGGCCGCCTCAACGCCGCCGAGGCCTTCGAGACGTTCCTGCAGACCAAGTTCGTCGGCCAGAAGCGCTTCTCCCTCGAGGGCGGTGAATCGCTGATCGCCCTGCTGGACGGGGTGATGTCCGGCGCCGCCGATGAAGGCCTCGAGGAGGTCGCGATCGGCATGGCCCACCGCGGCCGCCTGAACGTGCTGACCAACATCGCGGGCAAGACGTACGCCCAGGTCTTCCGCGAGTTCGAGGGCACCGCCATCCCCGGTTCCGTGGAGGGCTCCGGTGACGTGAAGTACCACCTCGGCACCGAGGGCACCTTCACCTCGGACCGCGGCAACCGCACCAAGGTCTATCTGGCCGCCAACCCCTCCCACCTCGAGGCCGTGAACCCGGTCCTGGAAGGTGTGGTCCGCGCCAAGCAGGACCGCCTGGACCGCGGGGGTGACTCCGTGAACTCCTACTCCGTGCTGCCGATCCTGGTGCACGGGGATGCTGCGTTCGCGGGCCAGGGCGTGGTGGCGGAGACGCTGAACCTCTCCCAGCTGCGCGGCTACCGCACCGGCGGCACCATCCACGTGGTGGTCAACAACCAGGTCGGCTTCACCACCCCGCCGTCCTCCGCCCGGTCCTCGGTCTACGCCACGGACGTGGCCAAGACCATCCAGGCGCCGATCTTCCACGTCAACGGCGACGACCCGGAGTCCGTGGTCCGCGTGGCCCAGCTGGCCTACCAGTACCGGCAGCGGTTCAACAAGGATGTCGTCATCGACATGATCTGCTACCGCCGCCGCGGCCACAACGAGGGTGACGATCCCTCGATGACCCAGCCGCGCATGTACAACCTCATCGAGCAGAAGCGCTCGGTGCGCAAGCTGTACGTGGAGAACCTGGTCGGCCGCGGTGACATCACCCAGGACGAGGCGGACTCGGCCCTGAAGGACTACCAGCAGCGCCTGGAGCGCGTGTTCGCGGAGACCCATGAGGCACAGACCTCGCCCATCCCGGTCATCGGCACCGGCCTGGAGAAGACCACGGACGATGAGGACCGAACTCCCGAGGCGCCGGACGGCACCAAGATCACCGAGGAGACCCTGCAGCGGATCGGCCAGGCCCACCTGGAGATCCCGGAGGACTTCACCATCCACCCCAAGCTCAAGTCGCTGCTCGAAAAGCGCGCCAAGATGGCCGTCAACGGGGACATCGACTGGGGCTTCGCCGAGCTCGCGGCCTTCGGCTCGCTGCTCATGGAGGGCGTGCCGGTGCGACTGGCCGGACAGGACTCGCGGCGCGGCACCTTCGTGCAGCGTCACGCGGTCTTCCACGACCGCGTGACGGACGACGAGTGGACGCCGATCAGGAACCTGTCCAGCGACCAGGCCAAGTTCTGGGCGTACGACTCCCTCCTGAGCGAGTACGCCGCGATGGGCTTCGACTACGGGTACTCCGTGGAGCGCTCCGACGCCCTCGTGCTGTGGGAGGCCCAGTTCGGCGACTTCGTCAACGGCGCCCAGACCGTGATCGACGAGTTCCTCTCCTCCTCGGAGCAGAAGTGGGGCCAGAACTCCTCCCTCGTGCTGCTGTTGCCGCACGGCTACGAGGGCCAGGGACCGGATCACTCGTCCGCACGGATCGAGCGCTTCCTGCAGATGTGCGCCCAAGAAAACATGCGGGTGGCCAATCCGTCCAACGGTGCGAACCACTTCCACCTGCTGCGCGAGCAGGCCTACGTGCGTCCACGCCGTCCGTTGATCGTGTTCACTCCCAAGCAGCTGCTGCGCCTGAAGGCCGCCACCTCGACGGTGGAGGACTTCACCCAGGGCCGGTTCCAGGCGGTCATCCCGGACCACGAGGTCGGCAACTCGGTGGAGAAGGTGCTGCTGGTCTCCGGCCGCCTGTACTACGACCTGCTGGCCCGTCGCCAGAAGGATGGGGACACCAAGACGGCGATCATCCGCGTGGAACAGCTCTACCCGCTGCCCTCCGAGGAGATCCAGGCCGAGCTGGCCAAGTATCCGAACGCCACGGTGAACTGGGTCCAGGACGAGCCCGCCAACCAGGGTCCGTGGCCGTTCATGGCCCTGAACCTGCTGCCGGAACTGGATCGGAAGGTGATCCTGGTGTCCCGCCCGGCCTCGGCCTCCACGTCGGCCGGCTCCAAGGTCCGCCACGATCACGAGGCCTCCATCCTGATGGACCAGGCCTTCGGCCGCTGAACGTAGCCGCCCGTCCCTGACGGGGTATTCGGCCCGGCCCCCGGGCCGAGTGTTCCCCAGCGCTTCCCTGCAGGCCCCGATTCCGTGCACGGCTCCCAGTGGGCCTTGGTACAGTGACGGGCACCCCATCGAAAGGTAAACAGTGGAGATTCGTCGGATCCGCATCGCCTCCGTCGGCAATGAATTGCTGGCCGGCGTGGGCGACCCCCGCGCCCTGGGCTGGCTCGGCCGCGTCCTGGCCAAGACCTCGGCACCCGGGGTGCAGCTGGAGAGCTATGTCCTCGCCCGCCCGGATGAGGGAACCGAGGCCCTGTCCCAGCGGTGGCAGTCGGAGACGGCACTGCGCTACGGCGAGGGGACCGAGAACCGCTTGGTCATCGGGTTGTCCGACCTCGACCTGGACCGCGAGTCCTCCACGGCCCGTGCGCGTCTGAATCTGGCCAACATCCTGGACCGCGCCGCGCAGCTGGACATCGCCACCCTCGTGGTAGGTCCTGTCCCGTCCCTGGACGGTGAGCGCAATGCGCGGCTGCAGGAACTGAACACGGCCTACCTGGACGTGGCGGACCGGCGCCACCACTACTACGTGGACACCTTCACGCCGCTGGTCAACCACGAGCAGTGGCGCCATGACCTGGCGGCTGGTCAGGGCCTGCCCGGTCAGGCCGGCTACGGCCTCATCGCCTGGCTGGTGCTGCACCGCGGCTGGTACCAGTGGCTGAATCTGCCGGAGCCCACCGCCTGACCGAGAGGCCGCGGCTGACTCCTCGGCCGGGCCGTCGCCCAAGTTGGGCCGGGCAACCGGCGTGTGCGAAACTGGATGGTGCTGTCATGTATCGATGACGGCATCCATCACCGGAAGGAACCGCGATGAGCAAGCGTGGACGCAAGCGCAAGGACCGCCGCAAGGGTAGCGCCAACCACGGCAAGCGGCCCAACTCCTGAGGCCCTGCAACGCACTAGACCCCGCCGATCGGGACGGTTGATCCGTCCGCTCCGGCGGGGTCTGTTGCTTAAAGACTCGGGCGTTGGGTCAGTGCCCGGCTTCCACCTTGATCTCGCTGATGCGAGCCATGATGCTGACCTTCAAGGTCGAGGGGGCCTTCTCGGAGCAGCTGCGCTTGACCACTGAGCGGATGATGCACTCCAGGTCGTACTCGTGGGAGCAGTCCGTGCATTCACCCAGGTGGTTCTTGACCTCTTCGAGATCCTGGTGGGTCAGCGCACCGTCGAGGTACTCGTAGAGCCGCTGGATGCGGGCGTCCTCACAGTTGCCGATCTTCTGGCAGTCCTCGCTCATCTGCCCGCCTCCTTGTCCGGTTGGTTGCTGGTGGTGCTCTTCTGGTTCTTCGAGCCCTGGGGGCTTTTCTTGCCGGCCTGGTCGACCTTGATGCCGCGGTCCCGGGCGTAGTCCGTCAACAGGCCGCGCAACAGCTTGCGGCCGCGGTGCAGCCGGCTCATGACGGTGCCGATGGGGATGTCGAGGATCCCGGCGATCTCCTTGTAGGCGAAGCCCTCCACGTCCGCGAAGTACACGGCCAGGCGGAACTCCTCCGGGATGGCCTGCAGGGCATCCTTGACGTCCGAATCGGGCAGGTGGTCCAACGCCTCGGTCTCCGCGGACCGCAGGCCGGTGGACGTGTGCTCTGCGGCCTGGGCCATCTGCCAGTCCTCGACCGTGTCCGTGGCCGCCTGCTGGGGCTGGCGCTGACGCTTGCGGTACAGGTTGATGTAGGTGTTCGTCAGGATCCGGTACAGCCAGGCCTTGAGGTTGGTCCCCGGCTTGTACTGGTGAAAGGACGAGTACGCCTTGGTGAAGGCCTCCTGAACCAGATCCTCGGCGTCCTGCGGGTTGCGGGTCATGCGCATGGCCGCGGAATACAACTGGTCCACGTACTCCAGGGCATCCCGCTCGAAGCGCATGCGCCGGGCGCCGTCCGACTCCGAGGCGAGGTCCACGTCCGGGTTGTCGTGCGCCGCGGGGACCGAGGCGGTGTCTTTGGTATCCATTGCCTGCCAGTCTACGGCCCGGTCCGCCAGGAGCGGCCGTTCGGCAAGCGACACTGCGGCTGGGGCCATGGAGACCATCCCTTCCGGACGACTGGACTGTGCTCGCTGCGTGGAGAGCAGCTGCAGAGCTGCTGGCGGGCAGCTGGATCTGGCGAGTACAGCAACCCAACCAGCAGGGATATTCCGCGGCCGGTAATCTTGGCTGGGTGAGCACCTTTCCCGCGCCCCTCGATCCCTGGCCCGCGCCCCGAGCCTCCGGCCCCGTCTCCGGCACCGTGCGCGTGCCCGGTTCCAAGTCGCTCACCAACCGCTATCTGGTGCTGGCCGCCCTGGCCGACGGTCCCAGCCGCCTGCGCGGTGTGCTGGACAGCCGTGACTCCCGGCTGATGGTCCAGGCCCTCGTCGCCCTCGGCGCCACCATCACGGAGGTCGCGCCCGGCACGGTGGAGGTCACGCCTCTGCCCACGCCCGTTCCCCACGCCGGGCCCGACGCCGGCCCGGCCGGCGCGCTCGGCGACGTCACCATCGACTGCGGCCTGGCCGGCACCGTCATGCGGTTCGTCCCACCGGTGGCCGCGCTCGTGTCCGGCTCCATCCGGTTCACCGGTGATGAGGCCGCCCTGTCCCGGCCCATGGGTGCGGTCCTGGACGGTCTGGCCGGACTCGGTGTCCGGATGGACGGTTCCGGGCTCGACGCCGGCACCCTGCCCTTCACCGTCCACGGCACCGGCGCAGTGGACGGCGGCCGGGTCGAGGTGGATGCCTCCGGTTCGAGCCAATTCGTCTCCGCGCTGCTGCTGGCGGCCCCCCGCTTCCGCCATGGTCTGCACCTGGTGCACACGGGGTCCACGGTGCCGAGCCCCGAGCACGTCGGCATGACCGTGGCGGTACTGCGGCGCTGCGGTGTCCAGGTGGACGATTCCGTGCCCGGCGAGTGGAAGGTCCCCCCCGGACCGATCGGGGCCTTGGACACGGCGGTGGAACCGGACCTGTCCAACGCCGGGCCCTTCCTGGCCGCGGCCGTCGCCACGGCCGGCACGGTGTCCGTCCCTGACTGGCCCGCCCAGACCACCCAGATCGGAGACCGCTGGCGCAGCATCCTCCCCGCGTTCGGCGCCCGCGTGGACTTCTCCCCCACCGTGCCGGACGGTGCCACCGGCACCCTCACCGTGACCGGCGGGCCCCGCATCACCGCCCCGGGCGAGATCGCCGACACCGGTGAGCTGGCCCCTACCGTGGCGGCCCTCTGCCTGCTGGCGGAGGGTCACGGGCGGTTGACTCGCATCGGCCAGTTGCGCGGCCATGAGACCGACCGCCTGACGGCCCTGGCGACTGAGGCCGGGCGCCTCGGTGGTGCGGTGGAGGAGGGCCGGGACCACCTGGTGTTCACCGGCCTTCCGTCCGGCTCAGCACCACTGCACGGGGCCACGCTGGAGACCTATGAGGACCACCGGATGGCGACCTTCGCCGCCGTCGTGGGCCTGGCGGTGCCGGACGTGAACGTCCGCAACATCGCCACCACGGCGAAAACGATGCCGGACTTCCCGGAGATGTGGACCGGGCTGGTGGGGGGATGAGCCGCCCCGGCCGCGACTTCGACCCGCGCCGGTGGGACGAGTCCGATGTCCGTGCCCGCCCGTCCAAGAAGGGCTCCCGCCCCCGTACCAAAGACCGCCCCACGCACGGGGAGGCGTTGGTGGGGCGGGTCGTCACGGTGGACCGCGGGCGGTACACCGTGCAGGTCAGCGACGAGGACGGCACCCGGGACATCACCGCCATGCGTGCCAAGGAACTGCGCCGCAATCCCGTGGTCACGGGTGACCTCGTGGGCGTCGTCGGGGACCTCTCCGGCCGCGAGGGGAGCCTCGCCCGGATCGTGCGGATCGAGGACCGGTCCACGGTCCTGCGCCGCTCCGCCGACGACTCCGACGCCTATGAGCGCGTGGTGGTGGCCAACGTGGACATCCTCGTGATCATGGTGGCCGCGGCCAATCCGGAACCTCGCACCGGGTTCATCGACCGGGCCCTGGTGGCCGCCTATGATGCCGGCATCGATCCGATCCTGTGCATCACCAAGACCGACCTGCGGGATCCCGCCGACCTGCTCTCCCACTACCGCCACCTGGACCTCGAGGTCCTCACCTCGGGCGCCGCGGAGACGGCGCAGACGCCCCCGCCGGGCGGCGACGCTGACCTGGACGCCGGCCTGCTCGCCGCCCTCCGGACCCGGCTGGAAGGCCACATCTCCGTGCTCGTGGGGCCCTCCGGCGTCGGGAAGTCCACCCTGCTCAACGCCCTCACCGGGACCCGGCGTGCCACCGGCCACGTCAACGCCGTCACCGGCCGCGGCCGCCACACCTCGTCCTCGGCGCTGGCGATCCCGCTGCCGTACTCAGGTGGCTCGGGTGGCTCCTGGCTGGTGGACACCCCCGGCATCCGGTCCTTCGGTCTGGGGCTGGTGGACCGGGACCGTGTGGTGGAGGCCTTCGAGGACCTGGCACCGGCGCTGGCCGACTGCCCGCGCGGCTGCCTGCACGCCGCCGGTGAGCCCGGGTGCGCCCTGGACGCCTGGGTGGCCGCGGGGCACGCGGGGGTGTCCGGTCCCGAACGGCTGGCGTCCCTGCGGCGCCTCCTCGACGGGCGTTCCGATGCGGCCGCCGGGGAACGGTAGCGTGGCCTCCATGACCGATGCGCCCAAGAACTACACCGATGATCTTCGACTGGCCCACATCATGGCCGACTCGGTGGACTCCCAGACCATGTCCCGCTTCAAGGCGCAGGACCTCACGGTCCACACGAAGCCGGACCTGACCCCGGTGACCGATGCGGACCGCGGCGCCGAAGAGCTCATCCGGGGCAACCTGGCCCGGGCCCGTCCCCGTGACGCCGTCCTGGGCGAGGAGTTCGGCGAGCACGGCCACGGGCCGCGGCGCTGGATCGTGGACCCCATCGACGGCACCAAGAACTTCGTGCGCGGCGTCCCCGTCTGGGCCACGCTGATCGCCCTGATCGACGACGGCGTGCCCGTGGTCGGCGTGGTCTCCGCCCCGGCCCTCAACCGCCGCTGGTGGGCTGCCAAGGGCACCGGCGCCTACACCGGCAAGTCGATCGCCTCGGCCACCCGCATCCACGTCTCCAACGTCTCCAAGATCGAGGACGCCTCCCTCTCCTACTCCTCCCTGGAGGGCTGGCGGGAGCGGGGCAACATCCGCGAGTTCCTCGAGCTGACGTCCACGGTGTGGCGGACCCGCGCCTACGGTGACTTCTGGTCCTACATGATGGTGGCCGAGGGCGCCGTGGACATCGCCTGCGAACCCGAGCTCGAGCTCTATGACATGGCGGCGCTGGTGCCGATCGTCACGGAGGCGGGCGGGCGCTTCACCTCGCTCGAGGGCGAGGACGGCCCTTTCGGCGGCAATGCCCTGGCCACCAACGGGCTGCTGCATCCGGACGCCCTCGAGTCCCTGAACCCCGAACTGGTCGGCCAGCAGCAGGCCTGATGGGACGCGCACGGCATCCCGGATGGGCCGTCGTCGGCGCCGTGGCGGCCGGCGGGGCTCTCGGGACGCTGCTGCGCTGGCTGCTGGTGTTGCCGGCCCCGGAGACCGGATCTCCCGTGGCCGGATGGATCAGCCTGGGGCTGGTGAACCTGTCCGGGTCCTTCCTGCTGGGGCTGTTGGCCGGCATCAGTTCGCGGCGGGCCCTGCCGCGGTGGCTCGTGGCCGGCCTGGGCGTCGGTGTGCTGGGGTCCTACACCTCATTGTCCGCCGTGGTCCTGGCCGCCTCCATGGCCCCGGCCTTCGGCGTCATGGGATTCATCCAGACCGGCTCTCCCGGCGGGATCCTGCTGGTGGCGGGCCTGGTCGGCACCTTCCTGGCCCTCGCGGCCGGAGCGACACTCGGGACCGCCTGTGCCGCCGCCGGACTGCGCCTGGGAGGGTGGTCCTCCCCCGGGCCGAGGAACGCCTCCGGAGGGCGCCGGCGATGACAGCGGGGATGACACTGACGATGATGCTCGCCCTGGCCCTGGCGGGGGCCGTGGGCGCGGTCCTGAGACTGCTCGCGGACCACTACCTCGCACCGCGCGGCATCCTCGTCGCCAACGTGATCGGCTCCTTCGTGGCCGGGCTGGCCACCACGGGGCTCGCCGGTCCCGCCCAGGCGATCTGGGTGGTCGGGCTAGCGGGAGCCCTCACCACCTTCTCCACCGTCTCCGTGTCCACGGCGCGCGACGCCCTGTCCGGAAGGTTCGACGCCGCCGTCGGATCCTGGTCCGCGCATCTGGCCCTGGCCCTGCTGGCCGTGGCGCTGGGGCTCGCCGCCGGCAACGCCTTCCGGTAACGGGGAGACGACGAACGCGCCTCCCAGGCCTACCGGCCGGCGGCGCGGCGACCGGACGGGGCGGCGGACTCGCGGATCCGCTCCGGTGCACGGCCCACCCGATCCCGGTAGACGACGGTCAGGGCCACGGACGCGAGGATCAGGGCGAGGTAGACGGCGGCGATCAGCGGCTGGCCGACGGCGAAGAGCACCACGGCACCCAGGAGGAACAACACGTGGGCGGCTACGGCGTGCCAGGGCCACGGTGGCCGGGCGGGAGCCTTGGGCGAGAGCAGCAGACCCCATCCGGCCGCCACCACCACCACGGCCACGACGGCCGCCCAGGGGCTGGAGAACACCGTCAGCGCCCAGAATCCCGCCGCACCCAGGAGTCCGAGTTCGAGCAGGAAGAGCAGCACGGCATGGAGGGCGGGACCGGGGGTGTCTGGCATGATTGCCCAGTCTAGGGGAAAGCCGGAGATGACAAAGGCCCTGGGGC
>NZ_JALDXU010000042.1:0-26912 GCF_032154715.1 Citricoccus sp. | reverse complement strand
TCGCCGAAGGTGTGCAGGCCGAACTCGACCGTACCGGCGGGCACGGAGTCGGCGCACTCGGTGGACGGATTGGGCCGCGGGGCGGCGAGCGCTGCAGGGTGCGCCGTGGAAGGTGCGGCAGGATGCGTGGCAGAGTGCACCGCGGGTTGGGCAGTAGGAGTGGTCGCGTGCTCGTGCGCCGGCGGTGGCTGGGGGCTGGGATTCTCGGTCACATCAGGGTGAACGCCGGACTCGACGCGATTCATTCCTTGAGATTTCAACGAACTCCGCCCTGGCCGCGGAAGCCCCGCACGTGAGTGGGGAGTGGTGGCGGTCCGGCACGGGATCGCCACCACAACTCCCCACTCGACGGCCGGGCGCAGGTCACGGCAGTGGGAAGGAGCCGGTGCCGAAGAGGATCCGCCGCGCCAGCGCCTGGCCCGGCGGCGTCCTCAAGACCGTGAAGGCACTCGAGGCGAGGGCCGGCGTGCGCAGTCCGTCCAGGCCCTTGCGCAGGAGCAGCCGCTTGCGGAATCGGGCCCGCAAGGCGTGGCCGTCATAGGCCTTCAGCTCGGCGGGGCGGCCCGACTGGAGGGCCGCGTCCAGGATCTCGGCGGCGTGCCCGGACAGCCGCAGGCACGGATCGAGCCCTCCGGCGGTGAGTGGGGACACCGCACCGGCGGCGTCGCCCACGAGCAGTCCGGCCGGGGAGGCGATCCGGGGCAGCACCCCGCCCACGGGGATTGGCCCGGCGCGCTTCTCCACCTGCTCCGGCCTCTCGACGCCCTCCAGCCCGGGCGCCCGCTCGCGGAAAGAGCGCAGGGCGCTGTACAGGCCTCGCGGGAAACGGTGGGCATGGCCGGCCGTGCCCACGTGGACGTGTTCGCCGTCCCGCAGCACCCACGCGAGGTAACCGGGGGCCAGCCTCGGATCGATGACGCAGTGGAAGGCGGGGTCCGAGCCGTCGGGGCGGTCGGCGAAGACCTCCTCGGCCCCCATCAGCAGGTGGCGATTGCGGCTCAGCCCCAGCTCCCGCGCCACCCTGGACCGAGCACCGTCAGCACCGACCACGAACCGGGCGCGGACCCGGATCGGACGCGCGACATCCTCCAGGAGGTACTCGCCCTCCCGCCGGCCGGTGAAACGCGTAGCCAGCCGCAGATCGACGCCGGCCCGCACGGCCTCACGGGCGGCCGTCACATAGAGCGGCCCCATGTCCCCGACCCGGTATTCGTCCCGATCACTGGTCAACTCCACCGGGCCCGTCAGCCCGGGCGGATAGAGCACCATGCGGCGGATGGCCGGCCCCAGATGTTCCTCGGGCAGTGCGAAGTCCTCGAGGGTCCGGCGCACGAAGATGCCGGTGGTCCGGACGGTGCCCGTCAGCGTGGGGCGGCGCTCCGCCAGCAGTACCTGATGACCGGCGCGCGCCAGCCGGGTGGCGCAGTGCAACCCTGCCAGGCCCGCCCCGACCACCAGGACGTCCACGTCCGCCGTCCGTTCACTCGCCACCATGGCCGCCCTCCCTGAGGTCCCTGGGGCGGCTGCGGCCTTCGCGCTCCCTGCGGTCTTCGCGGTCCCCACGATCGTGGTCATCCTCCGGAGCCTCCTGACCAGGATTCTCCCAGCGCAGGAGGTCACCGGGCTGGCAGTCCAGCACCCGGCACAAAGCGGCCAGCGTGGTGAAACGGACCGCCTTGGCCCGGCCGTTCTTCAACACGGCCAGGTTCGCCGGGGTGATCCCGACGGCCTCCGCCAGCTCGCCGGCCGACATCTTGCGACGTGCCATCATCACGTCCACGTCCACGACGATCGGCATCAGATCACGTCCGAGAGCTCGTCCTCGAGCCGCCTGGCCTGCGTGTCACGCTCCACGGCCTGGGCCAGCAGCCGCCGAGCGACGTTCACGGTCAGAGCCGCCGCGAACGCCAGCAGCGCGGCACCGCCGATCAGCAGGACCAGCCCCGGGGCGGCTGTTCCCTCACTCAGGACCACGCCGAGGATGACCAGGAGGACACCGCCGGCCGCCACGGCACCGGTGATGACGTCGACATACCGGAACGCGGAGCGGGAGAAGATCCGGCCGCGCAGCACCAGCGTCAACAGGCGCCAGATGCAGACCCCCACCACCTGGAGGCAGGCCACCCCCAGGGCCAGCGCAGCGATCAGGGGGGCGGCATAGGCCACCGAGACGCCGCCGAGGTCGATCCACAGCAGCGGCAGGATCACCGCCAGGACGACCAGGGAACCGGTGGCGGCCAGGATCAGCATGGTCCGCAGGATGACCACGAGAGACCGGGGAACGGGAGCGGGCATGACGAGCCTCCATCGATTGCGTTTCGATGCCAATCTATCGCTAAACGATAGATACGGCAATTGGCAGCTCGACGGTGAACACCGTGCGCCCCGGAGTCGACTCCACCGAGACGTCGCCGCCGTGGGCGTGCGCCACGGAGCGGACGATGGACAGCCCCAGCCCCGTGGACCCCTCCGTCCCGGTGCGGGCCGCGTCGCCGCGGACGAAGCGGTCGAACAGCCCGTGCTGCAGCCCCGGCTCGATGCCCGGCCCGTCGTCCTCGACGGTCAACACCGCGGACCCGCTGCCGGCCCCGCGCGTCCCGGCGCCGGCACCAGCCGCGTCCGGACCGGGCGGGACGCCGGCCCCCACCTCCGCGTCCAGTCGCACGGACACGGTGGTCCCGGCGGGGGTGTGCTTGCGCGCATTGGAGAGCAGGTTGGCCACCAGCTGTGCCAACTGGCGTCCGTCCCCTGCCACGAGCACCGCCGCGTCCGGCACGTCCACCTCCCAGTGGTGGTCCCGGCCGGCGGCGGTGGCGTCCATGACGGCGTCCACCACGACCTCGCCGAAGTCGACCTCGCCTCCCCCCTGTTCCTCGCGTCCATCCTGTCCGCCCTGGCCGGCATCCAGCCGCGCCAGCAGCAGCAGGTCCTCCACGAGTGATCCCATCCGGTCCGCCTGGGTGAGCACCCGTCCCACCGACTCCCTGCCGCGCTCGGTCAGCGGCTCGGTCAGACTCACCATCTCGGCATAGCCCCGCATGGCGGCCAACGGCGTACGCAGTTCGTGCGAGGCATCCGCCACGAAGGTCCGCAGCCGCCGCTCGGAGCGGTTGCGTTGCTCGAAAGCCCCGTCCACGGAGTCCACCAGCCGGTTCAGGGCATGTCCGACATCCCCCACCTCGTTCCCCGGTTGAGCCAGCTCAGGGGGGACCCGGTACCGCGCCAGGGAGACATCACCGGCGCCCATGGGCACCTCCGCCATGCGGACCGCCGCGTGGGAGACCTCCGCGAGCGGGCGCAGGGATCTCCGGATCCACCACCATCCGGCGACGCCGGCCACCACCAGGGCGGCCAGGGAACCGGCGACCTGGACCCAGGCGAGCGTCGCCTTGGTCCCATCCACCTCGGAGGTGGGCAAGCCCGCGAGCGCCACGGCCGGCGAGACCTGTCCGGCGCCAGAGACGGCCTCCACCGCCTGGGCCTTCACCAGGTAGCGGCCGGCTTCCAGGTCCACGGTCCGGGTCACACCCGCCACAGTGGCATCTGCGGCGCCGGCCTCCTCGACGGCGGCCGACAGGATCTGCACATCCGCGCCGGACAGCTCCACCGCCTGGCCGTCCGCATCCAGCCTGTCGGCGCTCAACACGGTGTCCCCGACCACCACGAGGGCCAGCATCCCCGCCGGTTGGCCCGGGGCTTCCAGCGGGGTGCGATCGAACTCATCACGGGGAGCGTCCCCCTCGTTCGGCTGTCCACCCGCGGGCCCCGAAGACATTCCCTCGGGACCGCCCAGGAACGTCAAGGACCGTTCCCAGGCCTGGTCCACCCGTTGTTCCAGTTGGGCATCCACCGCCCGCCCACTCAGCGCCAAGGTGATCACCGTGAAGGCCGCCAGCACGATGGCCAGCAGCACCACGACCCCGAGCATGGTCCGCAGCGCCAGGCTGACCCGGCGGCGGCTGGCTCCCGGACCGGCGGTCCCAGGCGAGGTCACCGTGGGAGGGGGCCGGCCGGCGTCGGACTCGGGCGGGGGGACGGACCTGGGGTCGGGTGTGACGGTCATTCAGGCTGGCCGGATCACGTAGCCGGCACCACGCACGGTGTGGATCATGGGGATGCGGCCCGCATCGATCCGCTTGCGCAGGTAGGAGATGTAGAGTTCCACGATGTTCCCCTGACCGCCGAAGTCGTAGTCCCACACGTGGTCCAGGATCTGAGCCTTGGACAACACGGCCCGCGGGTTCTCCATGAGGTACTGCAGCAGATTGAACTGGGTGGTGGTGAGCTCGATCGACTCACCACCCCGGCTGACCTCGCGGGTGCGGACGTTCAGGGTCAGGTCCCCGACCACGAGTTCGTCGGCGTCCAGTGCCATGACCCCGCTGCGCTGGACGAGCCGGTGCAGTCGGATCAGGACCTCTTCGAGCGAGAACGGCTTCGTGACGTAGTCGTCGCCGCCGGCCGCCAGCCCGCGGATCCGGTCATCCACGGAATCCCTGGCCGTGAGCATGAGTGCGGGGATCCCGGGGCGGAAGGAACGCACCTTGGCCAGCACCTCGATTCCGTCGAGTTCGGGCAGCATCCAATCCAGCACCAGCACGTCCGGGACGAACTCCCGAGCGGTCTCGACGGCGGCCCGGCCGGCATGCGCCACCCGCACCTCCCAGCCGCACAGGGAGAGCCCCATGGAGACCAGGTCCGCCAGCATCGGCTCGTCGTCCACCACGAGGGCACGCACCGGCGAGCCGTCCGGGTGCCCGAGTGGGGGCAGGACGTCACGCAGGGCGGCCATCGAGGTGGCCGGCGGTGGAGACGGGGAGCCGACCGGGGTTTCAGCGTTCATGGTTGCCATGGTTCCAGTTCAGCCCGTGATCCTGTCAGAGGCACCAGCCGACGCTGTGTTGAAGCTGTGAAGACTGTGCCGCGGACGCCGGCTCACCAGGCGGGCATCCCGCCCATGCCTCCGCCCGGGGCGCCGCCGGGACCGCCCATACCGGCCGAGTACTCGCCGGCCGTCACGGTCGTCAGTTCGGTGGCGCCGTCCACGCTCACGGCGTCATCCAGCGCCGGTCCCGACGTCAACCCGGCCCCTCCGAGCCCGTCCACTGCACTGTAGACGGTGTACTCGGCGCCGTCCTCGATGCCCTCGACCGACAGGACGAGGGAGGCGGCCTTCTTCGCCGTGGTGAAGCTCGCCACCACGGTGCCATCGGCATCGGCCACGAGCAACACGGTGCCCGCCTCCACGGTCTCAGGCAGGGAGACCTGGAGTCCGCCCTGAGTCGAGTCCCCGCCCAACCCCTGGGCCATGCCGTCACTACCGGCGGCCGCCAGGGATCCTCCGGTGACCGTGAAGGATCCTGCCACGTCGACCGCCCCGTTGCCATCGCCCTCCGGACCGTTGACCACCACGGTGCCGCCGGAGATCGCCGCGTCTCCATTCGAGTCCAGGCCATCGCCCTCTGCCGTGATCGTGAGGCCGCCTCCGGTGACCGTGATGCTCTGCCCGCCCTCACTCGCGGCCGCCCCGCCGGAGGCGTTGACGCCATCATCGGCGGCGGTCACGGTGGTCGATCCGCCGGTGATCTGCAGGTCGTAGGCCTCCAGCCCCTCGGTCGACTCCGTGACCGTGACGGTCCCCCCGGAGATGGCCAAAGTCGTCTCAGCTTTCACCCCGTCGTCACCGGCGGCCACCCGGAGGTCGCCTCCGTAGACGCTGAGCCAGCCACGTTCGGGATCCTCGTCGTCGGAGGACTTGACCCCGTCCTGGGCTGCGGTCACCTGGACCGTGCCGGACAGCAGCGCCACGTAGTCCTTGCCGACGATCCCATCGTCTGCGGCCCGCACGGTGATCGCGGCGCCGTCGATGACCAGCCCGTCGCTGCTGTGGATGGCGTCGAGGTATCGCCCCTCAACCGCCAGCGACCCGGATCCGGCGATCGTCAGGTCGGACGCTGAATACAGGGCCGCATCCGCGGCCTCGGTGGAGGTGTCGGCGTAGGCCGCGGCGTCCGTCAGGGTGTTCTCGCTGCCCTCGGCCAGCAACACGGTCACCTCGTCGGCGGAGTCGATGCGTAGTGCCGTTCCGTTCGGCGAGGCGATGTCAGCGCCGGCGAGGATGACCTGGACCGCATCCTCTTCCCCGGAGGCGACCACCACGGTCCCGTCGAAGGATCCGGACAGCCGATAGGTGCCGGAGCCGGAGATGGTCAGCACCGGTTCGCCGTCCTGCTCATTGACAGCGACGGTGTCCGCGTCCGCGCCGGTCACCGTCGCACCGGCGCCTTCCAAGGACACCTCGGTGAGGTCCTCCTCGGCGTAGTCAGTGTCATCGGCGTCGTAGTGCGTGGCCTCGGCGATCTCTTCGGTGAGGACCTGGCTGGACCAGCCGGCGGTGGTACCAGTCGCGGTGCCGGTGTCGGAATCGGCTCCCGTGGTCCCGCCGGCGGCATCGGGGGACCCCAGGGTGCCGGCAGTACCGCAACCGGTGAGCAGCAGGGCAGTGGCCAGGCTGAGAGCCGTCATCGGCACGGCCCAGGGGCGCTTCTTCGGGGAGGTCATGGTGGAACGAGGGGAGGTCATGGTGATCAGTCCTTGGTGGGGTCGAGGTGGTTCTGGGCGGTTGGTCGCGCCCGTGGAATCGGACCTTCAGGTCCGGGGAAACAGCAGTGTGCCGTCCCCCGGGGCCACGGCCGGTACCACGGGAAGGTCGCGGTGCAGGGTGCGGTGCCAACGGTGGTGCGGCAAATCCGGGTGCAGCAGGGCCTGCCCGGCGCAGTACTTGGAGACGGACACCGGTCGGATCCGCCGGCGCCACAGCCAGTGATCCACGGCGGTCGGGTGGCCGGCGGACTTGATCTCGACGATGAGCCGCTGGGACAGGCCCAAAGAACACGATTCGTCCGCTCCGCCGTCGTGGGCCAGGGCCCACTGGAGGTCACGGTCCAGGGTCATGCGGGCGCCCAGCCCGGGCAGCAGCACGGTGGTGCGCCGGTAGAACGTGCGCATGACCGGTCGCAAGGGGCCGGCGAGGGCCCGGCCGAGATGGGCGGCGACGAACCCCAGTCCTTCGCCGGTCAGCGCACCCTCCGGAGGGTCCCAGGGGATACGGTGCTTGACGGTCTGACCGGAGGCCGACTTCGTCTTCACCTCCAGGAACCGATCCCCGGTGTCCACGTAATGACGTGTCCGCACCTTGAAGCGGTGCCGATGCCGGCGTACGGCCAACCGGTAGGCAGCCAGCTCGGGGGTGTCGTAGTAGGTCGAGTCGTAGGGACTCGCGGTGGACCCGGCCACCTCGAGAACCCTGGCCCGCCCGACGCCGGCCGCACCCGTTCCAGTCCACGCCACCAGTTCGGTGGCCACCGGAAAGGGCACGATGTACTTGCGGTCGTGCCGGACCTGCAGGGCCGCCTGCCGGTTCAGGGACTCCAGACCGATGGTGGGCAGGGCCGCGACGACGGCCGACAACGGATCGGCCGGCGCCATCCCGCCGATCGGCGTGGTCTCGGCTCGGGTGGCACCGGTCATCCTGGCGCCCGTCGGCAGCATGCTCATGGGGTGCCCGCCAGAACCCCGCTGGGGGCCACGACCACCGGTGTGGAGCCGGCGTCGGGAACGTCAGAAGCCCGGCGCGCGGAGGTGCGGGGCACCCTATAGGTGACGTCCACGATGGTCAGGTCCCGGATCTGGTCGGTCTCCACGACAGTCATCCGCTGCACCGCCGCGCCCAGGAGCCCCCGCAAGTGGTCTGTGAGTTCGCCTTCCCGGGTGATCGCCCGGTCCACGACGATCCGCTGCCGGCGGGTGGCGCCCATGAAGCGGGGATGGTCCACGATCGCGAGCACCACCACGGGCAGGGCCATGAGCGACGCGGCCAGCCAGACCGGCTGCACCCCCAGGCCGGCGATCAGACCCAGGGCCAGGGAGGAGAAGAAATAGGCGACGTCATGCTGTTCCAGCTCCGTGGAGCGCAGCCGGATGATGGACAGCACTCCGAACAGTCCCATGCCGACTCCCAGTGAGGCGGTGGCGGAGACTCCGGCCAGGGCGGCCGCCACGGCGAGGACCCCCACATTGGCGCCCAGGAAGGACACCACCAGGTCCTTGCGTCCGTGGCGGCTGCGGTAGAGGCCGAGGACCAGCACGCCGATGGCGAGGAGGTCGGCCAGGACAAAGAGGAGAGACGTCATCGCGCTCCCTTTCCGTTCGAGGGGTGTTCAGGTGGAATTCACTGTCAGCTCGGACCCTGTGCCGGGCCTGTGCCGCCTGCCGGTTTCCGCTGTGCGTTCCGCTCGGCGATCGGGGGGACTGTCCTACCGGTCCTTGCGCGGTCTCTGGCAGAGGTGCACAGGGCAGACACAGCAAGAGCACACGTGGCACCGAGATGGCGGTGGTGATGTATGGACGAATCACCGACGACCCGATCCCCAGGAGCACGCCATGACCGGCACCGACCCCACCAGCCCCGACCGCACCGGACGGCCTTGCGGCGGACAGCCCGCAGACACACGGTCCTCCGGCCGGCCCCACCCCGAGACCGCCGCGTTGCCCACCCTGTCCGCCGCTCCTGTGCCAGGCACCGGGTCCGAGACACCAGCCGTCAACGATCCGGCGACCGGCCATCCGGACGCCGCCACGGGTGACCGGCCGCGCCGGATCCGGTGGTCGGTGGCGGCACTGGCCGTGGCCGGACTCATGGTGGCCGGGGGCGTCGGCGGCGTGGTGGCCGAGTCCGCCGGTGACGAGACCCCGGATGCCACCTCGTCAACGGTGTCCGCCGATGCTGCGGACCCGGCCTCCGGCACCTCTGCCCAGACCATCTCCGATCCGGTCACGTTGGCCGAGGCCTTGGACCGAGTCCACGACGGCATCTCCGTCCCGGCGGAGGGCAGCACCGAGGACGGCACGGACGTCAGTCCGGAGGGCACCGCGGGCAGCGGCGCGGAGATCCCCGCCGGGCCGAGCGGCGGATACTCCTTCGGCGGGCCCGAGGGCGCGAGACCCGGTGGTGCCGGCTCGGCCGACGAGTGGGGTACCGCCGGCACCGAGGTGGACGCCGGCGTCGAGGTCCCCGACGCGGACGGCATCCTGGAGATCAACACCGCCTCCGCCCTCGGGGAGGGCGCGGGCACCGGCATGGTGCTCAGTTCCGACGGCCTCGCCCTGACGAACTACCACGTGGTGGACGGCTCCTCCGAGGTGGAGGTGACTGTGGCGGACACGGGCCAGACCTACCTGGCCACGGTGGTCGGCCGGGACGCCACCCAGGACGTCGCCGTCCTGCAACTGCAGGAAGCCACCGGCCTGGAGACCATCAGCGTCGATGCCTCGGGGGTGGAGACCGGGGAATCGGTGGCTGCCATCGGCAACGGCTCCGGTCAGGGTTACCTGACCGCCGTGTCCGGCGGCGTCACGGCCGTGGACCAGTCGATCTCCGCCGCAAGCCTCGGGGACACCGAGGATCTGACCGGGCTCATCGAGACAGACGCGGACGTGGTCCCCGGCTACTCGGGCGGCCCCCTGGTGGACGGTGACGGCCAGGTGGTGGGCATGAGCACCGCGGCCTCCACCGGTCAGACATCCGAGCAGGTCAACGGTTACGCGATCGACATCATCGAGGCCCTGGACATCGCGGATCAGATCGTGGCCGGCACCGAGTCGGACACCGTGCAGGTCGGCTCCTCCGGCGCCCTGGGAGTGACGATCACGGATGCCGCTCCGTCCGGCGCGGGGCTCGTGGACGTGTCCGCGGGTTCGGCCGCCGAGAACGCGGGCATGGAAGCCGGTGATGTCCTCACGGCCGCGGACGGCACGGAGGTCACGAATGCCGCAGACCTGTCAGACCTCATTCAGTCGCTGGACCCGGGCGACGCGGTGAACCTGGAGTGGACGGACACCGACGGCACAGCACACTCAGCCACCGTGGAACTCGGGGCGAGCACGGTGAACTGAGGTTCCAGCAGGCGCTCTCGCGGCCGCCGGCGGCCTGTGGGGGCGTGCGGCGTCCCGTACGCCAGGCCTACGGTGGGCTCATGAAAAACCCCTCTGTCTCCACCGCGACCGTCGTGGCCTTCACGGATGTGATGTGCGGCTGGTCGACCATCGCCTTCCACCGTTTCTACCGGGCGCGTAGCGCCGCAGGCCTGGATGGCCGCGTGTTCCTCGACCCCCAACTGTTTCTCCTCGAGGACGTGAACCAGATGGCCCTGAACACCAAGATCATCGAGGGTGAGAAGCCGGTGGTCGGGGCATTGGCCGAGGAACTCGAGTTCAAGCCGTGGCAGCGGGACCCCTCTGAATACCCGGTCACCAGCCTGCCGGCCAACGAGGCGGTTCACGCCGTCAAGGAACAGTCCCCCATGGCTGCCGAACAACTCGACATGGCACTGCGCCTCGGGTTCTGGCGGGACAGCCGGTGCATCAGCATGCGACACGAGATCCTGGATATCGCCGACAGCTGCCCCGACGTGGACGTCGACCAGTTGCGGGCGGCCCTGGATGACGGCCGGGCCCGCGGACCGATGATGCGCACCTACCTCGACCGCCGGGACGCCGTTCAGGGCAGCCCACACTTCTTCCTGCCCGACGGCAGTGACGTGCACAATCCCGGTATCGAGATGCACCAGGTCGCCGAGCCGGGGGCCGGGTTCCTCGTGGTCGATGCGGACAACCCGTCCGTCTACGACGACCTGGTGCGGAGGGCGGCGGAGTCCATCCACGCCAGCTGAAACACGCCGACCGGGGTAGGAGACCGCGCGTGAGCTCATGCATGCCGCATTAGGCCTCCGCCAGCACCCCGCGCAACGTGGGCCGGGAGGCGGTGACGCCCAGCCAGACGAGCACCACACCGAGCACCAGCACGGCGGCCACGAGGCCCATGGACAGGGGGCTGAAGACCACGGCGGCGCCGATCACGGGCAGGGTCGTCACCACGGCGGCCACCAGGGTGAACACCAGCACGATCCACAGGGGCCCCATCACCGACCGCCGGCGGATGGCCTCCATGCTCGACTCGGTCATGCCGAGCCGGCCCAGCCCCCGGTACATGTCCGCGCGGTCGAGCACCTGCGCGGCCTGCGTGATGCCCACGGAGCAGGCGGTCAGCACGAAGGCGATGAGCATGGTCAACAGCACCCCGGTGCGCAGGTCCGCCACGAGGACCAGATCCTCGGCCCGCATCCCGTCGGCCGAGAGGCTGTCCGCCAGCCCCATGCCCGCTCCACCGACCACGCCGATGTACACGGTCACGGCCAGCCCGCCGATCTGCCGCCAGGCCTGCTGGGGGGACTCGAGCACGTTGCGGGCCGCCACGAGCTTCTCTGCGGTGTCCGCGCGGCGCCACGTCCGCCGCGTCACCACGCCCACCAGCCAAGGACCGATGAAGTGCAGGGCAATCATCGGCAGGCTGAAGCCGACCAGCATGATGATCAGCAGCACCATCATGCTCGCCGCCCCGAAGGCGTTGAGCACCACCTGGGCCAGCGCCAGGCCCGCCACGGCCAGCACCACGCGGACCCAGTGGACCTTCGAGGCCTCCTGGCGGGTACGCACCCCCAGCGGAGTGATCTCGATGCGGCGCAGCCCAGCCATCGAGCTCGCGGCGGCCATCACCAGGAGGGCGCCGAGCACGGCGAAGAGCCAACCGGTGCCGAGCCACATCCCTTCCAGCCCGATCGGACGCCCGGCAAACGGGATCAGACCCACGAGGGGCATGAACACGAGGTAGCCGACCACCCCGAGCAGCAGCCCGGTCGCGGCCAGCACCACGGACTCGACGACGGCCAGTGTGCGCACCGTGCCCGTACCGGCACCCAGCAGGCGCAGGGAGGACAGGCGTTCGTCCCGGCGCCGGGCGAGCAGCTTCGCCGCGGACCCGGCGAGTCCGGCCATCGGGAACACGAGCAGCATCAGCGCGAAGACGGAGAGCATCAGATAGAAACCGGCCAGGTCTCCCTTGATCGTCCAGAACGAGGCGGCGCCTCCGGCCACGAGCAAGGCCAGCGTGCCGACGATCGCAAACGCGGTGACCGGTAGCCCCCAGACCTGGCGGTCGGAGAACAGCTTGCCCAGGAAGAGCTTCAGCACGGCGGCGGTTCCACGGGACGTCCCGCGGCCCGCGGTCGACGGCGGCCGGCTGGGGACCGCGGCGAGGCGACCGGCGGGCGTCGCGCCCGGCTGTTCCTGTCCTCCCAGCGCAGTGGAACCCACGCGGGTTCCGGAAGGGGTGTGCGGGGCGGTGGTCATCGGGCGGCCTCCGTCTGGTGGGTCGCCGTGCCTGCCGAATCGACCGGAGTGCCGGGGCCGGACGCACCGGCGGCCGAGTCGGCCACGATCCGCCCGTCCTGCACACGCACGAGTCGGGAGCAGCGGTCGGCGGTGGCCTGATCGTGCGTGACCATGACGAGGGTGCGGCCGCGGCCGACGGTGGAGTCGAGCAGGGCTCCGAGGACGGAGGCGGAGGTGGCGGAGTCGAGGGCGCCGGTGGGTTCGTCGGCGAAGACGACCTGCGGATCGGCCACCTGGGCGCGGGCAATGGCCACCCGCTGGGCCTGGCCACCGGAGAGTTCGCCGAGGCGGCGGGTCTGCATGCCGTCCAGGCCGAGGGCGGCCAGCCATTGGGCCGCGTGGGCTTCAGCGGCGGGGCGGGGCACCCCGGAGAGCAGCAGGGGCAGGGCCACGTTCTCCTGCGCGGTCAACTCCGGCAGCAGCAGCCCGTCCTGGAACACGAACCCGAGCCGCTCGCGGCGGAGCCGGGCTCGGGCCTCCTCGTTCAGGGTGGTGATCTCGGTCGGCTCGGTGCCGGGCGCGGTGAACAGCACCGAGCCGGCGTCGGGCAACAGGATGCCCGAGAGCACGTGCATCAGCGTGGTCTTGCCGGAGCCGGAGGGGCCCATGATGGCCACGGACTCCCCGGCGTGCACGGTCAGGTCCACGCCGTCGAGGGCGCGGGTGGGCCCGTAGGCTTTGGTCAGGCTGCGGGCGGCGAGCAGGGGCGAGGGTCGATTCATCATGTCTCCACTGTCCCGCCGGACACCATCTGCCGGCATCGGACCAGGCTCCGAACCTGGGCCGCTACGGGTCCACCTGTGGGATGACCTCGAGAGCCACCCCGATGGCCACCACCATGTCGGAACTGTTCCGCGCCAACACCCCTCCTGACGAGTCAGGGTCCGCCGTCACCGGACCCCGGTGACACGTTCTGCCGCCACCGTGGTGAGGATGCCCCGGTGGTCCGTTCCGGGAAAGTCCAGCCGTTCGTAGTCCAGCGGCACCAACCCCCTCAGCAGGACATGGTCGATGGCCGTGAAGGGCGGCACCCACGTCCCCACCGGCCAGGTGGGTCCCGGCAGCGGTCCGGCGTCCGCCGCGGCGGACGTGAACCCGTCAGCCAGGCCCCGGAACTGCGGGTGGGCAAGGCTTGCGTTGAAGTCCCCGGCCAGGATCAGGGGCAGATCAGCATGGGCGGCCTGCCAGCCGTCCAGCCCGCGGAGCGTGTCGTCCCACGAGGGGACGAAGTCGTCTCCGATCGGCGGCACGGGATGGATGCCCACCACCCGCACGTCACCCAGCTGCGGATGCTCGACCACCGCCACGGGTTGTTCGAAGTGACGGTGGGTGGCGAAGCGCGGCAGGACGCCCTCGGACCGCAGAGGGTGAGCGGACAGGATCACCGCACCGCCCGCCGTGCCTCCCTGGGGTTCCTCCGGGATCGTCTCGGTGCGGTACGGCAGACCGTCCAGAGCCCCTCGTTCCTGCAGGGCCGTGACCAGGTCCTCGTCAGCCTCCACCAAGACCAGCACGTCGACTCCGCCGACCCCGCTGGACCCGTGGGCATCGCGGGTGCCGCCGGCCCCACCCGCTCCCACCGCCGCGGCCAGGGCGTCGGCGTCCACGCCCGCATATTCGGCATTGAGGCTCAGCACGGTCAGCGCGCCCGCCTCGGCCTCGGTGCCACGCTCGACGCCGGCGCCCACGCCGGCCCCGAGCGGTTCGAGGGGCACCAACGTCGGCAACAGCCCCATGACCGCCCCGGCGGCCAGCACGCCGGCCGCCCACCACTGACGGAACACCAGCACCAGGAGGGCGCTCAGCCCGGCCACCACACTCAGGACGGGCACGAGCGACTGCACGGCCGGCATGATCCATGGCCGGGTGATCGCCGGATGGGGCAGCACCGCCAGGAGGACCGCCAGCACCACGCAGGTGACCAGGACCGCCCGGCGGAGGCGCCGTCGTCGGGAACCATGCGGTCCTGCCACCAGGGGATCTCCTCTCACCGCCGGATCCGTACTCCTGCGGGCACCGGGCACCCGCATCCGGGTACATCAGGCATCCTAGAGGGATGGATGAAGCGCTTCCCGTCACAGACCCCCTGGCCCTGGAAAGCCAGATCTGTTTCGCGCTGTCAGTGGCGTCTCGGGGCGTGATCGCCGCCTACCGGCCCGTGCTCGAGCCGTTGAAGCTGACCCACCCGCAATACCTCGTGATGCTGGCCCTCTGGCAGCACGCACCCCTGTCCCTCAAGGATCTGGCGGGGTTGCTGCACATGGAGCCGGCCACCCTGTCCCCCCTGACCAAGCGCCTGGAGGCGCTGGGCTACGTCCAGCGGGCCAAGAATCCCGACGACGGCCGCGGCCTCGCCCTGTCTCTCACCGAACAGGGCCGCGCGTTGCGCCAGCGGGCCGAACGCGTGCCGGTGGAGATGATGCGGCGGCTGCAGATGGATGAGGCCGAGCTGAAGGACCTGCACCGGCTCATGACGACCCTGATGCAGCGCGTCCACCCGTGATCAGGCCGCCCAGGGTTCACGGCCCGGCGGCGGTTCAGAGGCCGGTGAACGCCAGCAACTCGGCCGGGGGCTGTTGACTGGTCCGCCGATAGCCCTCCAGGAGTTTCACGGCACGTTCCTTCTGGAGCTGCTTGCGGGGGTCCAGTGTGCCCTGGCGGCTGGCTGGGCCGAACGTGCAGGAGGCGATGTAGATGAACCGCCACTGGAACCGGAACCAGGACCCCAGGCCGGTCTTGTCCTTCACTACTGAGTAGGCCTTCTGGCGGGCGGTCCGGTTCGGCTGGTGCTGTGGGCTCTGCTCGGTCATCAGGTTCCCCTCGGGTCGGAGTCCACCACGGCTACGGCGGTCGGGGCCAGTCTATTTTAGTTAGGGCGCTAACTGAAATCTGGTTCAGGTCGGGTCACCGGTCTCGTTCGGCCGCATGACCGGAGGCTCCTCGCCGTCCTCCAGCATGAAATACCGATAGCCCTCCTGGAAGGGTTTCGGCGGCTGACCGTGGTGTCCGTGGCCGGCGGCGTCCCAGGACTCCGTCACCCCGTCCTCCCCGGCAGCCCGGCGGATCGCCGGCGGCGGCTCCTCCCCCTGGGCCCGGTAGGCGGCGGCCACGCGCTGGGCCCGCTCCACCCGCAGCGCCTCCCGTGGGTTTAGTCCCGCCTGCCGGCTCGCTGGGCCGTAGACGTCATTGGCCGCATAGCGGATCCGCCACAGCAGGCGGTACCCGCGGGACAACCCGGTCTTGTCCTTCTCCAGCAGGTGGATCTTCTCATTCTCGTGGATCTGTTCGTCTCGCATGGCGTTCCTCCAAGGGACTGCCGATGCCGGAGCACCGGCGCACTCCCAGCGTAGGACTGCCCTGACGGAAGGTGAACGGCTGGCGTGCCGGCGCCGCGCGGGCACGCCCGCAAGGGCCGGTGAGACGCGTTGCCCCGAGGAGGTGCTCAGAGAGGGAAGTGCTCAGAGGGGCTTGGTGGCCCAATGGATCGCGAGCGTGCCGAACAGGTGGGTCTCGTGGCCCACGTTCTCGAAGCCGGCGTCCTCCAGCAGTGCCTGGATCTGGGCAGGGGTCTTGAAGCCGCGGCTGGTGGCGGAGAGGTACTCGTAGGCATCCGGGGTGCGGGTGATCAGACGTGAGATCTGCGGCACCACGTACTTGATGTACACCGTGGAGAAGGGCTTGATGATGTTGTCCGGCGCGGGGGAGGTCTCCAGGGCGACCATGCGGCCGCCGGGCTTGAGCACTCGGAACTGCTCGGCCAGCGCGGTGGCGATGTCCGCCACATTGCGCAGCAGGTAGCCGTGGGTGACGGCGTCGAACGTGTTGTCCTCGAACGGCAGGTCCATGGCATCGGCGTCGACCCAGTTGATCTGCCCGCCACCCGGCCGGCTCCGGCCGACCTCCATCATCTCGGGTGCGAAGTCGGCGCCGGTGACCTGGGCGCCGTAGCGCGAGCGCACGACTTCCAGGGCGATGTCCCCGGTGCCGGTGGCCAGGTCCAGGACCACCGGGCGGTCCGGCAGCTCGGCCCTCTCCACGGTCCGGCGGACGAACCGGGGCTCCTGTCCCCACGTCATCACGAGGTTCATCAGGTCATACCGGCCGGCGATGCCGTCGAACATCGAGGCCACCTTCGTCCCATGGTCCGCTGGCCCCACGACCGCCTCCGTCGCATCGTCCGGCGCAGACCGGTCGGGCTGTGGGTTCTCTGAGGCTGGCTGGCGTGTGCTCACCCGCTCCACGGTAGCCGGTTCCCGGCGAGAACCCCGATCGGCGAACCCGTCCCGCCGGGCGACGGCCGGCCGACAGCCGGCCCCACCGGACCCATGGGCCCGCCGCTTGACGTCACGGGTGGTCGGCACATGGCGGGCGGCACTGACGGAGGCCTAGGGTGATGCCGTGACAAGCAAGCCGGCGAGCAACTCCCAGAGAATCGGCTGGGACCTGCCCCGCGAACAGCAGGAGGCCTTGCGCAAGGCGGTGCGCCTGGAGTGGCTCAGCCTGGGCATCACGGCCTGCACGATCACCCTGGTCGCCTTGGTGCTGGGGAACTCCCAGGCCATGAAGACGGCCTGGTTCGAGGACATGCTCTCCACGATCCCGCAGATCTCCTTCCTGGTCTCACTGCTCGCCATCCGCCGGTTCCGCCAGAACACCAAACGCCCCTACGGGGTCCACCGCGCCGCCGGCATCGGCCACCTCGTCTCCTCCGTGGCGTTGACCCTCGTCGGCGGATTCCTGGGCTACGAGGCCGTCAGCGGGCTGGTGACCGCAGAGCACCCCACGGTCGGCACGGTGCAGCTGTTCGGCAACACCGTCTGGCTCGGCTGGATCATGATGGGCGTGATGGCGGTCATCGCACTGCCGCCGGTCTTCCTGGCCCGCGCCAAGCTGAAGGTCGCACCGGTCCTCAATGACAAGGTGCTCTTTTCCGACGCGAACATGAACAAGGCCGACTGGCTCACCAACGCCGCGTCCATCGTCGGCGTGGCCGGAATCGGCCTCGGCCTGTGGTGGATGGACTACGCGGCCGCCTTCGTCATCTCGATGGACATCCTCAAGGATGGTGTCCAGCACCTGCGGGCAGCGGTCCTGGATCTGATCGACAGGCGGGCCACCACGCCGGACAACAAGGATCCGCATCCGGCCATCGCTGACGCCGTCGAGGCCGTGCAGGCCTTGCCGTGGGTGGACCAGGCCGGTTGCCGCGTGCGGGACCTCGGCCGGCGATTGCACCTCGAGGCCTTCGTGGTCCCCCGATCCGGTCAGGTCAGCCTGGACCAGATCGAGGAGGCGGAGGCGGCCTGCCGGTCAGTGGACTGGATGGTCTGGGACGTAGTCGTGATGCCGGTGCCGCGGCTGCCGGACTTCGTCCAGCCGGAGGCCGGCTGACCCTCCGCCGTCCCGCCTCAACGTCGCGTGCCCAGCGACTGCACCGGAAACCTGGGAGGGTTCGCACATCCGGTACGGTCGCTGGGCACGTCCACCGTTGACCCAACTGCAGTGTGCTGCCACCCCGCACGGCGGCTGCACATGTTGTTAGGCTAGGCTAACCTCCAGCAATTAGGCAACACCCTTGTTTGCCAATGATTCGAAAGGCCGCCTCGTGTCCCCAGCATCTCCCACCCCCACCGTCAGTGCTCCCGTCACCCGCCGGACCACCCGCCGTCGGGCCCTGTCCCTGGGTTCCCTGGCACTGAGCGCCGCCCTGCTCGCCGGCTGTTCCACCGGCCCCGCCGGCGGTTCGGACTCCGAGGCTTCCGGCTCCACCGATGCGGCCGCGACGTCGGACGCCACCTTCCCCCGGACGGTAGAGCACGTCTACGGCGAGACCGAGATCCCGGCCCAGCCCGAGCGGGTGGCCACCGTGTCCTGGGTGAACCAGGACGTCGCGCTGGCCCTGGGCGTGGTGCCCGTCGGCGTGGCGGCCACCGAATACGGCGGCAACGCCCAGCAGTCCACGGATTGGTTCGACGCGGCCTTGGAGGAAGCCGGCGGAGAGGCACCCGAGCAGTACTCCGAGGCCGACGGCATCAACTTCGAGGCCCTGGCCGCCACCGAGCCGGACGTCATCCTCGCCGCCTACTCCGGCATCACGCAGGAGGAGTATGACAAGCTCTCCGAGATCGCGCCCGTGGTGGCCTACCCGGAGGATGCCGCGGCGTTCACCACCGCCTGGCAGGATTCCACGCGGCTGATCGGGGAGGCTCTCGGCAAGGAGGACCAGGCCGAAGAGGTCATCGCGGACGTGGAGGGACAGGTCGACCAGGCCGCGGAGGACCACCCCGCCCTGGCCGGCACCACCTTCCTGACGGGAACGGTCGACCCGGCCGCCGCCGATCAGATCTACCTGTTCACCGCCGCGGACAACCGGCCGAAGTTCCTGAGCTCGCTCGGCATGGAGCTGGCCCCCGTTCTCGCGGACAACGAGGAGGCCCAGGACGCCTTCTACCTGACCTGGTCCCCCGAGCGGGCGGACGAGCTCGACTCGGACATCTTCGTCACCTCGGCCACGGATGAGTCGGTGACCGAGGCCATCGCCGCCGACCCGCTGCTGTCCAAGATCCCGGCCGTGCAGGAGGAGACGCTCGTGGTGCAGACCGACGAGCAGGAGGTCCTGTCCACCTCGGCCGCCTCGCCGTTGTCCATCCCGTGGGCCCTGGAGAACATGGTCCCGGACCTCGCCGCCGCGGCCGAGCAGGCCGACAGCACGGAATAGCCTGGACCGGCCCCCTGAACACCGCCCGATGACAGAAAGCGCATGAGACCCTCCCTCCAGCGCCCCTCCACGGAGCAACCGCCCTCCGGCGCCAGCACCCCTGGCCCCCCGGAGCGGCGGTCCGCGCCCGGTGCACGACGCCGGCCGGACGCCGCTTCGCGTTTCCACGCACTGCCGTTCCTCGCCCTCCCGGCGCTGGTGCTGGTGGTCGCCTGCCTGGCCGCGCTGGCCTTCGGGGCGCGCCACGTGGACCCGGGCACCACCCTGGAGGCGCTCGGCGCGTTCCTCACCGGCCGAGGTGACGCCGCGGCGGCGGACATCGACTCCGCGGCGGCCCTGTCCCGCATCCCGCGCACCCTCACCGCGGTCCTCGTGGGAGCGGCCCTGGCCGTGTCCGGGGTAGCCCTGCAGGGAGCCACCCGCAATCCACTGGGTGACGCGGGCCTGCTGGGCCTGACCGCCGGGGCCTCCCTGGCGGTGGCGCTGGGCCTGGGCCTCGGCATCTCGGCCGGCCTGGCAGGGGTGATGGTGCTGGCGATCCTCGGCACGCTCGTGGCCGCCGCGGTGGTCTATACCGTGGCCTCGGCCGCCTCCCGGCTGGGGGGCGGCACGGGCGGCGCCCCCGGACCACTGTCCCTCGTGCTGGCCGGGGCCGCCGTCACCGCGGGCTGCACCGCCGTCACCAGCGCCCTGTTGATCCTCTCCCCCGCGGTGCTGGAACGCTTCCGCTTCTGGACCGTCGGCTCCGTCGCCCGGTCCTCCCTGGACGACGCCGCCTGGCTGGCGCCCGTGATCGCCCTGGGCGTCCTGATGGTCTTCGTGGCCGCCCCCGGGCTGGATACGCTGGCCCTCGGCGACGAGCTGGCCCACGGGCTCGGTTCCCGTCCCGAGCGCCTGCGCATGGTCCTGCTCGGTGCCACCGTGCTGCTGACCGCGGCCGCGACCGCCCTGGCCGGGCCCGTGGTGTTCGTGGGCCTGCTGGTGCCGCATGCCCTGCGCCGGTTCCGCCCGGCCTCCACCCGCGTGCTGGTGCTGGGCTGCGCCCTGTGGGGAGCCGTCCTGCTCGTCCTCGCCGACCTCGCCGGGCGGCTCGTGGTGGCGCCCCAGGAGATCCACGTGGGCGTGACCACGGTGGTCATCGGCGTGCCCGTGCTGCTGCTGTTGCTGCGCCGGAAGGCGGTGTCACTATGAGCGCGCCCTCCCTCGAGACCACGGCCGCCGCTCCCGCCCCAAAAGCCGCAGCCGGACCCTCCCCGGCCGCGGTGGCCGCGGTGCGGTCCCTGCATTCCCGGGCCCGACGCCGGCTGCTCACCGCCACGCTCGGCCTCGCCGCGGCCCTGGTGCTGATGATGGGGGTCCGGGTGCTGCTGGGCCACTACACCGTCACCATTCCCGACTTCTTCGCCATCCTCGGCGGGGAGACCATCCCCGGCGCCTCCTTCATCGTGATGCAGGAGAAGCTGCCCCGGGCCGTGGCCGGGGCCCTGGCCGGGGCGGCGTTCGGCGCCGCCGGCGCCCTGTTCCGGCGCACGCTGCGCAACCCGCTGGCCAGCCCGGACATCATCGGTGTGACCCAGGGCGCCGCCGTCGCCGCCGTGACCGTGCTCGCCTTCGGCGGGGTGCGCGGGACGGGCATGGCCGCCGCCGCCCTGATCGGCGGCCTGGTGGCGATCGCCATCGTCCTCGGGTTCTCGATGGCCGGGCGCTCCTCGGCCGGTAGCGGCTCCGGCGGGTTGGCCGGCTCCCTGGGCGGGGCCACCTTCATCGTGGCCGGCATCGCCGTGGCCTCCCTGTGCCAGGCCATCCTGTCCGGGGCGATGCTGGCCCTGTCCCAGCACGACCTGCAGGCCGCGGCCGTGTGGACGGCCGGCTCCCTCAACGCGGTGACGTGGGAGCGGATCACCCTGCTGGCCGTCATCATGATCGTGCTGGTGCCCCTCGCCGGCCTCCTGCACGCGCGGCTGGCCCCGGCCGACCTGGGCGGCGAGCTGGCCCACGGCGTGGGCTCCCGGCCCGGCCGGACGGGCCTCTGGTCCCTCGTGATCGGCGCCCTGCTGGCGGCGGCGGCGACGGCGGCCACCGGCCCGCTCGCCTTCGTCGCCCTGCTCTCCACTCCCCTGGCCCGGGGTCTCACCGGCGGACGGCCCTCGCTGCCGGCGGCGGCCCTGTGCGGCGCGGTGATCGTGGTGGTCGCGGACTTCGCGGCCGCCGAGGCCTTCGGCGGGGTCCGCTTGCCGACCGGCGTGCTCACCGGAGCGGCCGGGGCGCCGCTGATGCTGTGGCTCCTGATTCGAAGCGGACGGAAGGCGTGAGATGACAGTAGAAGCGGCGATCCGCTTGCGCGGCGCGACCCTGGCCTATGGCCCGCACACCGTGGTGGGTCCGGAGAGGCCCGTGGACCTGGACGTGCCGGCCGGCCGGACCACGGCCATCATCGGCGCCAACGGCTGCGGCAAGTCGACCCTCCTGAAGGGGTTGACCCGGCAGCTGCCCCTGGTGAGCGGATCCCTCGAGGTCCTCGGCCGGGACGTGGAGGGGTGGAATCCCCGCAGCTACGCCCGCACCGTGGCGTTGCTGCCCCAGTCCCCCGTGGTGCCGGAGGGCATGACGGTGGAGCAACTCGTGGATCGCGGCCGCCACCCGCACCGCGGTTGGTTCGGCGCCCGGACGGCCCAGGACACCGAGGCAATCGCCCAGGCCCTCGAGCTCGCCGACCTGGTGGGCCTGGCCGGCCGAGACGTGGCCGAGCTCTCCGGCGGTCAGCGCCAGCGGGCCTGGCTGGCCCTGGTGCTGGCCCAGCAGACCCCCGTGGTGCTCCTCGATGAGCCCACCTCCTACCTGGACTTGTCCCATCAGGTCGAGTTGCTGGACCTGGTGCGGGACCTGCCGGACCCCACGTCAGCCAGTACAGGCGGTGCGGGCGGTGCGGGCGAGCGGCCCCGTGCCACCGTGGTCGCCGTGCTGCATGAGTTGAACCTCGCCGCCCGGTCCGCGGACCACATCATCGCCATGGCCCACGGCCAGGTCGTGGCCGAGGGGACACCGGCGGAGGTCCTGACCCCGGCGAACCTGGAGGGCATCTACGGGCTGGACGCCGACGTCGTGAAGGATCCGTTGCTGGGCCACCCGGTGGTGCTGCCGCGGACCGCGGCGAACCGCGCCGCGGCCGAGAAGCGGGGAACCGGGACCGCGCTGCTTCCCTGACGGCCCGCACGGCAGCGGACCGCAGGTTCCCAGCGACCATCATGACCCGAGCCTCGTCAACGCTGAGATGATGGTGCCGTGACTCCGGTACCCGACTTCTCCCTGAAGCAGGCACAGGCCGGCCACCTGGTGCGGCTGGTTCCGGCCGGGCGGGAGCATGCCGCGGTGATCCACCCCCTGTTGGCGGATGCCGAGGTGTCCCGGCTGACCGGGACGGTGCACTCCTCCACCGGCCTGGCGCAGCCGAAGTCCGGAGATGGCCGGGCTGCAGCGGACCCCGGAGGGCAGGCGCCCTGGTCGGTGGACGAGCTCGCCGAGATCTACGGGCGCTGGTCCGTAGCGGAGGACCGGATCGTGTGGGCCATCGAGGAGGTGGCCACCGGCCGGATCGTCGGGGAGTCCGTGCTCAACGACCTCGATGGAGGCAACCTCTCCTGCGGCTTCCGGATCTGGATCTCCGGCGCCCGGGACCGCGGCCTCGGCAGCGAGGCGGTGGAGCTGACCCTGCGGCATGCCTTCGAGGACCAAGGACTGCACCGGGTGTCGCTGGAGGTCTACGCCTTCAATCCGCGGGCCCGCCATGTCTACGAGAAGGCCGGCTTCAGCCTGGAGGGCACCCTGCGCGGCGCCCTGCTCTTCGACGGCGGCTGGGTGGATGCACACGTGATGGGGATTCTGGCCGATCAATGGAACGCCCGGCGGGGAGGGATTCCCACCGACCCGCCTCCTGCCGGACCATAGCTCCATGGCACACGGAGACATCACCCACGTCGACATCCCGGTCACCGATCATCAGCGCGCCACCGAGTTCTACGGCTCGGTCTTCGGCTGGAAGATCGAGACCTACCCCGGTTTCGAGGACTACCCCATGTGGCGGGCCCCCAACGAGGTCAGCGGCGGCGGCCTGGCCCCGCGCAGCGAGGGCTTCACCCAGCCTCGATCCACCGTGGAGGTCGACTCGATCGACGAGACCCTGGCCACGGTGACTGCCCTGGGCGGCACCGTGATCGCCCCGAGGTCCCCGATCACCGAGACCAGCTGGTGGGCGGTGTTCCGGGATCTGGACGGCAACGAGATCGGACTCTACGAGGGCGTCACGGACACCTCAGCCGGCTGAGACGGCCGGAACAGCTGAGACGGCTGAGACGCCCGGGTTCACCGGCGGAGTGATTGCGCCTCCAGCCGAACGCGCTGGCGCGCCCTCCGGGTGCAGTGCAACAGTGGCCACGGAAGCACTGATCGAACGGAAGGACCAGATCCATGGCGAATTACCTGATCATCGGCGGACACGGCAAGGTGGGCCTGCGCACCGCTCCCCTGCTGGCACAGGAGGGGCACACCGTCACCTCGGTCATCCGCGATCCGGAGCAGACGGCGGAGATCGAGGCCGCCGGCGCGAAGGCCCTGGTGCTGGACATCGAGACCGCCTCACAGGATGAGCTCGCCCGCGCCTTCGAGGGCCAGGACGCCATCGTCTGGTCCGCCGGCGCCGGTGGCGGCAATCCGGAGCGCACCTACGCCGTGGACCGTGACGCCGCGATCCGCTCCATGGACGCCGCCCTCCAGGCCGGCGTGAAGCGCTACGTCATGGTGTCCTACCTGGGCGCCACCACCCAGCACGGCATCGCCGAGGACAGCCCGTTCTTCCCCTATGCCGAGTCCAAGGCCGCCGCGGACGAGTACCTGCGCAACTCCGGGCTGGACTGGACCATCCTGGGCCCGGGAACGCTCACCCTGGACGAGCCCACCGGCATGATCGCCGTCGGCAGCAGCACCGCGGACGGCGCCCACCGGGACACCTCGCGCGGGAACGTGGCCCAGGCCATCCGGGTCGCCCTGGCCACCCAGGTCTCCATCGGCCAGCAGATCGAATTCGTGGACGGCGAGGAGCCCGTCACCGCCGCCTTCTCCCAGCTCTGACGGGCTGATTCTGGCTCTCTGAGAGGAGAGCCTCGAACCCGGGCACGACGCGCGGGCCGGCTCCTGCCAGCGCAGGTCCGGCCCGCGCGTCGCGCTTCGGCCGACCGGAAGCCGGAAGCCTAGCGGAACAGGCTGATGAGGATGCCGCCCACGGCCACCATGCCGGCGATGACCACGAAGACGTTCGACGCCTTGCCGCGGAACCGAGCCAATGCCGGCACCTTGTGGATGGCGTACATCGGCATGAGGTAGAGCACGGCGGCGATCACGGGGCCGGCCAGTGACTCGATCAGCGCCAGGATGCTCGGATTGAGCACGCCGGCCAGCCACGTGGTGACGATGAGGAAGATGCTCACGCCGATCGTGATGCCGCGGTCGCTCAGGCGCTTCTGCCGGGGGTCGACCATGGTGCGCACGATCGCCGTGGCCCCCTCGGCGGCACCGAGCCAGTGACCGAAGAAGGACGAGGCGATCGCCGCGATGGCCACGGCGGGGCCGAGCCACGCGATGAGGGGCAGGCCCATCACGTTGGCCAGGTGGGAGAGCACCGGCAGGTTGGCATCCTTGGCCTCCTGCAGCCCCTCGGGGCCGAGGGCCAGCACACAGGACCAGACGAAACCCATGGTGAAGACGACCAGCAGGACCGCGGTGATCCGAAGGATGGAGGACGCCTTCTCCACGGATCCGGCACCGTAGCGCTCGCGCAGGGACACCGAGAACTGGGAGATGGCCGGGGAGTGGTTGAACGCGAAGACCAGCACCGGGATCATCAGCCAGAGGGACATCGCGAAGTCGCCGGGGGCGGGCAGCGCGCCGAAACCGTCGAAGGACCATTCAGGGATCAACAACAGGGTGACCACGAAGAGCACGGCGATCAACGGGTAGACCAGCCACTGGGTGACCGCGAGCATGACCTTCTTGCCGGCGACCATGACGGCCGACATCGTCAGGACCAGCACGCCGGACAGCAGCCATCGCGGCCAGGGGTCCAGGCCGAGCTGGTTCACCATGAGGCTCTCCACCGTGTTGGTGATACCCACCCCGTAGATCAGCACGATCGGGTAGATCGCCAGGAAGTACAGGACGGTGACCACGCGGCCGGCGGTCTCGCCGAAGTACTCGCGGACCACGCCGGTGATGTTCTGGTTCGGGTTCGGCGAGGCACACACCATGCGGGACAGCGCTCGGTGGGAGAAGTAGGTCATCGGCCAGATCAGTACGGTGGCGATGAGCAGCGGCCACAGCCCGCCCAGGCCGGCGTTGATCGGCAGGAACAGGATGCCGGCACCCACGGCCGTGCCGAACAGGCCGATCGTCCAGCTCGTGTCGAACCGGTTCCACCGGGGCACTGGGGCCGGAGCCGCCGCCGTGGTGGACGCCTGACCTCCGGGCGGCTCGGGGGCCTGGTCTGCACGCGGCTTCGGCAGGGATCCTGGCGTTGCCTCGGTTGCTGACTCGGGGGAAGGGCGTGAAGTCATGCACATGCTCCTGGTTTGGCGCGTCGCGATCGGCTGCGCTGGGTGACCGCCCGGGGTTCAGCGGCTCTCGGCTGGCCCCCGCCGTCCACCTGGTGCGGTGGCAGAAAGGGCCCGATAGAGTGTAAGCCCGCTCACAGGCTGGCGCGAATCGAGCGGATCTCGACCGGCAGGAGGAGAAGGTCATGCCCGAATATCTGCTGTCTGTGTGGCACTCGCCCGGCGTCCAGCACCGGGAGACGGGGCCCTATGCGTCGGAAGAGGAGATGCAGGCGGCGTTCCAGGCCGTCGGCGAGTTCAATGAGGCACTGCGGGCCGAGGGCGCCTGGGTGTACGCCGGTGGCCTCGTCGCCCCGGAGGAGTCCGTGGTGGTGGACGGCACCCGTGGTGCCGAGCCGGTCATCACGGACGGCCCCTTCACCCACGCCCAGCAGCATCTGGGCGGGTTCTGGGTGGTGGACGCCGCCGGACCGGAGCAGGCCGAGGACCTGGCCGCCCGCGCGTCGAAGGCCTGCGGCACGAAGGTGGAGCTCAGACCGTTCCAGGCCTGATTCCCGCCGCCCGCACCCTCAGCCGGTCGAGGGCCCACATCAGTGCGGCCAGCACGAAGAAGAATGCCAGGATCGCCACCACGTAGACCGCCACCCCCTCGTACCCCATGCGCGGCACATCGAGGATGCTGTACGGATACCAGTCGAGCACCGGCCCCCGCGCCAGGGTGAACGCCAGCCAGGCGAGCGGGATGATGGCCGCCAGGCCGATCCGCTTCCACGTGACGTGGCCACGGGGATCGAACACCAACCACACCAGTGGCGTCAGGATCGGCGTGATGATGTGCTGGATCGTGTCGTTCAGATGCTCCACCGGAGTCCCCGGCGGCGCACCCCGCAGCAGCACGTTGAACACCACGCCGGTGATGACGATGCAGACCACCCCGGCGATCCGCAGCGCGTGGAACAGGGTGGAGGTCCGGTCCGGGCGGACGGCCAGCAGCAGCGAGGTCAGTCCGACGAGGAAATTGGACAGGAACGTGAAGTAGCTCGGTTGATTGACCAGGTGCTCCCACCCACCGGCGAAGCCACCGGAGAAGCCCGCGTCCGCCGGCAGATCCGAATCCTTCCAGGACCCGATGTGGAACGAGAGCGCGTTGCCGGTGAAGGAGAGCAGCGCCGCGAGGGCGAACACCACCCGCCCGACGCCGGCCCACCAGCCGGGTGCCCCGGCTGCCTGCCCGGGCGGCACGGTGCGGAGGGCCACGGCCGTCAGTCCTGGTGCAGGCAGAGGATGTTGCCCACGGTGTCATTGAT
>NZ_JALDXU010000041.1:0-26957 GCF_032154715.1 Citricoccus sp. | reverse complement strand
CCCCCCCCCCCACCGCCGCCAGGGTTCTGCCTGAGCTGGGGAACCTCAGCCGTGGAAGAAGTGGCGCGCACCGGTGAAGTACATGGTCACGCCGGCGGCCTCGGCCGCGGCGATGACATCCTCGTCCCGGACGGAGCCACCGGGCTGCACGACGGCGCGCACGCCGGCGTCAATGAGGATCTGCAGACCGTCGGCGAACGGGAAGAAGGCGTCAGAAGCCGCCACCGCCCCGCGGGCCCGCTCCGGCGCACCGGTGCCGCTCACGTTCTGGGCGCCACCCGCCGTCGTGATCTCGGTGGTGATCTCCTGGGCGCCCGTGGAGGCGGCCCCCAGGGTGTTGGCCCGCTCCACGGCCAGGCGGCAGGAGTCCAGGCGGTTGACCTGGCCCATACCGATGCCGACCGTCGCCCCGCCGCTGGCCAGCAGCACGGCGTTGGACTTCGGCGCACGCACGGCCCGCCACGCGAAGGCGAGGTCCGCCAGGGTCTCCGGGTCGGCGGCCGGGCCGGCCGCCAGGGTCCAGGTCTCGGGATCGTCACCGGCGGCGTCCACCGCGTCCCGGGCCTGCAGCAGCATGCCGCCCGAGACCTGCTTGTACTCCACGGAGTCCCGGGCGAAGCCCGCCGGCAGGCGCAGCAGGCGGATGTTCTTCTTGGCGGAGAGGATCTCCAGGGCCTCGGCGGAGAAGGACGGCGCGATGACGACCTCGGTGAAGATGCCCTGGACGGTGTCCGCCATGCCGGCGGTGACCTCGCGGTTGGCGGCGATCACGCCACCGAAGGCGGAGACCGGATCACACTCGTGGGCCTTGCGGTGGGCCTCGGCGATGGGGTCCTCCCCGGCCTCGGCGCCGACGCCGACGCCGCACGGATTGGCGTGCTTGACGATCGCCACGGCCGGCTGGTCGAAGTCGTAGGCAGCCCGCAGGGCGGCGTCAGCGTCCGCGTAGTTGTTGTAGCTCATGGCCTTGCCGTGCAGGAGTTCGGCCTGGGCGATGCCCGGGGTGGCCCCATCCTCGACGTAGAGGGCGGCCGACTGGTGCGGGTTCTCGCCATAGCGCAGGGTCTGCGCCCTCTGCAGGGTCACGCCGGCATAGGGCGGGAAGAGACTGACCTCCACGGTGTCATCATCGGCTTCGAACTGGGCCGCCGTCCAGGCGGCCACCGCGTTGTCATACGCCGCGGTGTGGGCGAAGGCCAGGGCCGCGAGCCGGCGCCGTGCCGGGAGGTCGAAGCCGCCCTGCTGGGCGGCGGAGACCACGTCACCGTACTTCGCCGGGTCCACGACGACGGCCACAGACGGGTGGTTCTTGGCCGCGGCCCGCACCATGGAGGGTCCGCCGATGTCGATCTGCTCGACGACCTCGTCCTGGCCGGCACCGGAACGGACGGTGTCCACGAAGGGATAGAGGTTCACCACGACGAGGTCGAAGGGCTGGACGTCCATCTGTTCAAGCTGGGCCACATGGTCCTCGCGGCGGCGGTCGGCGAGGATGCCGGCGTGAACCATCGGGTGCAGGGTCTTGACGCGCCCGTCCAGGCACTCCTGGAACCCGGTCACCTCGGACACCTCGGTGACGGGCACTCCGGCGCCCGCGATCCGCTGGGCCGTGGAGCCCGTGGAGACGATCTGCACTCCGGCGGCGTGCAGCCCGGCGGCCAGCTCCTCCAGCCCGGTCTTGTCGTAGACGGAGATCAGGGCCCGCTTGAGCGGGACACGGTCGAGCTGGATGGTCACGGGTGTGCTCCTGTGGCTGGTCGGCAGTGCGTGCGGTCGTGCGCGTCCAGTGTAGAGCCGTGCCGGCCACACCGGTCGGGGATGACGGTCAGTGCCCTGCCAGCTTCACCACCAGGCGCTCGGCCGCGGCCTCGGTGCGGGCCTGCAGTGCGAACTCGGCGGCGAACAGCAGCCCGTAGCCAAAGGTGTCCTCGCCCTTCCGGGCCGCGACCTTTGAGGTGTCCAGCACGTGCTCCTGGAACATCACCGAGTCCCGGTGATCGCCGAGGGCCTCCTGCAACTTCTTGGCGGTCTTCATCCGGGCCACGAGCTCGGCACCGAGATCCAGCCCGGTGGCGTCCTGGACCGCTTTGACGGCGTAGCGCAGCCGCTTGGCCTCCTTGCGCACCTCGTGCATGAGGTCGAGGCGCCGTGCCCGGTCCTGCTCACTGCCGACGGCGGCGGCGAGCGCCAGCACCGCGTCCACCTGATCCGTGGCCAGCGGCACCATGGCGGCGGCAGCGGCGGTTTCTGCCTCTGGCAGCTCCGGGTGCATCGGCAGGGTGAGCGCGAAGGCGTCGAGCCGGTCCAGGACCTCGAAGTACCAGCCGGTGCGCATGCGCTTGACCTGCTGTGCCTGAGCCGCCTCGTAGGCCCGGGCCATCACGCCCCGCAGCCTCCGGACGGTCTTGCCCGGGATCATCCCGGCGTTCACCCCCTGGGCACCGCCGGGCAGCGCGGCGATCTTCTCCTGCACCTGGTCCCGCACCACCTCGGCATCACGGGCCACGGACAGGAGCTTGCCGAGTTTCTTCAGGTCCTGGATCACGGCGCCGACGGCGTCCGCCTCCAGCAGCGGGGCGTAGGTCTGGAGCAGGGACCGCAGGGTGCGGCAGGCCACCCGGTACTGGTGCACCGAGTCCTTCACGTCGCGGCGGACCAGCGGATCCCAGCCCTTGAGGACCTTCAGCTGGGTCCGCACCGTGGCGGCCAGGACCGCACGGACCGCCGGGGCACCGTCGTCGTGCTCCTCCGCGGCGCCGCTCCCGGCCAGCGGGGCCCGGGGATCCAGCGGGTCCGCGGCCTTGCCGACCACCTTCTCCACCTTGGATCCGACCGCGGAGGGCCGCGCTCCGGCCGGCTGGAGGACCTGCCCGACGGCGTCCAGGAAGGCATCCGTGCCGCCCGCCGAGGCGGCGACCAGGCCGGCGTCGACCACCTCGACCTCCCATTCGCGCCAGTGCTGGACCCGGGATTCGGTGCGGAAGCCCACGGCCATGGCGGCCACCTGGTCATCGCTGACCTCGGCCAGCCGGCGGCCCTGACCGTCCAGGAGGTCCACCACGGAGCGCAGGGTGTTCAGCCGGGCGGTCGGCACCAGCTGCTTGCCACGAACGTGGACCTGGACGAGGTCCAGGATGCGGGCGGGCACGGAGACCGTGACCGGGCCGGCGGAGACGTCCTCCGCATCCTCCTTGCCCAGCGCGGAGTGCAGTTCGAGCCGACGCTCGCCCTTGCCGATCTTCACATGCCAGCCGGCGTCCGTGCCGCCGGTGCGCCGCCGCAGGGTGACGTTGTTGGCGGAGAGGTCCCTCGCAGCCGTGTCGAAGTAGACGGCCTCGAGGGCCATGGGCGGGCGGTACCGCACCTGGGCGACTCCTCCCACGCCGTTGAGCCGGGGCAGGGAGGCCTGCCCGTCCACGTCAAACTTCCGCTCGATCTCCACCTGCACCGTTTCACCCATGGACCCATGATCCCAGAGCCGCGACGGAACAAGCGGTGGAACAATGGCCGGGTGAGACCAGAGACCAGAGAAGATACCCGCCCCGACCGGCCCTCGGCGCTGCCCACGGGCGAGGAGATCGTCCAGAACCTGCCGTGGCGGTGGAACACCCAGGGACGGGTCTTCCTCATCGGCGGCCTCGGCTTCATGTTCGACGCCTGGGACGTCTCCCTCAACGGCGTGCTCATCCCGCTGCTACGCGAGGAGTGGGGGCTCACCGCGGGCCAGGCCGCCTGGATCGGGACGGCCAACCTGATCGGCATGGCCCTGGGCGCCTTCGTCTGGGGCACGGTGGCGGACCGGATCGGCCGCAAGAAGGCCTTCACCGCGACCCTGCTGATGTTCTCGCTCTTCACCCTGGCCGGCGTCCTGACCGGGGACATCGGCTGGTTCGTGCTGTTCCGCTTCCTGGCCGGCTTCGGCCTCGGCGGCTGCATCCCGGTGGACTACGCCCTGGTGGGCGAGTTCACCCCGCGGAAGCAGCGGGGCACCGTACTCACCGCCATGGACGGCTGGTGGCCCATCGGGGCCGCCGCCTGCGGCTTCCTCTCCGCCTGGATGGTGGCCCAGTGGGGTGACTGGCGGCTGCCGATGCTGGCGATGGTGCTGCCCGCGCTCTTGGTGTTCTTCGTGCGCCTGCACGTCCCGGAGTCCCCGTTGTTCCTGATCCAGCAGGGCCGGGAGAAGGAGGCGCGCGCCGTGATCGATGAGATGGTGCGCCGCACCGGGGCCGAGGCGCGGGCCTACGTGATGCCGCCCGTCCCGGAGCCGCGACGGTTGACCTTCGCCTCGATGGGCCAGCAACTGGCCGAGCTGTGGCGGTACTCGTGGCGCATCACCACCGCCGCATGGGCCCTGTTCTTCACCCTCATGCTCGTCTACTACATCGCCCTGCAGTGGTTGCCGACGTTCCTGATCGATGCCGGCTACGAGCAGTCGCGGGCCTTCATCATGACCGGCGCCATGGCCGCCGTCGGGCTCCTGGGCGTGGTGGTGGCCGCCTGGCTCGTGGAGAAGACCGGGCGCAAGTGGCTGCTGGCGCTCGCGGCCGTGGTCTCCTCGTTCCTGCTGGTCGTGCTGGCCGCCCTCCTGGAGGTCCCGACGGCGGTGCTCCCCCTGGTGCTCGCGTTCGGCTTCGTGGTGCAGGTGGCCATCCCGGTGCTCTACGCCTACGTCTCCGAGATGTACCCGACGGAGTTGCGGGGGTCCGGCTTCGGCTGGGCCTCGGCGGTCTCCCGCCTCGCCGCCGGGGTGGGGCCGCTGCTGTTCGTGGCGTATCTGGTGCCGGCCGTGGGCCTGGCCTGGTCCTTCGTGGTCACGGGCGTGCTGGTGCTCGCGGCCTGCGTGCTGATGCTGGTCCTGGCCCCGGAGACCAAGGGCCGCGAGCTGGAGGTGACCGAGGCGTGAACCCTCAGGCTCTTCTGCGGACCGGCCTCAGGCGGAGCGTTGCGGAGCCCTGTTCGCCTCGATGTCCGCCGACTTCAGGAAGCCCAGCGCCACGGTGGCGATGAGCACCACGCCCGCCACGCCGATGTAGATCGCCTGCGGCGTCCAGCCGATGTCGAGCAGGCCTCCTGTGGCCATGGGCGCCAGGATGGCGCCGGCGCGGCCGATGCCGATCGCCCACCCGGCACCCGTACTGCGGACCGAGGCGGAGTATGACTGCGGCGTGAGCACGTACAGCCCGGCGATGCAGCCGTTGATCAGCATGCCGACCACGACCCCGAGCGCGAACACGGCCCAGACGATCGAGGCCGAGGAGATGAACAGGACGATCGCTGCCGCGGCGCCGATCGTGAACCAGAACAGGGTCGCCCGGGTGGACCACCGGGCCGTCAGCACACCGAAGAGCAGCGAGCCGATGGTCCCTCCGATGGTCAGCATGATGCCGGCGATCACGCCCTGGTTCTGTGTCAGTCCGGACTCGTTCAGCAACCGCGGGGTCCAGGAGTTCACGAAGTAGAAGCCGAACATCACGGCGAAGAAGGCGACCCACACCAGGATCGTGATGTTCCGGTTGCGCCGGCTGAACAGGGCGCTGATGCCCGCCTCGGCCCCGGCGTCACCGCCCGTTCCCGACGCCGACCCGGCGGCCAGGCCCGTCACCTCCGGCAGTGCCCGGACCGGTGTCTGGCCGACCTTGCGGGCGATGGTGTTGACCTTCTCCAGGGCCCGGGCCGGGCGCCGGTTATAGAGGTAGGCGGCCGACTCCGGCATGAGCGCCACCACCAGGATCAGGGCCACCACGGTCAGCGCTCCGCCGAGCGTGAAGACCGAGCGCCAACCGAACTGGTCCATCATCCACACCGCGGTGGTCCCGCCCAGGGACGCGCCGACGCCATAGCCGGCCGCGTAGATGCTGACGGCCAGGCCACGCCGCGCCCGGTTGGCGTACTCCGAGGAGATGACGTTCGTCCCCACCAGGATCCCGCCAATGCCGAGGCCGGTGACCACCCGCCAGAGGCCCAGTTCCCAGGCGCTGCCGGCGGTGGCCGAGAGGAACAGGCCGGCGGCGTTGACCACCACGGCGAGGATCGTCATGTGGCGCCGGCCGATGCGGTCGGCCACCGGGCCCAGGGTCAGGGAGCCGACGGCCATGCCGAGCAACCCGGCGCTGAGCAGGAACCCCAGCTCGGATCCGCTGAGCCCGAACTCCTCGGACACCGGGGTGGCGGTGAAGGCCATGGCCAGCACGTCATAGCCGTCCAGGGCGTTGAGGAAGGTGCAGATGCCGATGATGAGCCACTGGTAGGCGCCCATCGGCGCCTGTTCGATGCGCTCCCTCAGGTCATCGCCGGTGCCGGGCGCCGCCGGTGGAGTCAGTTGCCGTGCCATGCTGGGTCCCATACCTATGCTCATAGTGAGTGTGTCTTGCGGCACACGCTATCCGTGATGGTGGGCACATGCCAACAGCGCCCCGCGTCAGGCGCGGGAGACGTAGTCCTGAGGGGTCCGACCGGCGGCCAGCTCGCCGAGGACCGTGAGCAGCAGCTGGCGCTCCTGGACCTTGATCCGCTCGTGCAGGGCCTCCTCGGTGTCCGTGTCGAGCACCGGCACGGCGGCCTGGGCCAGGATCGGCCCGGTATCCACGCCGGCGTCGGCGAGGTGGACGGTGCAGCCGGTGACCTTGACGCCGTAGCGGAGTGCGTCCCGGACGCCGTGCGCGCCGGGGAAGGCCGGCAGCAGGGCGGGGTGCGTGTTGAGGTACCGGCCCTCGAACGCGGTGGTGAACTCCTCCCCCGCGATCCGCATGAAGCCGCTGGACAGGACGTAGTCCGGCGCATAGGACGCGGTGGTGGCGGTCAGCGCGTGATTCCAGTCGGCCCGGTCGGCGAACTCGGCGAAGTCCACGACGAACGTCTCCAGGCCCGCCACCGCGGCGCGGGCGAGGGCGCCGGCGCCGGGATGATCCGCGCCCACCGCGGCGATCTCGACGTCCAGAGTGCCGGCCACCACGGCGTCGATGACCGTCTGGAGGTTGGAACCGGAACCGGAGGCGAGGGCCACAATGCGCATGGATTCCATCCTAGGGCGGCACCGGGCAGCCCCAGTCCCAGTAGTGTTGGCGCATGATCTCCTACGGATCCGTCACCAAACGCTTCCGTGACGGCACAGTGGCCGTCAACGACTTCAGCCTCTCCGTCCCGCGGGGCTCGCTGACCGTCCTGGCCGGTTCCTCGGGCTGCGGCAAGACGACACTGATGCGGATGGTCAATCGGATGGTCGATCCCAGCGAGGGACGGGTTGCCGTGGATGGGCAGGACGTGGCCGGGCAGGACCCGGTGGCCCTGCGCCGGCGGATCGGCTATGTCATGCAGAACTCCGGGCTGCTCCCCCACCGCACGGTGGGCCAGAACATCGCCACCGTTCCCCGACTCACGGGCATGGACCGCTCCGCCGCCCGGAGGAAGGCGGCCGACATGATGGACCTCGTCGGGCTGGCCCCGGAGCTCGCGAACCGCTACCCCGCCCAGCTCTCCGGCGGGCAGCAACAACGTGTGGGTGTGGCCCGTGGACTGGCCGCCGATCCGGAGATCCTGCTCATGGACGAACCCTTCGGGGCGGTGGACCCGCTGGTGCGCGCCGACCTGCAGCGTCAACTGGTGGACCTGCACCACCAGTTGGGCACCACCATCCTCTTCGTCACTCATGACATGGACGAGGCCTTGACCCTCGGCGACCACATCGTGCTGCTGCAGGCCGGTGCCCGGATCGCCCAACAGGGCACCCCCAAGGACTTCGTCTCCGCCCCCGCCAGCGACTTCGTCCGGGACTTCCTGGGCCTGGACCGCGGCCAGCGCACCCTGCACCGCGAAACCGCCGCGGACGGCTCGGTCCTGCTGCTGGACCCGCACGGCCGGCCCGCCGGGGTACTCGCCGAATGAGCTGGATCCTGGACAACCTGCCGCTGATCGCCGATCGGCTGTGGGCCCACGTGGCCACCTCCCTGCCGGCGATCGTCCTGGCCCTGCTCATCTCCCTGCCCCTGGGGTGGCTCGCCCACCGGTACCGGCCCCTCAACGGCCCCGTGCTCACCGGTGCCGGGCTGATGTACGCCCTGCCCTCCCTGCCGCTGTTCATCGTGCTGCCGGTGCTGATCGGGACGGGGGTGCGGGACGCGGTCAACGTGGTGGTCGCCCTGACGCTCTACGGGGTGGCCCTGATGGTGCGCAGCGTGGCTGACGGCCTGGACGGGATTCCACCCGAGGCCCGCAGCGCCGCCACCGCCCTGGGCTACCGGCCCCTGCGGCGGTTCCTGGCGGTGGACCTGCCCCTGGCCGGACCGGTGATCCTCTCGGGACTGCGGGTGGTCGCCGTCTCCACCGTGTCCCTGTGCACCGTGGGGGCCGTGCTCGGCATCCCCTCGCTGGGCATGCTTTTCACGGACGGCTTCCAACGCGGCATCCTCGCGCAGATCCTCACCGGCATCGTCCTCACGGTGGCCCTGGCCTTGGCCCTGGACCGCCTCCTCGTCCTGGCAGGCCGGCTGCTCATGCCCTGGGCCCGCACCCCGTCCCGCCGGGCCAGCCGCCGGTCGTCCCGGCCCGATCCAGCCGCTTCAGCCGCTTCAGCCGATCGAGCCGATCAGACCGATCAGACCGACCAGACCGACCGGGCGGTGACCCCCTCATGAACCAACTCTGGGACGCCCTGCTGTGGTGCCTGGACCCGTCGAATTGGCAGGGCCCCTCCGGCATCGGTGCCCGCTCGCTCGAGCACCTCGGCTACACGGCGCTGGCCCTCGTCATCGCCTCCGTGATCGCCGTCCCCGTCGGCTGGTGGGTGGGACACACCGGCCGGGGCCGCGGGATCGCCGTGGCGGTCTCGGGGGCCGCACGCGCCCTGCCGACCCTCGGCGTCGTGACGCTGATGGGGCTGATGCTCGGCATCGGACTCGCCGCGCCCATGACCGCCTTCGTGGTGCTCGCCGTGCCCTCGATCCTGGCTGCGGCCTATGCCGGCTTCGAAGCCGTGGACCAGCAGGTGATCGACGCCGCCCGGGCCCAGGGCCTCACCGAGGCCCAGGTGCTGTGGCGGGTCGAGGTGCCCCTGGGGCTGCCCCTGCTGATCGGCGGATTGCGTTCGGCCGCCCTCCAGGTCATCGCCACGGCCACCTTGGCCGCCTACGTCGGGGCCGGTGGACTGGGCCGCTACCTCTTCCTCGGGCTCAAGACGCAGGATTACGCGATGATGCTCGGCGGCTCCCTCATCGTCGTCCTGCTCGCGATCGTGCTGGATCTGCTGTTCGCCGCCGCCGGCCGGGCCGCCGTCCCCCGCGGGGTCCGGGTGGCGCGGCAGGGTCAGGCCCAGTAAGTTCATGTCCATGACTCCGAAGCCTCGCCGCTCTTCCCTCGCTCACCGGTCCCTGCTCGCCCTGACCGCAGCCTCCGCCCTGGCCCTGACGGGCTGCGGCAGTTCGGACCCGCTCGACGGCGGGGCCTCGGCCTCGGCCGGTGGGGAATCCGGCGGCGGCGCGAGTGACGCGATCGTCATCGGCTCCCAGCAGTACTACTCGAACGAGATCATCTCCGAGCTCTACGCCCAGGCCCTCGAGGCCGAGGGGTTCACCGTGGAACGCGAGTACCAGATCGGCCAGCGCGAGGTGTACCTGCCCGAGCTCGAGTCCGGGGCGATCGACGTCCTGCCCGAGTACTCCGGCAACCTGCTCCAGTACTATGACGCGGAGTCGACGGCCAGCACACCCGAGGACATCCACGCCGCGCTGGCCGAGGTCCTGCCGGAGAACCTGCGCGCCCTCGAGCCGGCCGAGGCCACCGACCAGGACTCCTACAACGTCACCCGCGAGTTCGCCGAGGAGCATTCGCTCACCACCCTCGCTGACCTGCAGAACGTGGACGAGCCGTTGACGGTGGCGGCGAACTCCGAATTCGAGTCCCGCCCCTACGGCCCCGAGGGGCTCCAGGAGGTCTACGGGGTGGACGTCAGCGTGGTGCCGGTGGAGGACTCGGGCGGCCCGCTGACGGTGAAGGCCCTCGTGGACGGGGACGTCCAGCTGGCCGACATCTACTCGGCCGACCCGTCGATCCAGACCCAGGACCTGGTGACTCTCGAGGATCCGGAGAACCTGATCCTGCCGCAGAACGTCACGCCGATCGTCTCTGAAGCCGTCAACGAGGACGCGGCCGCCGTGATCGAGGAGGTCAACTCCCAGCTCTCCGCCGAGGAGCTCATCGACCTCAACCGCCAGTCCGTGGAGGACCAGGCCTCGAGCGCCGATCTGGCCACCGCCTGGCTGACGGAGCAGGGGCTGGCCTGAACCCCAGTAGGGTGGGACGGTGAGCCAGACCGATCCCGCCAGCACTGACCCAGAACTGAAGAAGTACCGCTCCCTCCGGGACGCACTGCTCTGGGTGGCCGGGATGCTGCTGCTCACCTACCTCTCCTCCGTGCTGACGTTGCCGTGGAAGGCCGTCTCCCTGGGCTTCGCCCTGGCAGGGCTCGTCTGGGGCGTGGTGGCGCTCCTACGCACGGCCCACGTGAAGTCCCCTGGGGTGCTGCGCTTCGCCACGGCGGCGGCGATGGCCGGCTGCGCCACCTTCGGATTCGTGGCCTCGGCGCAGATCGTCTTCTGGGATGCCACCGAGCAGTTCGAGGAGTGCACCTCCTCCGCGCTCACGGACCGCGCCCTGGAGAACTGCAGCAGCACCTACACGGAGCGGCTGGGCGGGACCGCCCTGCCGGGCGCGGGAATCTCACTCCGCCACCGGTAGAGGTTCAACAGCCGGGCCTACCGCCGTCCGGAGTCTCCTCCGGAATCCGGCTCCTCGCCATCCTCGTCGTCCCAGTCCTCCGGAACCACGTACTGGTACTTCTCCCAGGCCGGGGAGACGAGGTATCCGAACATGGCGCCCAACCCCACGAGGCCACCGAGCATCACCGAGGCGAGCCAGGCGGTGGGGCCGAGATCAGTCAGTCGGCCCACGCCCAGCGATCCGGTGGACAGCCAGAAGGGCAGGATGGCGAGCGCCGCCGTCGCCAGCGCCACGAGCACGCCGAGGGCGAGGGTGGACAGGGTCAGTGAGGCCCAGCGCCGGGCGATCTTCAGGGAGAGCCACTCGTCGAGATGGTTCTCGCCCTCCCGCAGCAGCCACCAGCCGGCCAGGAAACCGCCGGCCACGGGCAGGAGCAGGAACAACCAGGACCATGCGGGCTCCAGCCCCACGGGCAGTGCGGTGAGCACGGGGACGGCCGGCTGCGGCCCGACCAGCGTCTGCAGAGGTGCCACCACGGAACCGGTCCCGAGGCTGAATCCGGCCCCGCTGGTCCACGCCAACGTCCACATCGCCAGGTTCGGCATGATGCCGAGCTGGGCCACCGTGACGACGGCACCGCCCCAGATCCCCGCGTTCAACTCCTGATAGACCTGGGCGATGTCCGCCCAGTGCAGTCCGATCTGGACGGCCATCAGGGCCGCGGCGAGTCCGAAGGACGCGATCAGCCCCACGGCCCCGGCACGGACCACGGACCACACATAGGAGCCGGCCCACCGCGAGTGCTGGGACAGCCGCTCGATCCGGTCGGCCAGGTTCACGCCGATCAGCCGCGCCCAGGTACCGGCCTCCCGGCGGGCGCCCGCCAGCAGGGCGAGCACCATCAGCGCCGTGGGGATCAGCGTCCCCCAGGCGGGGTTGACCGACACGGCGGCGTCGGGCACCAGCAGCGAGGTGGCCAGGCCGACGGCGGCGTAGGCCACCGCGCCGCCGGCCAGCGCCTGCCAGATCTGGTCCCGGTAGGAGGCCCGGGCCAGCCGCCGCCCGGCCCGCCACCCCAGGAAGAACGGCAACAGCACCAGTCCCCACGGCAGGAACCAGAAGGTGCCGGTCAACAGGGCGTCCGCGGTGGTCCCCGATTCCAGGCTCAGGTGCAGCGGCACCCCGTGGATGGCCAGCCAAGTCTGTCCGCCCAGGCTGGCGATGAAGTCGATGCCGGTGGCGGAGAACCCGCCGCCGGACCAGATGACCACGAGCGGGATCAGCACGAGCATCGCGGAGATCACGGCAGCGATGAGTGCCTCGATCGCCCCCTGGATCCACAGGGGCAAGGGCAGGGGTTTCAGGGCGCGACTGGTTCGAGCGTTCATGTCACCGTCCATGGTGCCACCCGGCTGGCGGCCGGTACCGGAATCACCCTCGGGTCGGCGCGGCTCACCGAGAGTTCACCGGACCGCCACCTCGGTTCCACCGCGCCGCGGGTCTGCCGTCGACGGCGGCGGTCATCATGGGGACCGTGAGAGTCGCTGTGATCGCAGAATCCTTCCTGCCGCACATGAACGGTGTCACCCACTCCATCCTCCAGGTGCTCCGCCACCTCCGGGAACGGGGTGACGATGTCCTGGTGATCGCCCCATCCAGCTCGTGGATGGAGGCGGAGGCCCCGGCCGAGGTCGAGGGGTATCCGGTACACCGGCTGCCCTCCATCCCGTTACAGGGGTACACCAGCGTCCGGGTGGCCGCCGGGACCGTCAACCGGGTCCGCCGCGTCCTCGCGGAATTCGCCCCCGACGTCGTCCACATCGCCTCCCCCTTCGTCCTCGGCTGGCGCGCGGTGCAGGCGGCCCACGCCCTCGGGCTGCCCAGCGTGTGCGTCTATCAGACCGAGGTGCCCAACTACGCGGCCCGCTATGGCTTCCCCTGGCTCGAGGAGGTCCTCTGGCAGCAGGTGGAGCGCATCCACGATCTCGCCACGCTCACTGTGGCCCCCTCCAGCTTCTGCCTGGACCAGCTGCACGGCCGCGGCATCCAGCGGGTGCACCTGTGGCGCCGTGGCGTGGACACCCACCGGTTCCACCCCGGCAAGCGGGACCAGGGCCTGCGCGCCGAGCTGGCCCCCAACGGAGAGCGGCTCATCGGCTTCGTCGGCCGCCTGGCCGCCGAGAAGCAGGTCGAGGACCTCGCCGTTCTCAACGACCTGCCGGGCACCCGTCTGGTGATCGTGGGCTCCGGCCCCCTCAAGGACGCGCTCCGGAAGAAGCTGCCCGGCGCGCACTTCGCCGGCTTCCAGGGGGGTGAGGACCTGGCCCGCCACGTGGCCTGCTTCGACCTGTTCGTGCATCCCGGGGAGTCCGAGACCTTCTGCCAGACCATCCAGGAGGCCATGGCCTCCGGTGTGCCCGTGGTCGCGGTGGGCCGCGGCGGCCCACTCGACCTCGTGGACGCGTCCCGCACCGGCTGGCTGTACCGGCCCGGGGACCTGGACGAGCTACGCGAGCGGGTCCGGGACCTGGCCTACGACGACGTCAAGCGCGGCGCCTTCGCCGAGGCCGCCTTCCGGTCGGTACAGGGACGGACCTGGCCGGTGCTCTGCGAACAGCTCGTCGGCTACTACGAGCGCGCCATCCGCGTCCGGCGCCGCCAGAATGACGTCTACGTGCGCACCTACCTGGAGCAGAGCTCCGGGTGGGACGGCTGGCTCCTGCCGCGCTGACGGCTCAGGCCAAGCACCAGTGCTGGGCGGATTCGAACGAGGTCCACGTCCCCTGCGGAAACATTGCGCCTCGGGTCGTCGGTGGAGTGGAGGACCGGCCACTCCCCTACCCTCAAACCATGAACCTTGCTCCCGCCCTCACCACCGACCTGTCCTCCCCGCGCGTGCTGGCCGGGCGCCCCCTCCGGCCCGTCGGCCTGGGCTGCATGAACCTCAACCACGGGTATTCCGGCTTCCTCGCGGACGAGGACGCCGTCACGATGGTCCGCACCGCCCTGGACGCCGGGGTGGACCACGTCGACACGGCCACGCTCTACGGCGCCGGCCACAATGAGGAGGTGGTGGGACGAGCCCTGGGAGCGCACCGCCAGGACGTCTTCCTGGCCTCCAAAGGCGGGCTGACCGGAGGACCGGACGGCGGGATCGACGGCCGCCCGGAGACCCTCCGTCGCCAGGTCGACGACTCCCTGCGGCGCCTGGGCACCGGGTTCATCGACCTCTACTACCTGCACCGGCTCGATCCGGACGTGCCGGTGGAAGAGAGCGCCGGCGCCCTGGCCGAGATGGTCCGGGCCGGGAAGATCGGTGCCTACGGCCTCTCCGAGGTCTCCGGTGCCACCCTGGAACGGGCTCACGCCGTGCACCCGGTGGCCGCCGTGCAGAACGAGTACTCCCTGTGGACCCGCAACCCGGAGTGGGGGTTGCTGGACGCCTGCCGCCGCACCGGTGCCGCCCTCGTGGCCTTCTCCCCGGTGGGACGCGGCTTCCTCACCGGTGCGGTGCGGGACCCGGCGGCCCTTCCCCCGGGCGACCTGCGGCACCGGATGCCGCGGTTCTCGGCGGAGCACTACCCGGCCAACCTCGCCCTCCTGGAGCCCCTCCGCGCCGAGGCCGATCGCCTGGGCACCACCCTCGCGTCCCTGTCCCTCGCCTGGGTCTTGGCCCAGGGACCGGACGTCCTGGCCATCCCGGGGACGACGTCGGCCGCACACCTGGCCGAGGACCGCTCCGCCGAGCAGGTGGTTCTGAGCGCCGAGGACGTGGCCCGGATCGGGGCGATCATCAACCAGGACACCGTGCACGGACACCGCTATGCCGCGCAGCAGCGGGCCAGCATCGACACGGAGGACGAACCCGCCGCCCCTCCGCAGGGCTGACCGGGCCCCGGCGCCAGCCACCGTCACGCTTTCGGCAGGCCGCAGACCTGCCGGTACAGTGGTCCCGGCCGCTCCCTGTCAGGGGATGCCCTCCCATCACAGGGACGCCACCGAGGAAAGCGAGGACGGACATGGAACAGGGTCTGGAAAACCTGCGGAACGAAGTGTTCCGCCGCAACCCCGGCGAAAGCGAATTCCACCAAGCGGTGACCGAGGTGTTCGAAGCCCTCGGCCCCGTGGTCAACCGCCATCCCGAGTACGTCGAGTCGGGCATCCTGCGCCGCATGTGCGAGCCCGAGCGCCAGATCATCTTCCGCGTCCCCTGGGTGGACGACAACGGCTCCGTGCAGATCAACCGGGGCTTCCGCGTGGAGTTCAACTCGGCCCTCGGCCCGTACAAGGGCGGACTGCGGTTCCACCCCTCCGTGTACCTGGGCATCATCAAGTTCCTGGGCTTCGAGCAGATCTTCAAGAACGCCCTGACCGGCATGCCGATCGGTGGCGGCAAGGGCGGCTCGGACTTCAACCCGGCCGGACGGTCCGATGCCGAGATCATGCGCTTCTGCCAGTCCTTCATGACCGAGCTCTACCGCCACATCGGCGAGTACACCGATGTGCCCGCCGGTGACATCGGCGTGGGCTCCCGGGAGATCGGCTATCTGTTCGGCCAGTACAAGCGCATCACGAACCGCTTCGAGTCCGGTGTGCTCACCGGCAAGGGGATGTCCTGGGGCGGGTCCCTCGTCCGTCCGGAGGCCACCGGCTACGGCGCCGTGATGTTCGCGGACCAGATGCTGCGTACCCAGGGCCAGTCCATGGACGGCCAGACCGTCCTGGTCTCCGGTTCCGGCAATGTGGCCCTCAACGCCATCGCCAAGTCCCAGCAGCTCGGGGCCACGGCCATCACCGCCTCGGACTCCTCCGGCTACGTGGTGGATGAGGCCGGCATCGACCTGGACCTGCTCCGCGAGATCAAGGAGGTCCAGCGCGGCCGGATCTCCGAGTACGTGGAGCAGCGCGGCGGCAACGCCCGCTTTGTCGCCGACGGGAGCGTGTGGGACGTCCCCGGCACCGTGGCCCTGCCCTCGGCCACCCAGAACGAGCTGGATGAGCAGGCCGCGCAGAGACTCATCAAGAACGGCCTGACCGCCGTGGCGGAGGGCGCCAACATGCCCTCCACGCAGAAGGCCACGGAGCTGTTCATCGAGTCCGGCGTGCTGTTCGGCCCGGGCAAGGCCGCCAATGCCGGCGGCGTGGCCACCTCCGCCCTGGAGATGCAGCAGAATGCCAGCCGGGACACCTGGAGCTTCGAGTACACGCATGACAAGCTCGAGCAGATCATGACCGACCTGCATGACCGCTGCCTCGAGACCGCCGATCGCTATGGCGCCCCGGGCAACTACGTGGTCGGCGCCAACATCGCCGGCTTCGTCAAGGTCGCCGACGCCATGCTGGCCCAAGGCGTCATCTGAGGCCGGTCAGGGCCGCCCGCTGCTCCTGGGTCAGGCGCACGGGACGGCCCGTGGCCGAGTCCACGAACACCATGGTGGTCTCCGCGGTGACGCACTCGGTGCCGTCCACGCCGTCCCGGACGGAGTAGGCCACCTCGATCGAGGCCCCTTTCGCGGCGGCCACCCACACCCACACGCGGGCCGGGACGGTGCGGTACTCCAGGGGCCGTCGGTAGCGGATCCGGTGCTCGGAGATCAAGGCCTGCACGGTGTCCGGGACGCCGTTCAGCAGGGACACCGGCGCCTGGCGTCCGGCGGCACCCGTGCCCGCCGGCACGCCGAAGGCGTGGATGCGGGCCTCCTCGAGGAGGGAAGCGATCCTCACATTGTTCACGTGCCCATAGGCGTCCATGTCCCCCCAGCGCAGGGCGACGTCCACCCGGACCCCGGGGCCTCCGCCGTCCGGCCGTGGTTCGACCGTGCCGGTCCGGAGTTCAGCGTCCATGGCCGGCTTCTGGGGCTACCACGGACAGCTGGGCGGTCATCGGCCAGGTCTGCGGCTGGGCCTCGGTCCGGCCGGCGTCCAGGACGCCGAGGGCCTCGAGCTGGCGGGACAGCGTGGCGCCGTCCGGCCCGTAACACCAGGGCACGCCCGGGGTGGTGTCCCGGGGGTCGTTGGCACGGCCGCCGGCCAGGACCGCCTGCGAGGGCGTGAGCTGCCGGATCACGATGGCCCGCACCTTGTCCGGGTGCCGGCGGGCGAAGTCGGCATAGATCTCGGGGTCGTGCTGGCCGTCGTCTCCGATCAGCAGCCACCGCACGCCGGGGTAATCCCGCGCCAAGCGGTCCAGCTGGGAGACCTTGTGCTCCAGCCCGGAGCGGAACCAGCGGTCCTCCGTGGGCCCCCAGCTGGTCAACAACAGCGGCCCGAAGGGGTAGAGGTTGCGGGAGAGGAACCGGGACAGGGTCTGGGCCACGTTCCACGCGCCGGTGGACAGGTAGACCACCGGGGACGCGGGCTGCGTCTCCAGCAGCCGGTGCAGCATCACGGCCATCCCGGGGGTGGGCGTGCGGGCATGCTCGTCCAGGACGAAGGAGTTCCAGGCGGCCAGGAAGGGCCGCGGCAGGTAGGTGACCACCACGGTGTCATCCACATCCGAGACCACGCCGGTGACCACGTGGTCGTCCACGATGTACACGTCGCTCGTGGCGGGCTCGCTGCCGTTGGACTGCAGCGTGACGGTCTGCCAGCCGGGCTCGAGTTCAGCCTCGACGACGGCGTCCACCAGGCCCCCGCGGTCCGCGCGGACGGTGAAGCTCTGGCCGCCGGCGGTGATCTGCACGAGCGCATAGGGCACGGGGGGTGAGGTGAAGTTGTGCCAGCCCCGCATCCCGTCCTCCACCATCTTGGCCAGACGGCGCCCGTTCTCGAACGCCTCGTCCGGAGCCATCACCACGCGGGAGAGGACCCGGATCCAGCCGGTGGTGCCGTAGCCGGTGAAGGACATGATGGTGGGCGTCAGGCCCCGCCGGATGGCGGACTTGCGGCGGAACGCGTGCCACCGGTCCTGGAGCATGGTGGCCACATGCTCGGTGATGAGAGGTTCCCGTTCTTCCACCAGGGGGGACGGCGGTGCGTCCTCGGCAGCAGCGTGCGTTGCGGGAATCCGGTCGGCCATAGTCCCAGTATTCACCACGTCGCAGGCGGAGTTCACACCGGGTCCCGCTGTGTCCGCTCCCGGCGCAGGCCCCAGCCAGGACGGCGAGACCCGGCAGCTAGGCTGGTCTCATGTCGAGCGCCCTTCCAGCACCCAGCGAACTGCGCCGCATCGCCCTCACCGCGGCGGCCGCCTGCGCCCCCCGACTGGTCCGCGCCTTCCGCTCCCTCCCCGCCGACCTCAACCTGGCCACCAAGCGCTCCTCGCATGACCTCGTCACGGTGCATGACCGCGCCACCGAGGACGAACTGGTCCGGCTGCTCGGCGAGGCCGTGCCAGGCAGCCGCTTCATCGGCGAGGAGGGCGGCGCCCGGGACACCGCGCCCGGGCCCGCCGGATCCGGCCGGGCCCCCGGCCTCCTACCCGACGCGCACCGTCTCGAGTGGATCGTCGACCCGATCGACGGCACCGCCAACTTCGCCCACGGTTTCGCCATGTTCTCCCTCTCCATCGCGGCGGCCGTGGACGGCGAGGTGGTGGCCGGCGTGGTGCTGGACCCGGTGAACAAACTCGAGTTCTCCGCCGACGAGGCCGGGGCCTACCTCAACGGCGTGCGCTTCGGGGCCGAAGCCGCGGGCATGGGCGTGGATGCGGCCCACCCGGTGCACACTGATCCTCCCGCCGAGGCCGCGATGAACCTCGTGACCTCCTATCCCTCCGCGGAGGCCCTCAACCTGGACGGTCCCGTGGCGCTGGAACGCTTCGGCCGCCTCGTCGACTCCTACGCCACCGTCCGCAGGACCGTCTCCGGCGCTTTGGAGCTGGCCTTCACGGCGATCGGCTGGGCGGACGTGACCCTCGGGGTGGACACCAACCCGTGGGACGTGGGCGTCGGCCAGTTGCTGGTGCGCCGGGCCGGAGGCCACTACCTGGCCCTGTTCTATGACACGGATGGCCCCGAACGCCGCCCCGATCACCTGGCCCCCTGCTACGTGGCCGTGGCGCCGGGCCGGGTGGCGCCGACGGCGGTCCGCGTGCTGGAGGAGACCGTGACCGCCCGCCGCGCGGCGGAATCTGAGCCGCCCCTAGCAGGAACCCTCGCGGCACGGGATAATGAAAGTGCCCGCTGACCGGGACCTCCACGTTCCGACCCATGGTTCCGGTCCGGGCACGGCACCCCGCAGGGGGATGAAGGAGGACGGGCCATGATGTTCGAACACCCGGATGACGAGGCGATCCTCGTCCTGGACGAGGACCAGTGCTGGCAGTTGCTGGAGAACACCCGCCACGGGCGGCTCGGTTTGCGGGTGAACGACGAGCTGGACCTCGTGCCGGTGAACTTCAAAGCCGCTGACCGCAAGGTCTACTTCCGCACGGCGCCCGGCAACAAGCTGGCCGAGCTGACCATCAACCCCAAGGTCATCTTCGAGGCGGACGGCATCCTCTCGGACCAGGCGTGGTCCGTTCTGGCCCGTGGCACCGCCCGCGTGCTGGAACTGGAGGACGAGATCGAGTTTGCCGAATCACTGGCTATTGACCCCTGGGTCCCCACGTATAAGGATTTCTTTGTAGAGGTCACGGTCACCAGGATCACCGGCCGCCACTTCATCTTCGGTGAGCATCCCGAGCGCTTCGACTAGCAGCAGGACGCACACCACACCATCTGATCCCCGGCAGCTGACGCTTCGCCGGGGATCAGTTGCGTCGGCCGGCCGGCTACTCCAGGTGACTCGGCGCCCACATCCTCAACAGCGTCCTGACCACGACGACGGCCGGTCCCGGCCGATTGAACGCCCGGCTGAGTGCCGGGCCCACCTCCTCCGCGGGCACCTCCTCGGCCGGGACCCCGAAGGACCGGGCCAGCGCCACGAAGTCCGGTCGGTACAGTTCCGTGGCTGTGGCCCGCCCGAAGGCACCCTCCATGTAGTCGCGCAGGATCCCGTAGCCGCCGTCGTCCACGATCAGCCAGGTCACGTTCGCCCCGTGCTGTTGCGCCGAGGCCAGCTCGGCGATCGAGTACATGGCCGAGCCGTCCCCGGCGACCGCAAGCACCCCGGGGGCACTCTCCACGGTTCCGGCCTGCGGCGCGTCAGCCAGGTCGGCCAGCCCCACCGCACCACCGATCGCCGCCGGGAAGGCATAACCCAGACCGCCGGCGCCCTGGGCGGAGTGGAACTCGCCCGACTGTGCGTCCCAGCAGTTCCACCCCCAGTACGCCGCGATCGTCATGTCCCAGTACGTCTGCATCTCCGCGGGGACGGCGGCCCTGATGTCCGCCAGGAACCTCCGCTCACGGGCCAGCTCCTGACCCTCCAGCCGGGACTCGACCCTGCGGAGGGTCTCGGCCACCAGCTCGGAGGCGCTGCGCCCGTGCCAGTCGGCGCGCAGCGGGTCCTCGACCCCGGGTTGCGCGGCCGAGAGCTCGGCCGAGAGCGCTGCGGAGATCGCGGCCAGGGCCTGGCCGGCGTCGGCCCGCACACCGAGCGTGGGGAAGTTGGACTCGAGGACCCGGGGTTCGGCGTCGACCTGGATGAGCCGGCCCCGCGGTTCGAGGGTGAAGTAGTTGGAGGTGACCTCCCCCAGCGAGGAGCCGACGACGAGCAGCACCTCGGCGTCTTCGAGCAGATCCGTGACGTGACGGTCCTCCACCCAGGAGCCGAGGGACAACCGGTGGTCGTGGGGGAAGGCCGAATTGCCGCCGGGGGTGCAGACCACGGGGGCGTCCAGCAGCTCGGCCACGCGCAGCAGGTGCCGGCGGGCGTCCCGGGTGGAGCGCCGCACCCCTCCCCCGGCGACGATCGCGGTCCGTCGGGAGGTGGCCAGCCACCGCACGGCCTCCTCGATCAGCTCCTGGCGGGGTGGATGGTCGTAGGGCACGGCCAGGGCGTCCTCGACGGGTGGGACCAGGACCTCGCCGAGCAGCACGTCCTGCGGGACCTCCACCCACACGGGCCCCTGCGGCACCGTGATGGCCGCGGCCCAGGCGTCCTGGATGGCGGACGGGATGCCGGAGGCGTGATGCACGCTGAACTGCGTCTTGGTCACGTTCTGGGCCGAGGCCTTCTGGTCATCGAGCTGATGCAGCATGCCCTTGCGGCGGGCGCCCAGCCCGGACAGCGGGATCTGGGATGCGACGACGACCATCGGCACCGCGGTCGCGTACGCCTCCTGCAGCCCGGACAGGGAGGTGAGGGCCCCGGGTCCGGTCGAGAGGAACAGCACCCCGACCTCGCCGGTGGCCCGGGCGTACCCGTCCGCGGCGAACGCGGCGTTGTTCTCCACCCGGGAGGAGACGTAGCGCAGCTCCGAGCGGGAGAGGGCGTCGAAGAGTCCGAGCGCGTGCTGGCCCGGGATCCCGAAGACGGTGCGGGCGCCGAGGGCCTGCAGGGTCTCGATCACGAGGTCGCCGCCGTTGCGGGGGGTGCGGTGGTGGGTGATCATGCCCGCTCCCCGAGCAGACCGATCAGGTCATAGGCCACGTGGGCGGCGGCGATCCCGGTCAGCTCCGCGTGGTCGTAGGCCGGGGACACCTCCACGACGTCGGCGCCCACCACCTCGAGGCCGCGCAGGCCGCGCAGGATCTCCAGGAGCTCCCGGCTGGTCATGCCCCCGGCCTCCGGGGTGCCGGTGCCCGGCGCGTGGGCCGGGTCCAGGACGTCGATGTCCACGGAGATGTACAGGGGCCGGCCCGCCACGCGGTCACGCAGCCGGGCGACGATCTCGTCCACACCGAGGCGGTACACGTCCGAACTGGTCATGATGCCGAAGCCGAAGCGCCGGTCCTCCTCGAGGTCCTTCCTCCCGTACAACGGGCCGCGGGTGCCCACGTGGCTGATGGCCTCGGTGTCGAGGATCCCCTCCTCGACGGCTCGCCGGAACGGTGTTCCGTGCGTGTACTCGGCACCGAAGTAGGTGTCCCAGGTGTCCAGGTGCGCGTCGAAGTGCAGCAGGGCCACCGGCGCCCCCGCCCGTTGCGAGGCGGCCCGCAGCAGCGGCAGGGCGATCGTGTGATCCCCGCCCAGCGTCATCAGCGAGGCTCCGTCCTCGGTCAGTTCCATCGCATCGGCCTGGATGGCCTCGATCGCCTCGTGGATGTTGAAGGGGTTGACCGCCAGGTCCCCCGCGTCGGCCACCTGCACCTGCGCGAAGGGTGAGGTGTCGGTGGCGGGGTTGTAGGGGCGGAGCAGGCGGGAGGACTGCCGCACGTGCCCCGGCCCGAACCGGGCGCCGGGCCGGTAGGAGACGCCGGAGTCGAAGGGCACCCCGACGACCTTGACGTCGGCCGTCCGGCCGGTCCCCTCGACCTCGTCGAGTCGCGGCAGCAGGGCGAAGGTCGGAGCGCCGCTGTAGCGCGGCACCACGGCCGAGTTCACCGGTCCGAGACGGCCGTTCTCCGTCACGCGGGGGATGTTGAGCATGTCAGGTCCTTTCGTAGCAATGGTGGCGTACCAGGGCACGGTGCCCAGGTGGTAGCGGGGTCAGCGGGCCTCCCTCCCGACCAGCGTCCAGAGGACCACGGCCTCCTGGCGGCCGGGATTGATCCAGCTGTGCGGCTCGGCGCCCGGGAACGTGGCGGTGTCTCCGGCCGCCAGGGGCAGCTCCCCGTCCGAGGTGACCAGCACGAAGGACCCGGCGACCACGTGCAGCGCCTCCACCGCACAGTCCATGGTGTAGAGCTCCGCCTCACCGCGACCGCCGGGAGCAATCACCGCACGGATGATCTGCAGCAGGCGCCGTCCGGGCGGGGTGAGCAGCTGTTCGGTGATGCCGTCCCCGCCCAGGTTCACGTGCGGCGCGGCGTCCAGGCGGACGACTCCGGTCTCGGGGGCATCGAGCACGGCCCCAGGCGCCACCCCCAGCACCTGGCAGATGTCCACCAGACTGGAGACGGACGGGCTGGTCAGGTCCCGCTCCACCCGGGACAGGAATCCCTTGGTGAGGCCGGCGAACTCGGCCACCTGGTCCATGGTCAGCCGCCGCTGCTGGCGCAGGGCCCGCAGGCGCCGCCCGATCGCCGGATCGGCAGCGGCGGGCCGGATGGGCAGTGATTTCACGCTTCGGCCTCCCTGGTGCGGGTCACAGACATCGAGGTTGTCTGGAGGTAAACATAGGTTTATCGTATACCGCAACGAATGTGACCCACAACACGTGCGGGGTGATAGTCCCGCCACGATCCCTGACCCCAACCCACGACGTCCGTGATCCTCCGGGACCGGACACCGGCACAGAGGACTCCCGTCATGCAGACGTTGAACATCGTGATCATCGCCCTCTACCTCGCCAGCATGCTGCTGTTCGGCTGGTGGGGCCGGCGCCGGACCAGCGGCACGTCCGACTACCTCGTCGCCGGGCGGCGCCTGGGCCCCCTCCTGTACACCGGGACCATGAGCGCGCTCGTCCTCGGGGGCGCGTCCACTGTCGGCGGCGTCGGCCTGGGCTACGAGTACGGGATCTCCGGGCTGTGGCTGGTCACGGCCATCGGCGTCGGCGTCCTGCTGCTCAGCCTGCTGTTCGCCCCGACCCTGCAGCGCCTGAAGATCTTCACGGTCTCCCAGATGCTCACCCTGCGGTACGGATCCGAGGCCACGCAGGTGTCCTCGATCGTCATGCTCGCCTACACCCTGATGCTGGCCGCCACCTCCACCGGCGCCTACGCCTCGGTCTTCGTGGTGCTCTTCGGGTGGGACCGCTGGCTGTCCATCGTGGTGGGTGGCGGCATCGTCCTCGTCTACGCCGTGGTCGGCGGCATGTGGTCCATCACGCTGGCGGACATGGCCCAGTTCCTCATCATGACCGTGGGCCTGTTCGCCCTGATGCTTCCCCTGTCTTTGGCGCAGGCTGGTGGCTGGAGTGGTCTCGGACAACGCCTGGATGCCGAGTTCTTCGACCTCGGCGGGATGGGCCTGCAGTCGATCCTCACCTACTTCGTCGTCTACACCCTGGGGCTGCTGATCGGCCAGGACATCTGGCAGCGGGTGTTCACCGCCCGCTCTCCGCAGGTCGCGCGCTGGGGCGGAAGCACGGCCGGCGTCTACTGCATCCTCTATGGCGTGGCCGGTGCGATCGTCGGCATGGCCGCCGCGGTCGCGCTTCCGCAGATCGAGGTCCGCGACGACGTCTTCGCCACGGTGGCCTCCCAACTGCTGCCCGTCGGCCTGGGTGGGCTGGCCCTGGCCGCCGCCGTGGCGGCCATGATGTCCACCGCCTCCGGCGCCCTCATTGCCGCCGCCACCGTGGCCCGGGCCGACGTCGTGCCCCTGGTGCGCGGACTGCTCGCCGGCCGGCGACCCCACCGTCTGGACGCCGCCGAGGCATCCTCGCAGGCCGAGGTCGATGCGGCCGAGGCGAAGGACTTCGAGGAGGACGTGGACACCAACCGGTGGTGGGTGCTGGGACTGGGCCTGTTCGTGCTGGCGCTGGCCATCGCGGTCCCGGATGTGGTGGCCGCGCTGACCATCGCCTACGACATCTTGGTCGGCGGCCTGCTGGTGGCCATCCTCGGAGGGCTGGTGTGGTCCCGCGGCACCGGGGCGGGAGCGGCGTGGTCCATGGCTGCCGGCACCCTGGCCACCCTGGCCACCATGATCACCCTGGAGATCCAGGCGGAGGAACGGTTCGCCGGCGTCTACGCCAATGAGCCGATCTACGTGGGCCTGGCCGCCTCGGCGCTGGTGTACGTCGTGGTCAGCCTCCTGACCACGCCCACGCATCCCGCCGTGCTGGCGGCCTGGCGCCGCCGCACCGTGGAGGGAGCTCCCGAGGAGTTCGTGCGGGGCCGCCGGGTAGTCGACCCTACTGAGGGGTAAGGGTCAGATCACCCAGATCGCCAGGGCCCCGAGCGCGGCGAGGGCCATCACGAGGACCACCATCCACAGCACGGAGAGGACATCGGCCTCCACCCGTTCCCGGGCCACGCCGAGGGACTGCAGCCCATACCGCCGGCGTTGAGTGAGGTGGATGGCCATCGCCGCCAGCCCGCACAGCCCGGCCGGTGCCAGCGCCGCGAGGCCGACCGTGGCGTACCAGCGCAGGAACATCGCCGCCGCCACGAACAGGGCGAGCAGGGTCCGGTCCCAACTCATCACGGTCCGCTCGGGCTGCAGCCCGGGGTCCTGGTGCAGGGCCGCGGCGGTCGGCCGGACGGGAGGCAGGCGCACGGCTCAGGCCGGCCGGAGGAGCAGGAACACCAGCAGCACGACGGCGGCCGCCGCGCCCCCGGTGGCCAGCACCGGCACGATGAGCGGCAGGGGCAGCGGCCGGCCGTGGCGCATGGCGCGCTCCACGCGGACCCAGCGGAATCCGGCCGTCAGGGCCAGGAGGGCGGCGAGGCCCAGCAGCACCGTGCCGAGCACCGTGCGCGTCAGCGGGTCGAAGACGGACCCGGTGAACGCCTCCACCGCGATGCCGCCGGCCAGCAGCGCCAGGGAGGTGCGGATCCAGGCCAGGAAGGTGCGCTCGTTCGCCAGGGTGAATCGGGGGTCGGGTTCCCGGCCGCCGGCGAGCACGGTGGTCGCGAGCCGGCCGCGGGCCGGCGGGCCCTCCTGATCTGGTGTCGTCATGCACCCAGCGTAAACGTGTCCGAGCCTGTCATCGATCTAAGACAGCTGGTTCGCCTCTCGTTCCCACCTTTGTCACAGCTGTGGCAAGCCAGTAGACTGGACACGTCGAAGGGGAGTAGTTCCCACCCGCCCTCAGGGCGAATGCAGCGGTGCGTCGACATACTGGCTTCCCCCGACGGGAGGCCCGGCGCCCCACCCAGATGCCAACGGTGTCTGGGCGAGCGAGACCTTCGGCCAGACTCCGCGCTGGCCGAACGAACCCTGTCAGGGTGACGCCGGTCGGTGCCTTGCTCCGAGGAACTCGATGAACCACTCGCAGGACAACGCCACGCCCGCGCCCGCCATGGCCGAGCCCAGCCGGGACCAGGTCCGGCGGTGGCGCCGCTATCTGGCGGACGAGATCGCCGAGGCGGAGATCTACCGGGTCATCGCCCGACGCAAGGAGAGCCCGGAGCGGGAGATCCTCCTGGGGCTGGCCACGGCGGAGAAACGCCACGAGGACCACTGGCGGCTGTTGCTCGGCGAACACGCCCAGAACCCGCCCCGCCCCTCCCCGCACCGGATCCTGCTGCGGTGGCTGGCCAAGGTCTTCGGCTCGGTGTTCATCCTCGCCCTGGCCCAGCGTGCCGAATCCGATTCGCCCTATGCCAAGGACCAGCACGCCACCCCGGCCATGGTGGCGGACGAGGCCATCCACGAGGAGGTCGTCCGCGGGCTGGCGTCCCGGGGTCGCGAGCAGCTCGCCGGGAACTTCCGAGCTGCTGTCTTCGGCGCCAATGACGGCCTGGTGTCCAACCTCGCCCTCGTGATGGGCATCGGGGCCACTGGGGTGGCGAACTCGGTGGTGCTGTTCACCGGCGTTGCCGGTCTGCTGGCCGGGGCCCTGTCCATGGCCGCAGGCGAATTCGTGTCCGTGCGGTCCCAGCGTGAACTGCTCGAGGCATCCTCTCCCACCCAGGTGACCCTCGAGGCGGCCGAACACCTGGACCTGGACCAGAATGAGCTGGTGCTCGTCTACCGGGCCCGCGGCATGAACGAGGAGGACGCCGTCCACCGGGTCCAGGAACGGCTCGGGTACTTCGGCTGCGACTGCAATCCGTCCTTCTCCGCCCACCCGGACGGCTCCCAGGGCCCGGTGGACTACTCGGACGACCATGAGGCCATCGGCAGCCCGTGGAGTGCCGCGTTCTCCAGCTTCTGCTTCTTCGCCTCCGGTGCCATCATCCCGGTGATCCCCTACCTGTTCGGGATGGGCGGCCTGCCCGCCGTGGCTCTGTCCGCGGTGCTCGTGGGCCTGGCCCTGCTGTGCACCGGCGGTGTGGTCGGCCTGCTCTCCGGGGCCTCGCCCTTCAAGCGCGGCCTGCGCCAGCTGCTCATCGGCTTCGGCGCCGCCGCCGTCACCTATCTGCTGGGGCTGCTGTTCGGTGCCAACCTCGCCTAGCCCCCGTGGTCTCCTACCTCCGCCGCCACACTGGCGCTCCGATGTTTGACGTGGGCGCTTCCCGTGCAAGGATGAATGAGAAGGATCTACAAGAAATGGAGGTAGCAACATGCGTGGAAGCAACCTTGTCTGGACCATCGTGGGCATCCTGGTCGCGATCGCCCTGATCATCTGGATCGTCTCGGCGCTCTGAGCGTCAGGCCCTTTCAGTAGAACGACGCCGGCCCCCTCCTTCCAGTGGAAGGAG
>NZ_JALDXU010000040.1:0-27324 GCF_032154715.1 Citricoccus sp. | reverse complement strand
TTCGAGGTGAGTGGGGTCAGGGCACGTAGGCGGCGCAGACCGGGTCCACCGGGAGGTCGCGGTGCAGCACCCAGATGCCGTGGTCGTCCTCGGTGACCACCTCGTAGCCCAGGCGCTCAGCACGGTTCAGGGCCTCATCCGGGGTCAGCGGATCCCAGCCACCGAGTTCCTCCACGGTGGTGTCGATGATCATCCAGGTGGCCAACTCGTCCCCCATGTCCCCGTGCAGGCCCACATAGGCGCGGTCCACGAGGTGGGGCACGGCATTGTCCGCGGCCTCCACGCAGACGTCGTCCGGGATGGAGTCCACGGCCCGGCCCAGGGCGTGGGCCCACTCCGTCATCCGCCAGGTGTCACCGGTCACCGTGCGCTGGAACGGGAAAACCTGCGGGGAAACCGCGGTCCCCAGCACGCCGCAGCCGAGCAGGACCGAGACGAAGACGAGCGGCAGCCGCCCGGGCCGCGTGACGCCCGGGGCACCCAGGCTGGCGGTGGCTGCGGAACCGGTGCGCCGGCGTCGTGCTGTTTCTGCTGCATCACCGGTCGGCTGACGGCGTGCCTCACGCCAGGCGCCGATCCGGGCGAGGGCCTCCAGCGCGGCCAGCAGGAAGATCGGGGCCAGGATCGCGTCGTACTGGTAGACCGGGCTCCACACGTTCAGCCGGTCGTTGAACAGGCGGGAGAGCAGGATCGGCGCGCCGATCAGGGTGTAGGGGGACAGGAACGGCAGCAGCCACAGCGCCACGAAGTGCAGCAGCCACAAGCCGATCTTCAGCGGGTGGTCGAACAGGACCGCCACGGCGTCGAAGGGCTGGGACAGGATGAACGCGATCGAGGACCCCATGTCCGGACCCAGTGCCGTGAACTGCCAGTAGCCGAACTCGCCCTCGGGGGAGAAGCGCGGGATCACCACGGAGGTGGCGAAGACGTAACCGGCCACCCCCAGCACGGCGGTCACGACGGCGGGCAGCCAGGCCCGCTTGATCGCCAGCACCATGGCGATGGCCAGCAGCGTGATGCCCATGTCCTCACGGACGGTGAGCAGAGACACCGCGAGGAGGGTGGCCAGCCAGTACCGGCGGCCGTCGACGGCCCAGATGACCCAGGCGATGATCGGCACGCCGAAGGAGACCTCGTGGAAGTCCCAGTTCACCATCGCCTGGAACGGCCACCACAGCAGCAGGGCGGCGGCGCCGATCAGTGCGGTGGCGTGGCTGAAACGACGGCGCGCGAAGAGGTAGACCGGGATGGCGGTGGAGACCAGCAGCGCGGTCATCGCGATGCCCAGCACGCGCGGGTCGTCCCAGATCCAGTACAGGGGCGCCGCCAGCGCGATGACCGGGTGGAAGTGATCGCCGAGGATGTTGAAGTCCACGCCCTTGATGGGCACGATCGGCTCCCGGAACAGCGCGTACTGGCGCACGGCCTGGTCGAAGATCCCGAGGTCGTACCCCTTGGCCTCGAAATTCCGGAAGCGCAGGAACGAGTGGACCAGGTAGAGGACCGCGGCCACGGCCATGACCGCGCCCAGGTGCATCCACTGCCGGCCGCTGGTCCGGGGCCCCACGGTCAGGGCGCCGTCACGGCGGTCCGGTTGACGGCCGATCACCCAGCGGGGCGCCCGCCCCGGGACGTGGTCCTGCGAGGGTGCCGGGGCTGCGCCGGAACCGGAGTCGTCAACGGCGGGATTCTGCTGCACGGGCCACCTGGGGGATCGGAATCGGGACATCCCCTCCATCGTAATGACCCCGGGTGGGCCGGCGGCGCCAGAGGCCTCCAGCCGGCACCGAGGGGCGCCGGCCGGAATCGTGCCGTGGCTACTCGACCAGCTTGCCGTCCTGGGAGACGTCCCGGATCAGCGCGGCGATCTCCTCCGGCACCGGCGGGATCTCCTCACGTGTGATCCCGCCGGCGGGTGACCAGACGAGGTTGACCTGCAGGTCGGGATCAGTGTCCGGGAAGTCGCTGCGGTTGTGGCAGCCACGGGTCTCGCGGCGCTCGCGGGCGGCCTCCAGGGTGGCCCGGGCGGCCAGGGCGGAGGATTTCAGGTCGAACGCGTGGGCGAGGTCCTGGTAGCCGGCGATGTCCGGATGGATGCCGACGTCCCGCAGACGTGCCTCGATCGAGTCCAGCTCCGCCAGTCCTGCCGTGAGCCCCTTCTCACTGCGGACGACGCCGGCGTGCTCGGTCATCGTGTCGCGGATGGCCCGCTGGAGGGCACGGACGTTCTCCTGCCCGTCCGCGGCCAGCAACTCCTCGATCTCGGCCCGGGCGGCCGCCACGGCCTCGGGGGAGCGACGCTGCGCGTCCAGGCCGGCGGAATGCCCGACGGCGGCCTGGCCGACGATGCGTCCGAACACCAGCAGCTCGATCAGGGAGTTCCCGCCCAGCCGGTTGGCGCCGTGGAGCCCGGAGGAGGCCTCCCCGATGGCATAGAGGCCCTCGACGTCCGTGCTGTGGTCCTCGGGACGGACCCAGACCCCGCCCATGGAGTAGTGCGCCGTCGGGGCGATCTCGATGGGATCGGTGGTGATGTCCAGCATCTGCAGTTCCAGCAGCGTCTGGTAGACGCGCGGCAGGCGGGTCATGATCGTCTCCCGTGGAAGGTGGGAGACGTCCAGCCAGACGCCACCGTTCGCGGTGCCGCGGCCCTCCTGGATCTCGGTGTAGGCGGCCAGCGCCACCCGGTCCCGGGTGGAGAGCTCCATCCGTTCCGGATCGTAGCTGGCCATGAACCGCTCACCGCGGCCGTTGCGCAGGATCCCGCCCTCGCCGCGGGCGGCCTCGGAGACCAGGGTTCCGGCGGCGTTCTCGGGCTCGATGATGCCGGACGGGTGGAACTGCACGAGCTCGGGGTCGCGGAGCCGGGCCCCGGCCTCCACCGCCAGGCGGAACGAGTCCCCGGTGTTCTCGTCACGGCGGGAGGAGGTGCGCCGCCAGATCCGGTTGTGCCCGCCGGCCGCGAGGATGACCGCGTCCGCGTGGATGAGGTAGCGCGTGCCGTCCTGGACATCGAAGCCGTAGGCGCCGAAGACCACGTTGTCCCGGACCAGCAACCGCGTGATGTAGACGGTGTCCAGGATCGGGACCTTGAGCTGCTCCGCCCGGTTCACCAGGGTCCGCTGGATCTCCAATCCCGTGTAGTCCCCGGCGAAGGCGGTTCGACGGTAGGTGTGGGCGCCGAAGAACCGCTGCGAGATGCGGCCGTCCTCCTCGCGGGCGAAGGCCATGCCGTAGCGGTCCAGGTCGGCGATCCCCTGCTCGGCGCCACGGGCCACGATCTCCGCCGTGTGGGGGTTGGCCAGGTGATAGCTCTCCTTGATGGTGTCCGCGGCGTGCTGCTGCCAGGTGTCCTCCTCGTCCATGGTGCCCAGGGCCGCGTTGATGCCGCCGGCGGCCAGGGAGGTGTGGGCGTCGTGCCGCGGGCGCTTCCCCACGGCCAGGACGTCCACTCCCTGCTCTGCCACCTCGATGGCGGCGCGCAGCCCGGAGCCGCCGGTGCCGATGACGAGGACCGTGGTGGAGATCTGGTGTTCGGCCACGGCGGTGGGGCGCCCGGTGGGACGCGCCGACGGTGGCGCTGTGAGACGTGCTGTAGAAGTCATGGGACCACCGTAGGAAGCACCACCGTCATTACTCCAATGAATAATAGAAGTAGAAACGATACGCTTTTGCTATGAGCATGAACCTGGAACAGTTGCGGGGTTTCGTGGAGGTGGCCCGCCTGGGGCATTTCACCCGAGCCTCGGAGGCCCTCCACATGACCCAGCCCTCCCTGAGCCGTCAGATCGCGACCCTGGAGCACGACCTGGGGTCCGAGCTGTTCCACCGGGCGCGGGGACATATCACCCTGACGGCCGCGGGGGAGGCCCTGCTGCCCCTGGCACGCCGGATGCTGGCCGATGCGGAGACGGTCCGCCGGGAGATGGCGGAACTGGCGGGCCTGCAGCGGGGCCGGGTCCGGCTCGGGGCCACCCCGACGCTGTGCGTGAGCATTGTGGCCGATGCGATGGCAGCCTTCCATGCTGACCACCCGGGCATCGAGCTGCACCTGACGGAGCGGGGCTCACGTGGATTGATCGATGAACTGTCCTCCGGAGCCCTGGACCTGGCCCTCGTGATCACTTCGGACGCGCATCCGGCGACCGCACCGAGCCTCACCCGCAGCCGGTTGCTGACGGAGGAGCTGGTGGTCGTGGGCGGCGGCCACGCACCGTTTGACGGGCGCGCCTCGGTCACGCTGGAGGACCTGGCCGGCATGCCGCAGATCGTCTTCCCGTCCAGCTATGACCTGCGCGGCACCCTGGACGAGGCCTTCCGTGCCGCCGGGCTGACGCCGAGGGTGGCGCTGGAGGGCGCCGAGATGGATGCCGTGCTGCGATTCGTCGAACTGGGGATGGGAGTGGCGCTGGTGCCGGCCATGGTGCTGGGAGACCGCCCCGGTCTGCGCTCGGTCCGGCTGACGAAGCCCCGGCTCAGCCGGACCATCAGCCTCGCCCGGCGTCAGGACGTGCAGCCCACACGTGCCGCGGCGGCCATGCACCGGATGATCCTGCGGACGGCCGATGCGCTCGCGGCCGGAGACCGGGGACTGGGCGGGCTGGTGTCCCGGGCTGACTGAGGGACGGGGTGCCCCAGGAGGGAGTCGAACCCCCGACCAAGAGATTAGAAGGCTCCTGCTCTATCCACTGAGCTACTGGGGCTGGGCCCCGCCATTCTAGCGGGAACAGGTTCCTCCACAGGAAACCGTCCCTCGGTGGGTTGTCCACGGATCAACGGTGCCACCCTGTCGCCACAGTGCCGGTGCGGCTGTGCTGGAAGGGCAGGAAGCTCTCTTCCTGCCGCCGTCGGACACCCTGCCCGACGGCGGCCCCTCGCCGGCCGCGGGCCGGCTCACCGAAAGGCACCAGCATGAGTCAGCACATCACCGTCCGCGGCTTCGTGGCCACCGATCCGACCATCCGCAACGCACAGGCCGGGTTCCCCGTCGGCAATTTCCGACTGGCCGCCACGGACCGGCGCTTCGATCGCGAGCAGAATGCGTGGGTGGACGGAAACACGAACTGGTTCACCGTCAATCTCTTCCGCAGCCTCGCCCAGAACGCCTTCACGTCCCTGCAGAAGGGCCAGCCCGTGGTGGTCACCGGCCGTCTCAAGGTCCGTCCGTGGGAGACGGAGGAGCGTTCCGGGACCGCCGTGGAGATCGAGGCGGACACCATCGGTCATGACCTGTCCCTGGGCACGGCCACCTTCCAGCGCTCATCCGGGCGGCCGGGTGAGGTGGCGGCCGGAGCGGCGGAGGCCGGGACGGGAGCGGGCGAGCCCGGCGGGTCGGGCGGACCGGACAGCCCCGGCGAGGAGGCCTTCGACCGGGAGACCGGCGAGCTGTTGGGGCACGAGGGCGCCGGGATTGGGGTGGAGGAAGACACGGCGGACTCGAATGCCGAGGAGGACTCGGCCGACTCACAGGCCCTGTCAGCGGCCTGAGGGCACCCGGTGGCCGCCGGATGCCACCGATGCGGGCAAACCGGCGGCCACCCACTAGCCTGGGGACCATGGCGGAATACATTTACAGCATGGTCAAGGCCCGCAAAAAAGTGGGCGACAAGCTGATCCTGGATGACGTGACGATGGCCTTCCTGCCGGGGGCGAAGATCGGCATGGTGGGCCCCAACGGTGCGGGCAAGTCCACGATCCTGAAGATCATGGCGGGGCTGGACACGCCCTCGAACGGAGAGGCCCGGCTCACTCCGGACTACAGCGTGGGCATCCTCATGCAGGAGCCCGCGCTGAACGAGGAGAAGACCGTCCTCGGCAACGTCCAGGAGGGCGTCGGCGAGATCTACGGCAAGATCCAGCGCTACAACGAGATCTCCGAGGCGATGGCCGATCCGGATGCGGACTTCGATGCGTTGATGGAGGAGATGGGCAAACTCCAGGAGCAGATCGACGCCGCTGACGCCTGGGACATCGACTCCCAGCTTGAGCAGGCCATGGATGCGCTGCGCTGCCCCCCGGGCGATGCCGACGTCACCAACCTCTCCGGTGGTGAGCGCCGCCGCGTGGCGCTGTGCAAGCTGCTGCTGCAGAAGCCGGACCTGCTGCTGCTCGACGAGCCCACCAACCACCTGGACGCGGAGTCCGTGCTGTGGCTGGAGCAGCACCTGGCGGCCTACCACGGCGCTGTGCTCGCCGTGACCCACGATCGGTACTTCCTGGACCACGTGGCGGAGTGGATCTGTGAGGTGGACCGCGGACGCCTGTACCCCTACGAGGGCAACTACTCCACCTACCTGGAGAAGAAGCGGGCCCGCATGGAGATCCAGGGCAAAAAGGACGCCAAGATGGCCAAGCGGCTGTCCGAGGAACTCGACTGGGTGCGCTCCAACACCAAGGGGCGCCAGGCCAAGTCCAAGGCCCGCCTCTCCCGCTACGAGGAGATGGCCTCGGAGGCCGAGAAGACCCGCAAGCTGGACCTGGAGGAGCTGCAGATCCCCCCGGGCCCGCGGCTGGGCAACCAGGTGATCGAGGCCAAGAACCTGCAGAAGGGCTTCGGCGACCGCGTCCTGATCGACGGGCTGTCCTTCTCCTTGCCACCGAACGGCATCGTCGGCATCATCGGCCCCAACGGTGTCGGCAAGACCACCCTGTTCAAGACCATCGTGGGCCACGAGCCCCTCGACGGCGGGGAGCTGAAGATCGGCGACTCGGTCAAGATCTCCTACGTGGATCAGTCCCGCGGTGGGATCGACCCGGAGAAGTCGCTGTGGGAGGTCGTCTCGGACGGTCTGGACTACATCAAGGTCGGGCAGGTCGAGATGCCGTCCCGCGCCTACGTCTCGGCGTTCGGCTTCAAGGGCCCGGATCAGCAGAAGAAGGCCGGCGTGCTCTCCGGTGGTGAGAGAAACCGCCTGAACCTGGCGCTGACCCTCAAGGAGGGCGGCAATCTGCTCCTACTGGATGAGCCCACCAACGACCTCGACGTGGAGACCCTGACCTCCCTGGAGAACGCGCTGCTGGAGTTCCCGGGCTGCGCCGTGGTCATCTCCCACGACCGGTGGTTCCTGGACCGGGTGGCCACGCACATGCTGGCCTACGAGGGCACGGAGCAGGACCCGGCGAACTGGTACTGGTTCGAGGGCAACTTCGAGTCCTACGAGGCCAACAAGGTGGAACGGCTCGGCCCCGACGCCGCCCGGCCACACCGCGTGACCCACCGCAAGCTCACCCGCGACTGAGCAGTGCTGCGCCCTGTGGGGCGCCGGCGTGCCACGGATCTATCGACGTGGTCGGCCGGCGCCCTTCAGGAGCAGGCTCTGGACCGAGTTCTTCACCCGGTACTGCAGGTCGCCGGGCACCCGGATCATCCCCTCCTGGGCGACCGAGGCCACCAGCTCACCGTCACGCGAGTAGATCCGTCCAGTGCTGAGCCCGCGGGCGCCCTGCGCCGAGGGGCTGGACTGGACGTACAACAGCCACTCGTCCGCGCGGGCCGGCCGGTGCCACCACATGGCATGGTCCAGGGACGCCACCGAGATTCCGGGGCGAACCCAGGAGATGCCGTGCCGGCGCAGGACCGGCTCGAGCAGGGTGTAGTCCGAGGCATAGGCCAAGGCCGCCCGGTGCAGGTTCGCAGTGCCCTCCATGGCGGAGAACGTCTTCATCCACACCATGTTGGTGGCCACCTCGCTCCGGTCCGGGGCGATCTCGATGGGCGGATCCACGTGACGGATGTCAAAGGGCCGTGCCCAGGACCACTCCTGGGCGATCGGGTGACGCATGCGGCCGAGCCGGTCCGAGGTGGACGGCAGGGATTCTGGATCGGGCACCCCCGTGGGCATGGGGGACTGGTGGTCCAGGCCGGACACCGGATCCTGGAAGGAGCTGATCAGGGACAGGATGGTCTTGCCCTCCTGCAACGCCTGGACGCGGCGCGCGGAGAAGGACCGTCCGTCCCGGAGGGTCTCGACGGCGAAGGTGATGGGCAGCAGGGCGTTGCCGGGGCGGAGGAAGTACCCGTGCATCGAGTGGATGGCACGGTCCCCGTCCACAGTGGCGATGGCGGCCATCAGGGACTGGGCCATGACCTGTCCTCCGAACACGCGGCCGCGGGCCTGCGGTGGAGTCTCACCGGTGAAGAGGAGCTCGCCGGTGGTGGCGTTCTCGCCGTCCGGGGTCAGGTCCAGGACGCTGCGGAGCACGTCGGTCGGATCCTCCGGGAAGTCGTTGCGCCCCTTGTGGATCTTGCCAGTACTCATGAATGCCCCTTCGCTGTCTCCGAGCTGTCCGGCTGATCTGGCCTGTCCGACGGCCTCGGTACCGGCCGGTAACCGTCCCGGAAGTCTACTCCGCCCGCGTGGTGTTGCCGCCCTGACCTGCCGCGCTGACCTGGCGCCAGAGCCGACGATGGGACAATGGAGCCATGTCCTCCTCACCCGTCGATCCGTTCCGTCCAGACTCCCCGTCCACCCGAAGCCCGGCCGGTCCAGAACTGCAGCTGGAGGACCTGGAAGCGGTACAGGACCTCGAACGGTACGCGACCCGCGCCAAGACCATGGCGGACACCGGCCTGCGTCTCCAGGTGGCCGGCAACGTGCTCGCCGCCTGGTCCTCCGTGCTCCACCCCCGGGGCCTGGGCGACCGGGTTCCGGTGGCCTTGGGCCTGCGGACGGTGCGATTGGTGGAGGGCCGGCATGACGGGATCGATGCGGTCTACGCCCTGTCCTCGGTGCTGGAGCGGCTGGCGCGCATGTCGACCACCGGATCCACGGCCTTCACGCTGCCTCCCGTGCCCGAGAGCGCCCCGTGGACGGCCGTGACCCCGCCACGGGGCGGTTGGACCCCGGTGGCCACCGTGGAGGACGGCGAACTCCAGCAGATCGCCCGGGACGGGATCCGCGAGCTGGCCGACGCACTGCCCCAGGATCCGGGGGCCTCCATGGTCGCCCAGGCCCGCGCCGCGGTCTGGGGACGACTGTTGGGCGGCACTGCGGCGGAGGCCGGTGACGGCTTCCTGCCGGCCGGGGCGGCCTTCGCGGCCCACGGCCTGGGCTTCCTCAGCCCGCAGGGCACGACGGCGGTCCACACCTCGGGCCCCTGGGTGCGCCTCTCGAACGCGGCCGGGTACGTGCTCTGCCGCCAGCCGATGCTGCTCTAGGCCGAATTCACCATGGAATGGGCGGCCCGCTCCAGGTAGTCCCACAGGGTCTCGTCCAGCAGCGGGGGCAGCTCGAGGGCGTCCACGGCCGCCCGCATGTGCCGTAGCCAGGTGTCCCGGGCCGCGAAGTCCACGGTGTAGGGCGCGTGCCGCATCCGCAGCCGCGGGTGGCCGCGTTGCTCGCTGTACGTCTTCGGCCCGCCCCAGTACTGCTCCAGGAACATGCGTAGCCGTTCCTCCGCCGGGCCGAGGTCCGCCTCCGGGTACATGGCCCGGAACTCGGCGTCCGCCGCCACCTGCTCGTAGAACACCCGGGCCAGCTTCACGAAGGTCTCGTGCCCGCCCACCTGGTCGTAGAAGCTCGCGTTCTCCGGCTGGGCTGCTGAACCAGCAGCAGCACCAGCATCGGCACCTGCCCCGGCACCAACGTCGGCGGCAGCGCCGGACGGGGGCGTCATCACTTGCGGCGGTCGCTGGCCGGTCGACGTGGTGGGCCGGTTTTCCAGGCCGGTCACCTGGCTGGGGCCCTTGCCCTGGCGCGGCTTCAGGACCGCGATGGGCGCGCCCAGGCGGCTGCCGAACTCCGGCAGGTTCTGGTTCTGGTGGCGGCGCACCTGCTGCGGCCTGATGGAGACGGGGAAGCTCACGGAGCGGGCGATGAAGCACTGCTCATGGGCCTTCGCGTGCAGTCCGTCCGCGGTGCCGCGCTGGTCCTCATCGGCGAGCCAGATCTCCGGGACCAGGGTCGCGGAGGTGATGCGGCCGCCGTCGTGGTCATGGGTCAGCACGCACTCGGCGCGCACAGAGGCACCGGTGACCACCACCCCGGCCTGGGTGGCGGCCTGCAGATAGGACAGCAGGTGGCACTCGGCGAGGGCCGCGAGCAGGAGCTGTTCGGGGTTCCACCGGGAGTCGCTCCCGTGGAAGGCCCGCGCGGCGGAACCGTTGAGTTCGCCGGGGCCCTCGGCGCGGACCACGAGCTCACGGCCGTAGTCCTTGTACCCGGAGGTGCCGGAGCCCCGGTTTCCGGTCCATTCGGCATGCAGGGAGAAGGAGTGTTCCACGTCCTCTACGGTACCGCCCGGGGCATCGGAGCCGTGCTTCGAGTCCCGGTCCCGGGTCGTGGTGCCGCTTCGGTGGTGTCCTGGGATGACGCCGCTGGCCGGACCGCCCTCGTCACCCTAGACTTGAGAGACGCTGGGAGGTTTGATGCCACACATTCACATCTTGACCGTCTCCGACCGGGCCCATGCGGGTCAGGCTCCGGATACGGCGGGGCCGCGCGCTCTCGAGCTGGCGGCCCGGTATCTGAGCGAGTGGGATTCGGACGGGGCCATCGTGGCGGACGGGATCGAATCTGTCCGGTCCGGGGTCCGGACGGCACAGAGCAACGGAGCCGACGTGGTGGTCACCCTGGGCGGGACCGGGGTCTCCCCGCGGGACCTGACGCCCGAGGCGATGGACGGGCTCCTCGACATGGAGCTGCCCGGCATCGCTGAGATGCTGCGCCGTGAGGGTGCTGCACAGACCCCCACCGCCGCCCTGGGACGCGGACGCGCCGGGATCCTCGGCCGGACCGTGGTCGTGAACCTCCCCGGCTCCCTGCGTGCCACGGAGCAGGGCATTCCATTGCTCGCGCCCGTGCTGGCGCACCTGCTCGCCCAACTCGGTGGAGGCGGCGACCATGCCCGCCACTGAGGAGGTAGACACCCTGCGGACCGTCGAGACCACGCCCCGTGCGACCGCACCGGACCATGCCGGGGTGACCGAGGAGCCGCTGGACCCGGTGGCCCTGGAGACCTCGGTCGTGAGCCCCGCCTGCGGGGCGGCCCTGACATTCACCGGCATCGTCCGGAACCATGATCCGGAGGCCACCGGAACCGTGACCTCCCTGGCCTATTCGGCGCATCCGGACGCCGGCGCTCTGCTGGCGGAGATCGTGGCGCGCCACGTCCGCGGACCCGAAGACCCAGGCGGCGAGGTGCGGGTCGCCGCGGCGCACCGGATCGGACACCTCGACGTCGGCGACCTGGCCCTGGTGGTCTCCGTGGCCTCCGCTCACCGGGCCGAGGCCTTCGAGGTGTGCCGGGCCGTGGTGGAGGACATCAAGGCCGAGGTCCCGATCTGGAAGAAGCAGCAGACCGCCACCGGCGAGGCCCACTGGGTGGGACTGCCATGACCTCGGTGCCGATCACCCTGACCACCCGGACCGCGACCGGCGTCGGCGCACGCCCCGCCGGTGCCGCGGACACGGGGCCGGCATCGGCACCCGGCCCCGAGGCCAGGCGGCTGCTGCCCACCCCGGCCGAGCTGGCCGGCGTCGGACCCAGTGAGCGAAGCGACCGGTCCCTCACGGACGGGTTCGGGCGCGTCCACCGGGACCTGCGCGTCTCGCTGACGGACAAGTGCTCGCTGCGCTGCACGTATTGCATGCCCGAGGACGCCGGCCCGTTCATGCCGAAGGACCAATTGCTCTCGGCCGCCGAGATCGAACGGTTGGTGCGGATCGCGGTGGATCACGGGATCACCGGCGTGCGGTTGACCGGCGGAGAACCGCTGCTGCGCCGGGACCTCGAGGACATCGTGGCCCGGCTCGCTGGAATCGAGCTGCCCGCTGCTGCCGGGGGTGGGAGACTGCCGGTGGCCATGACCACCAACGGCATCACCTTGGACCGGCGGCTGCCGGCCCTGCACCAGGCCGGATTGTCCCGTGTCAATATCTCGATCGACACCCTCCAGCCGGAGAAGTTCCGCGAGCTGACGCGCCGTGACCGGCACGCCGACGTCCTGGCCGGGATCGCCGCCGCCCGGGACGCGGGGTTGCGCCCGCTCAAGCTCAATGCGGTCGCCATGCGCGGGGTCAACGACGACGAGCTGGCAGACCTGGTGGCCTTCGCCGTGTCCCAGGACGCGCAGATGCGGTTCATCGAGCAGATGCCCCTCGACGCCGGGCACACCTGGAAGCGGGACAACCTGGTCTCCGGAGAGGAGATCCTCGAGCGGCTCGCCGAGCGCTTCGCCCTCGCCGAGGTCCCCGGCCGTGGTTCCTCCCCGGCCGCGCTCTACACGGTCGACGGCGGCCCCCACACCGTGGGCGTCATCGCCTCGGTCTCGAAGCCCTTCTGCGGAGACTGTGACCGCCTGAGGCTCACCGCCGACGGGCAGATGCGCAACTGCCTGTTCGCCCGGGAGGAGACCGATCTGCGGACGCTGCTGGCCGGATCCGCCTCGGATGCGGACTTGGCCGCGGCCATGAAGATCTCGGTCGGGGCCAAGAAGGCCGGTCACGGCATCGACGACCCGGACTTCGTCCAGCCCGGCCGCGGCATGAACGCCATCGGCGGCTGACGGCTCGCCCCGGGGCCGCGTCGACGGCTCCTCTGCCGTCGGTTACCCGCCGGCGAAGGGCGGCAGGACGTCCACGAGGGAGTCCGCCTGGACCGGGTGGCCGTCCTCGGCCGCGCGCACGCCGTCCACCATCAGGGAGCAACGGGAGATGACCTGCTCGGCGCTGGTTCCGTGGCCGGCGACCAGGAGCCGGCGCAATTCGCCCGCGGTGGCGGCGTCGAGGGTGAGTTCGGAGGCGCCCAGGATGTCGGCGGCGCCTGCGAAGAGTCGGATCCGGGCCATCAGCCCTCACCCCCTGCCGGGTCATAGCCGAGGGCGAGGTCCTGGACCCGGGCCGAGAGCCGGTCCACCAGACCGGAGATCTCCTCCGCAGTTCGTTCCTGACCGGCCAGCTGCAGTCCGACGGCCACACCGATCAGGTAGGTCGAGGTCGGAGCCCCGGGGCGCAGGACCCCGTGGGCCACATCTCGGGCCACATCCAACACGGGATCGGGGAGCACGACGGAGGCCGGTAGGCCCAGTTCTCCGGCAACCACATCCAGCCAGGCCGCCAGCCCGGGGATGTCCTGCTGGTGGTGCTGGGGGCTGTGGCGCGTGCCGGCCGCGACCTCGCCGGCGCGGGGTTCAGTGGAGTGGGAATCGGTGGTGCTGTTCTCAGGCACGGGTACTCCTGGTGGTGTCGTGGCCGGACCCACTGGGTGGGGTTGATGGATGGAGCTGGTGGCGTTCCAGATCCTCCGGGGTGTCCATATCGTCCCAGAGACCGGGGCGATCTGCCGGTTCGGGAACCTCGAGCAGGTCGAGGCCGGCGACGCGTTCCCGCACGCGGGTGATGCGGGTGCCACCGTCGATGGCGCGTGGTGTCGCCCGCGGGCGCAGGGCCGGGAGCCGGAACAGGGCCGTCAGGTGCTGGCGGCGCCCGGTGGAGTCCACGGCGACGACGCCGTCGTGGCCGCCGTGGCTCAGGGGCGTGTTCATGGCTTCACCCACGGATCCGTGCTCGACTCCATCCAGTGCACCGGTGGAGGCCCGGACGAGCTCACGGGCGGCCGCCACCGGATCGGCCAGGTCGCAGGGCAGCACCAGCACGAGGTCGGCCTCGAGAGGGGCCACAGTGGTCAGGGTGGTCAGGGTGGTCAGGGTGGTCAGGGCGGCGTCCAGGGCGGCGACCGGTCCGGACCGGGGCGGATCCTCGCGCACGAAGCGGACCATCGGCGAGTCCAGGATGGAGTCTTGCGGGCCCGAGGGACCCGTGGTGGAGGACGCCGGCACAGCCCGCACCGCCGGCACAGCAGACACCGGCCGGTCACCGGCCACGACGATGGTGGTGGCCCCGGCCGAGAGTGCGGCCTGGACGGTGCGCTCGAGCAGGGTGATGCCCTCGGCGGGATCCACCATGATCGAGCCCTTGTCCCGGCCCATGCGAGTGGACGCTCCTCCCGCCAGGACGATCGCCACCAGGGTCTCAGCCACGGGCGACCGGTGCCTCCGTTGTTTCCGGCGCGGCCGGAGACCCCGGGTGCTCCGCGTGGTCACGGCGCCACGTGCCGGAGCGGCCACCGGTCTTCTCCAGCAGCCGGACGCCGGTCAGCTCGACGGCCCGGTCCAGACCTTTGACCATGTCCACCATGGCCAGCCCGGCCACGGAGGCGGCGGTCAGGGCCTCCATCTCCACCCCGGTCCGGTCGGCGGTCCGGGTGGTGGCGATGATGCGGATGCGGTCGGGGCCGACCTCGAAGTCCACCGTGGCGCCGTGGACACCGATCACATGGGCGAGCGGCAGCAGCTCGGCGCACTTCTTGGCGCCCTGGATGCCGGCGATCCGGGCCACGGCCCAGACATCGCCCTTGGGCACGGTGCCGCCGGTCAGCGCCTCGAGGACGTCTGCGGCCACGAGCACCGTGGCCTCGGCGGTGGCACTGCGGATCGTCGGGGTCTTGGCCGTGACATCGACCATGCGGGCCGAGCCGTCACCGGCCAGGTGGGTGAAGCCGTCGGCACCGGCGCCGGTGGCAGTGGGGTGGACGGCAGGGGAATCGGTCATCAGGCCTCCAGGGCTCGGTAGAGGACGGTGTCTCCGGCGGACACCGCGTCGGTGGTGGCGGGCACGCGGGCCAGTCCGGAGGCGCGGGCCATCCGTCCGGCCAGGTGGGATCCGGAGCCGCGCTCGGTGGCCTGGGCGATCCGCAACGGTTCTCCGGGGGCGGAGACCACCCGTGCCGGCACGAACTGCTCGCGTCCGGGCGGTGAGCGCCAGCCCTCGTCCGTGATCACCGGTACCCACGGGGCCACTGGTGCATCGCGGCCCTGCATGGCCAGCAGCCCCGGCTCCACGAACAGCAGGTAGGAGACCCACGCGCTGACCGGATTGCCCGGCAGCGACCACACGGCCCGCCCGTCCGCCAGCAGGCCGAACCCCTGAGGCTTGCCCGGCTGGACCGCCACCCGATCGAAGCGCACGGCGGGGTCCTCGGGGACCGGGCGGCCGGCGTCGGGCGTGGGCCGATGCGTGGAGGGCACCGTGCCCCCGGGCGAGTCCGGTGCCAGGACGAGGCGGGCGACGTCATGGGCCCCGACGCTGGCCCCGCCGGTGAGGATCACGGCATCGGAGCCGCCGTGGGTGGACCGCAGCACGGCCTGCAGTTCGGCGGGGTCGTCGGAGACGCGGCCGCGGTGCACCACCTGCCCGCCGCAGGATTCCACCAGGGACGCCAGCAGGAGGCTGTTGGAATCGGGGATCTGGCCGCGGCGGACCGATGCGCCGGGGGCCACCAGTTCTGAACCGGTGCTGACGACCACGACCCGTGGCCGGCGCCGCACCCGCACCTCGGCGATGCCGGCGGCAGCGAGCGCGGACTGCCGGTGCGGGGTCAGCGGCCGACCGGCGGGGGAGACGAGGTCGCCGGCGCGGACGTCATCCCCGCGCCGGCGCAGGTGACGTCCCGCCTCGGCGGGGCGGTGGAGTTCCACGTGCGCGGGGGTCTCGGTGCCGGCCGTGGGCGCGGCAGGGTCCCAGCCCACGGCATCCTCGAGGGGCACGACGGCGTCGGCGTCCGTGGGCATCGGTGCGCCGGTCATGATGCGGGCCGCCCGGCCGGGGGCCAGCTCCGGATCGGCCTCCGTGCCGGCGGGCAGTTCGGCGACGAGGTGCAGGCGGACCGGGGCCTCCGGGCTGGCCCGCGTGGTGTCCGCGGATCGGACGGCGTATCCGTCCATGGCGGAGTTGTCCCACGGGGGCAGGTCGAGGGTGGCGGTCGCGTCGGCGGCCAGGGTGAGCCCGGAGGCCTCGTCCACGGGCCGGGTGTCTGCGGGCAGAAGGGGGGCCAGGGCGAGGACCCGGTGCTGGTGTTCCTTGACGGTGCTGCGGTATCGGGCTTCAGCCACGGTGGTCTCCTGGGGGCTCGGTGGTGACGGGGGCCAGTCCGCCGTCCAGATACCCCTGGACGGGCCAGCCGAGGCGCGCCAGGTGACGTGCCGCCGTCGCGCTCCGGGGGCCGGCTGCACAGAAGGGCAAAAGCGACGCTGCGGCCGGAGACCCGGCCACGCCACCGGGTCGCAGGGCGGCCTGGACGGGCGCCAGCGGATGATCGGGAGGCAGGGGCTGCTCCGGGCCGTGCCGCAGACGCAGGAGCCGGTCGAGGGGCAGCTCGACCGTACCGGGCGGGCCGGGACGCTCGCGTGATTCCTCCGGCCGCCGGACATCGAGCCAGACGGCCGCCGGGTCCACATCATGCCGGTCGATCGGGGCGGCCCCGGCCTCTGCGGTTGGCGTGGCGGCAGAAGCGGCGATGTCCGACGGCGCGGAGGGCGCAGATGGGGCGGCTGGCGCGGAGGGTGCCAGCGGGATGTCCGTGGTGGTGCCGGAGAGCCCGTCGATCAGCATCATCCGTCCCAGCAGCGGTGTGCCGGTGCCGAGGACGAGCTTGATCGCCTCGAGGGCCATCAGGGAGCCGGTGATCCCGACGACGGCGCCCAGGACGCCGGCCTCGGCGCAGCCCGGTGCGGAATGGGTGGAGGCGTTGTCCGGGAAGACATCGGTGAGGACGACGGCGGGAAGGCCGGAGGCCACGGGGGGATCGGACCAGAAGACGGTGACCTGGCCGTTCCATTGCATCAGGGCGCCGAAGACCACCGGTGTGCCGAGGGCGGTGGCGGCGCGGTGAACGATGAAGCGGGTGGTGAAGGAGTCGCTGCCGTCCATGATCAGATCCGCGTCAGCGAGCAGGTCGGCGGCATTCTCGTCCGTCAGGCGGACGGCGTGGGGGACGACCGTGGTCTCGGGGGCGAGGCGCCGGGCTGCTGACACCGCGCCGTCGGTCTTGAGCCCGCCAAGGGTGTCGACGCCGTGCAGGGTCTGACGGTTGAGGTTGCTCAACTCCACACGGTCGTCGTCGATGACGTGCAGGGTGCCGATGCCGGCGGCCGCGAGGTAGCTGATGACGGGCGAGCCGAGGCCACCGGCGCCGACGACGGCGATGGAGGCCTGTGACAGGAGATCCTGTCCGGAATCGCCGATCTGGGGCAGGGTCCGTTGGCGGAGCGTCCGTTCTGCGGTGTGCACGGGGCGGTCCTGGGGCATGGGCCCAGCCTAGTCCGCGGCGTCCCCGCCCAACGGTTTCAGTCGACTTCGGGTGGGTCTGCGGCATCGAGACCCACTCGAAGTCGACTGAAAGCCGGGCCGCGGGCGAAGATGGAGGCATGGCACGAAGTGAATCGCGAGTTCGCGTGGTCAGGGTCAAGGCCGGAGAGCGTGACGCCCGGGCGGACGTGCTGGCGGCCGAGGAGCCCCTGGAGATCCGGGTGAACGGCCGGCGGCTGGCGGTGACCATGCGCACGCCCACGGAGGACTTCTCCCTGGCCGTCGGCTTCCTGCTGAGCGAGGGACTGATCGGGGCCGCCGACGAGGTGCACTCCGTCCGGTACTGCGGCCGTGACTTCGGCCCCGGAGCGGAGGAGACCGACAACACCGTGGACGTGGTCCTGCGCCCTGGGGTCCAGGCGCCGGCTCCGGAGATGGAACGCCAGGTGCTCATGTCCAGCGCCTGCGGCCTGTGCGGGCGGACCAGCATCGAGAACGTCCGCACCCAGTCCCGGTTCCCCGTGGACGGCGACCCGATGCGGGTCACCGAGTCCTTCGTGCTGCAGATGCCTGAGGTGCTGCGCGAGCGGCAGAAGGTCTTCGACCGCACCGGCGGGCTGCACGCGGCCGGTCTGTTCAACACCGCCACGGGTGAGCTGGTGGCGGTGCGGGAGGACGTGGGCCGCCACAACGCCGTGGACAAGGTCCTCGGCTGGGCGTTGTTGGAGGGGATGCTGCCCCTGTCCCGGCACGCCCTGATGGTCTCCGGCCGGGCCAGCTTCGAACTCACCCAGAAGGCCATGATGGCCGGGGTGCCGATGCTCGCCTCCGTCTCCGCGCCGTCGTCGTTGGCGGTGGACCTGGCCCGCGAGGCCGGGATGACGCTGGCCGGCTTCGTCCGCGGCGACCGCTTCGTCATCTACGCCGGGGAGCATCGCATCCTCCCCGACGTCGCCGCCGTTCCAGCGTGCGAACCACAGTGAGCCGAGGCTTTGCGGGCAGAAATAAGTACTGATCTCTGCCCGCAAAGCACTGCGTCAGGAAGCGGCGTCCGCCTGCCGCGCGGCCAGGGCGCGGACCATCTCGTCTCGGGACTCGGCCACCGTGCGGGACAGGGCGGCCTGGGTGCCGCGCGAACGCTCGACGAGGGCATGCGCCGCGTCGATGGTCTCCTGGGAGACCTGGGCAGCCGGGAACAGCCCGATCGCCGCGGACTCCGCCATCTCGTGCGAACGCGAGGCCCACAGCTCCTCCACCCCCGCGAAGAACTCGGCGGCGAAGGGAGCCAGCAGGGCCGGGTCGTGCACGCGGTTGAAGCCGAGCAGCACGTTGCGCTGGGTCATGTTGGACAGTTCCCCGCCCACCACCTGGTCCCATGCCGTGCGTTTGGCCTCGATGGTGGGCACCGCGGCGCGGGCCTGGGACGCCGCCAGGGCACCGGTGGCGGTGACATCGGCGGCTTCGGCGGCCGCGATCTCCGCCTCGCCGGCGCGGCCGCCGGCCACGAGCCCTGTGAGCATCTCCCACTTCAGGTCCGTGTTCAGGTCCAGCCCGTCCCATGACTCAGTGCCGGCATGCAGGGCGGCCAGCGTGTCCAGCTGCCGCTCCGAGCGGGCTGCCGCCGCGAACGCCTTGGTGAACTGGAGCTGGTTGTCCGATCCCGCCTCCGCGTGCCGGGCCAGGTCCAGCAGGCGATCCGCAGCGGAGGCGCGGAGCTGCACGGCGTGCTCGGGCGCGGCGTACTGGGACAGCGTGCCGGCCAGCTGGCGCAGCAGGGTCTGCACCACGGAGGAATCCCGCTCCTGGCCGATATTGGACAGCACCAGGTCGGTGAACCATCCGGCCGTGGCCTCGGCATCGCGGACGGTGTCCCACGCGGCACCCCACAGCAGGGTGCGCGGCAGGGACTCCGCCACATCCTTCAGGTGGGTGGCCACGAAGGACCAGGAGGCCTCGTCCAGACGGATCTTGGCGTAGGCCAGGTCGTCGTCGTTCGGCAGGATCAGGTCCGGACGCGGCAAGCCGGCTGCTTCCATGACCTCGGTGACCTCGCCGGCCACATCGAGTTCGAACCGGTGGGTGCGCACCAGCCGTCCGGAGTCGTCCGCTGAGTAGAAGCCAACGGCCATGCGGTGCGGGCGCAGCACGGCGTCCCCGGGCTGGTGGTCTCCCGGCGCCGACTGGCGCAGGCGCAGGGAGGTGATGGCGCCGGCGTCGGGAGTTCCGCCGTCCGTGGCGCTGGCGCCGGACGCCCCGGCGGTCTCGACCTCCACGGACAGGGTGTTCACCCCGGAGGTCTCCAGCCACAGCCGGGTCCAGTCGGTCAGATCGCGGCCGGAGGAGGCCTCAAGCTCACGCATCAGGTCCGACAGCTCGGTGTTGGACCAGGCGTGCTTGCCGAAGTACGCGCGGACGCCGGCCATGAAGTTCTCCTGGCCCACCCAGGCCACGAGCTGGCGCAGCACGGAGGCACCCTTGGCGTAGGTGATGCCGTCGAAGTTGACCAGGACGTCGTCCAGGTCCCGGATCTCGGCCTTGATCGGGTGCGTGGTGCTCAGTTGGTCCTGCTTGTACGCCCAGTTCTTCTCCATGGCGGAGAACGTGGTCCAGGCCCCGGTGTAGCGGGTGTTCTCGGCGGCGGAGAGCGTGGACATGAACTCGGCGAAGGACTCGTTGAGCCAGAGGTCGTTCCACCACTTCATGGTCACCAGGTCACCGAACCACATGTGGGCGAGCTCGTGCAGGATGGTGATGGCGCGGCGCTCCACCATGGCCTCGGTGACGGTGGAGCGGAAGACGTAGTTCTCCAGGAAGGTCACGGCGCCGGCGTTCTCCATGGCCCCGGCGTTGAACTCGGGCACAAAGAGCTGATCGTACTTGGCGAAGGGGTAGGGGGTGCCGAACTGGGCCTCATAGAACTCGAAGCCCTGGCGGGTCAGCTCGAAGATGTTCTCGGCATCCAGGTACTCGAACAACGAGGCCCGGCAGTAGGCGCCCAGCGGAATCGTCCGGCCGTCCGCACTGGTCAGCTCCGCGTGGGTGGACCGGTAGGGGCCAGCGATCAGCGCGGTGATGTAGGAGGAGATCCGCGGGGTGGGCTCGAAGGCCCACGTGGACGCCCCGTCCCGCGCGCCCGCGGCGGGTGCCGGCTGCGGGGTGGGGGAGTTGGAGACCACGGCCCAGTGAGCGGGGGCGGTGATGGTGAAGGCGAACGTGGCCTTCAGGTCCGGCTGCTCGAAGACCGAGAACATGCGGCGGGAGTCCGGGACCTCGAACTGCGAGTACAGGTACGTCTCCCCGTCCACCGGGTCCACGAAGCGGTGCAGGCCCTCACCGGTGTTCATGTAGTCGGCCAGCCCGTCCACCACCAGCACGTTCTCGCCCGCCAGCGGGCCGATGGCGATGCGAGTTCCATCGAAGGCCTCGGCCGGCAGGGTGGCGCCGTTGAGGGTGGCCGTCGGCGCCTGGGTGGAGACGAAGTCGATGAAGGTGGTGGTGCCCACGGCCTCCTCCGCCGCCGAGAAGGTGACGGTGGTCGCCGAGCGGAAGTGGTCGCCGTCGAGCGTGAGGTCCAGGTCGATCTCGTAGGAGGTGACGCTCAGGGCTGCGGCACGCTCCGCGGCCTCGCTGCGGGTGATGTTCAGAGTGGGCACGGGGCCTCCGGTCGATCGGGTACGGACAGGAACGGATAATGCCGATGGCCACAGGAGCCATCGGACAGGAGGATCCAGCAGCACCCTGGTGTGAAGCACATGCTGGATAACTGGTCCACGGAACATTGTGCCACCGGACACACCCCCGCGGTAGGGGAAGCGTCCCGGTAGGCTGGTCGCTGGTCCCGACCGTATCCCACCGCATCGACACGGCCGGACGAGAACCCGCCAGATGCCGACAGCAGGAGCAGACCCATGCGCGTTCACATCGCCACCGACCACGCAGGCCTCGAACTGAGTGCCCACCTCATCGAGCACCTGACGGCCGCCGGATACGAGATGGTCGACCACGGACCCCAGTCCTATGACCCGCAGGACGACTACCCGGCGTTCTGCATCAGCGCGGCCGCGGCCGTGGTGGTGGATCAGCAGTCCGGGGTGGAGGCACTCGGGATCGTCCTGGGCGGTTCCGGCAACGGTGAGCAGATCGCCGCCAACAAGGTCCGCGGCATCCGCGCCGCCCTGGCCTGGAACCTGGACACCGCCCGGCTGGCCCGGGAGCACAACGACGCCAACGTCATCGCCGTGGGCGGGCGTCAGCACCCCCTCGAGGAGGCGACCGCCATCATCGAGGCCTTCCTGGCGGAGCCCTTCTCCGGCGACGAGCGGCACGTGCGCCGCATCGGCAAGATCGCGCACTACGAGCAGACCCGCGAGATCGTCAGCTGACGGTGGCGTGATCCATGCCCGAGGGCCATTCGATCCACCGCCTCGCCCGCCAGTTCTCCGACGTCTTCGCCGGTGAGCGCCTGCGCGTGTCCTCCCCGCAGGGCCGCTTCGCCGCCGGCGCCCGCCTGATCGACGGAGCCACGCTGACGTCGGCGCGGGCCCATGGCAAACACCTGTTCCTCGACTTCGGCCAGGACACCGGCACCGCACTCGTCCTCCGCGTCCACCTCGGGCTCTACGGCGCCTGGAGCTTCGGCGGCGATGAGACGTTCCGCGGTGCCTCCAGCATCGGTGCACCCCGCAGGATGGGGGAGACGGATACCTTCGACGCGCCGATGGCGCCTGCAGACACATCAGCGGACACCCCAGCGCACGACGCCGGCGCGGCACCCGCGTACGCCGGCCCGCCAGCACCGGTGGGTCAGGTCCGCGTCCGGCTGGTATCCGCCCACGGGTGGGCGGATCTGCGCGGCCCGAGCGCCTGCGAGGTGATCACGCCGCCCGAGGCGGCCGTCGTCGTCGACCGCCTCGGGCCGGACCCCCTGGTGCCCGGCACCGGGCCGGAGGAGTTCCTGCGGCGCGTGTCCGCCCGCGGGGTGGCGATCGGGCAGCTGCTGATGGATCAGAACGTGCTGGCCGGAGTCGGCAACATCTACCGCGCCGAGTCCCTGTTCCGCCAGGGGATCGACCCGTACCTGCCGGGGCGGACGCTGGGGAGGGAGGCCGGTAGGGATCTCTGGCAGGATCTCGTGGTCCTGATGAACGACGGCGTCCGGGACGGCAAGATCATCACCACGCGCCCCGAGCACCGCAGCTCGAAGGATGAGCGCGGGCACGTGGCACCGGTGTGGCCGGACAACGCGTACTACGTGTACCAGCGGGACGGGATGGACTGCCGCGTCTGCGGAACCACGGTCCGCCTGGCGGAGATGCAGGCTCGGAAGCTCTTCTGGTGCCCGGGCTGTCAGCTGCCGGGATGACCGACGGCGTTGTCGACCGGGTTGTCGACGGGGTGGTTGACGGAGTGGAGGCCCGCGTTTCCCGGTGATCGCGAAAATCCCCGGTGATGATCACCGGGGATTCTCAGGATCGTCGGGAAATCTCAGGATCGTCGGGAGCGGGTCCGGGCGACCAGCTCTGCGCCGCGGCGGTACAACGCCTCCCGTACTGCCGGCGGCTCCTGCACCTCGACGCCCGAGTCCCGGGCCGTCGTGCTGCCCAGCATCTTCAGCCGGGCGGTCTCGACGTGCGCGCGGAGACCCCATGGTGGTCGGCGAGCCGCCATCATGGGAGCGCAGGCATCGATCGAACACGAGAACCGGAGTGGGCACAGTCATGGCGATGGAATCAACGGGAGCAACAGAGGCGGCCGAACCAACGGCGGCAACGGAGTCGGCGGGGCAACGGCCAGGGGCCCTGCAAGGGAGGATCGCCCTGGTGGCGGGAGCCACCCGTGGTGCGGGTCGGGCCATTGCCCGGGAACTGGGCCGGGCCGGGGCGGTCGTCTACTGCACCGGCCGCTCCACGGCGGGCCACCCGTCGGACTACGGGCGTCCCGAGACGGTCGAGGAGACTGCCGGTCTGATCCGGGCCGAGGGCGGGACGGCCCATGCGGTGGTCGTGGACCACCTCGAGGTGAGCGCCGTCCGTGAGCTCGTGGAGCGGATCGACCGCGAACAAGGTCGGCTGGACATCCTGATCAACGACATCGGGGGCGAGGCCTACGTGGAGTTCGGCATCCCGCTGTGGGAGTACGACCTCGACGACGGTATGAGGCTCTTCGACGCCGGCTTCCGCACCCACCTGCTGACCAGCCACGCCGCCTTGGGTCTGCTGATCCGCCACCCCGGGGGCCTCGTGGTCGAGACCACCGACGGGACCCGGGACTACAATCAGGGTCACTTCCGGGAAACCGTGTTCCTGGACCTCGCCAAGACCGCCGTCGACCGGTTGGCCTTCGCCGAGGGGCACGAGCTGAAGGCACACGGGGGGACGGCGGTCTCCGTCTCAGCCGGATGGTTGCGCTCGGAGATGATGCTGGATGCCTTCGGCGTCACCGAGCAGAACTGGCGCGAGGCGGCGGCAGCACACCGTGGGAAGACCGACGTGGTCCCGCCCTACGAGTTCGTGATCTCCGAGACCCCTGCCCTGCTCGCCCGCGGCATCGTGGAGCTGGCAGCCGATCCGCGGCGGGACCAGTGGAACACCCGGTCCGTCAGTTCCTTCGAGTTGGCCCGGCACTACGGCGTGACCGACGTGGATGGATCCCGGCCGGACGCCTGGGGGTTCATCGCCGCGATGGATACGACGCCGTCCGCGGACCTGCCCGTGGAGGACTACCGGTGAGCCGCCGGGAGTGCCCAACCGCCCCGGGGCTCGATGGCCCCGGAGCGCCGGATCAGGCGTCCGACCCCGTGTAGAAGCCGTAGGTGGCGTCTGCAGCGCGGGCAGCCACCGCGGGATCCGCGCCGGCGGCCACCTGCGCTGCGGCCCAGCCGTCAGCGGCCCCCCGGTAGAACCGCTTGCCCTCGTCGGTGACGGCCCAGGCCTCCGCCTCCTGGGGCGAGAGGGAGCCCTCGACGGCGCCGAGGTGCAGTCCCAGGCCCAGCAGGCCGCCGTCCCAGCCCACCCCGGTGGCGCCGGGGCCGTAGGTGTTCCACATCCCCTCCGGGAGGTCAGCCGCCCGGGCGACGTGTTCGAGGGTGAAGCGAGTCGAGTCGCCCTCGTCGGCCAGCCGCACGGTCACCCAGGACACGCCCCCTCCGAATTCCCAGGTGATCCGGTAGCGAGCCGTGCCCTCCGCGGGCGGGGCGCATTCCAGCACGGTGCCGCCGGCATTGCCTTCGAGCTGGTACTGACCGCCGAGGCGGAGGTCGCCGGTGATGGGCAGGAACCAGCGGGCGATGCGTTCGGGCGTGGTGACCGCCTCCCAGACGTCCGAGAGGCCTGCCGGGTAGGTCTGCTCGAGGGTCTGGACGTGTGCGGGCTCGCCGTCCCGGTCCTCGAATGAGAGGCCGCGTGTGACAGCGGAGAGTTGGTTCTGGATATCGACCATGTCATGACTCCTGGGGCGTGGGGTGGTGGTGTTCGGTGACGTCCGCGGAGGTCTCCGCTGCTGCACGCTCAGCCGACATCCTCCGTTGCCGCTTGCCTCGGGCCAGTTCGGTCCCCAGGGCATCCAGCCTCGGCCGCCAGAACTGCTCGAACGGGCTGAGCCAATCGCTGGCCTCCCGGGGTCCTTGTGGGTCCACCGCGTAGAGCCGACGAGTGCCCTCGGGCCGCACCGTGGCGAAGCCGTGATCACGAAGGACCTTCAGCTGCTGTGAGACCGCGGGCTGGCTGATCCCGAACTCGGTCTGGACCAGGGCGCCGACCTCTCCGGCGCTGAGTTCGCCCCCGGCCAGCATCTCCAGGATGCGGCGCCGGACGGGGTCACCCAGGACATCCAGAGCGTGCATGAACACATGATTGCATCGTGTCTTATATAAGAAAAGGCTTAAGAGACGACGTGAGGGTCTTAAACAGGAAGGCCCCGGCGGAACCGGGGCCTTCGTGGTGCGGTGGAGGGGATGACGGGAATCGAACCCGCGTAGCCAGTTTGGAAGACTGGGGCTCTACCATTGAGCTACATCCCCACGGCGTCAGCCAGGATGTGTGTCCCCGGAGGGGCATCCACCGAACGCAGCGAAGACGATCGTACCAAGCAGTCCGTCTGAGCAGCAAAACAGCCCCATGTCGGCGCGGCGCAGAGGTACGGCCAGGGCTTGAATGTCGCAGAAATGCGGAGTACGGGGCCGTCATGCGTACACTGGTCTCTGGCCAGAAATGGCCAGGGCCGTCTGCGGGGTGTAGCTCAGCTTGGTAGAGCGCGCGCTTTGGGAGCGTGAGGCCGCAGGTTCAAATCCTGTCACCCCGACGTCATGGTCGCCCCGCTTGCCGGGGCGGCCTGATTCACCGGATGCCCGACGGCCGGGCCCATCCGCGCCATATAGACGAGATGATCAATCCACACAGGAGTCCCACGTGGTCAAGAGCACCGCAGAAAACCTCAGCCCGACCCGGGTCAAGCTGGACGTCGAGGTCCCCTTCGAGGACCTCAAGCCGCGCCTGGACCAGGCCTATAAGACGGTGGCGAACCAGATCCAGGTCCCCGGCTTCCGCAAGGGCAAGGTTCCTGCGCGCCTCATCGACCAGCGCGTCGGCCGTGGCTACGTGGTGGAGACGGCTGTCAACGAGGGTCTGAACGACTATTACCAGGAAGCCCTCGCCCAGACCGAGACCACCCCGATGGCACGTCCCGAGGTCGAGGTCACCTCCATGCCCGGCGTTGACGGCGAGGCCGAGGGCCCGCTGAAGTTCAGCGTCGAGGTGGACATCCGTCCCGAGGTCGAGCTGCCCGACTACAAGGGACTGAAGGTCACCGTCGAGCCGGCCGCCGCGTCCGAAGAGGACGAGCAGAAGGCCCTCGACGAGCTTCGTTCGCGCTTCGGCACCCTTCAGACCGTGGAGCGCCCGGCCGCCAAGGACGATTTCGTCACCATCACGTTGACCGCCACGGTCGGGGACGAGCAGGTCGACCACGCCGAGGACCTGTCCTACCAGGTCGGTGCAGGCACCATGCTCGATGGCATGGACGAGGCGCTCGAAGGCCTGTCCGCCGGTGAGGACGCGGTCTTCGAGACCGTCCTGGCCGGTGGCGACCACTCCGGCGAGAAGGCCACCGTCAAGGTCACCCTCGGTGGTGTCAAGGAGCGCGAGCTGCCGGAGGCCGACGACGACTTCGCCCAGCTGGCCTCCGAGTTCGACACCATCGACGAGCTCAAGGCGGACCTGAAGGAGAAGGCCGCCGAGGGCGCCGTCACCGGTCAGGGCATCGAGGCCCGTGACAAGGTTCTCGAAGAGCTCGTGAAGCTCGTCGAGGTGCCGGTCCCGGACTCCGTGGTCAACGAGCAGATCGACCAGCACTTCTCGCAGCAGGGCCACTCCGAGGGCGACGAGCACGACACCCCGGAGCACCGCGCCGAGGTCGAGTCGAACGCCCGCGAGGCCTTCCGCAACGAGATCATCCTCGACAAGGTCGCCGACGCCGAAGAGGTCGGCGTGGACCAGGGCGAGCTGATCGAGTACATCATCTCCACCTCCCAGCAGTACGGCATGGACCCGAACCAGTTCGCCCAGATGCTGGACCAGGCCGGTCAGGTGCCGATGATCATGGGCGAGGTCCGCCGCCGCAAGGCCCTCGCCAAGGTCCTCGAGTACGCCGTGGTCACCGACACCGCCGGCCATGACGTAGACCTGACCGCCTTCGTCACCCCGGGTGGCGACGACAGCGCTGCCTCGGCCGACTCCGCAGACTCGGCCGACTCCGCTGATTCTGCGGATTCCGCTCCGTCAGCCGATTCGCCGGCCGAAGCGGAGAAGGCTCCCGCGAAGAAGGCCCCCGCCAAGAAGGCCCCTGCGAAGAAGGCTCCGGCCAAGACCGCCGCGGCCACGAAGGCGGAGGCCAAGGTTCCGGCGGACGCCGAGGAGGCCCCGGCCAAGAAGGCTCCGGCCAAGACCGCCGCCGCCAAGAAGGCCCCGGCGAAGGCGGCTGCGAAGACGGCCACCACCAAGGCTCCGGCCAAGACCGCCGCCGCCAAGAAGGCCGAAGCCGAGTCCGAGGGCGGAGAGAAGGCCCCCGCCAAGAAGGCCCCGGCGAAGAAGGCTCCGGCCAAGACCGCCGCCGCGAAGAAGGCCCCGGCCAAGACCGCAGACAAGGCCGCCGACACGGCCGAGTGATCGCCGCACCACCGGCCGCCCGCCGCAACTGATCCGCACCGGATCGGCGCCAGCGGGAGCCGAACCCCCCGGCCCCCCAA